>CALNYN010000013.1:0-8151 GCA_942490755.1 uncultured Gemmatimonadota bacterium
TGGCGACGCCTCTTCGCAGAAGACGGAGGTTCCCCGTTTCCGATCCCGATTCGACCATCATCATCATCATCCTCCATCTCCCGGACCACTGTCCAGTCGTATGGCGCACGCTTCCGCATGTGCCATGGTGTCGATCATCCAATTCGTCTCACTCCGGTTCTTATCGCACTGGGCGAGACTTCCATGAGCCTCAGCAACATCCACATCGAGATCATCCCGACCAGCGTCAACGTCGCCAGAGCGCCAACGGCGCTCCAGGCGTTCAGATCCGCACGGAACGCCCCGATGAGCGTCGCGAGTCCGGAGTCGTAAACGACCCTTCCGACCGCCACGACGCCCTGCCAGACGAGGCCTGTGGCCGCGCTCGTAGACCAGCTTCGCCACGACGCCCGGAGTGACCTGCCGGATACGCGTGGTCAGCCAGACGAACGTCCCGATCACGGCTGCGACCGCCGTCGCGGCGATCGCGGCTACTCTTGGCGGGTGCGCGCGGAGACCGGCCAGCGCCCGGCTCCAGCGCGGGGCCGGCAGCTGAACGCGAGCCATGACTTGATTCGAACCCGATCGAATGGAACGAGCACCACGAGGCGGCGAACCGCTCTGTAGCGACCCGATCTCTGCAATCTCCCGCCTGCAGCGTTCGCACGAAGCGAGATGACGCGACTCGCCCGGCCCGGGCTCTCCACCCATGCCGATGCGCTCTCTGGCCTCTGCGGCCAGGTGCGTCGTCGTCCCTGTTTTCGTGTCGTTCATGACAGCGTTTCCTCCATTCCCTCGACCGTACGGAGGCCGGGGGTTTCTGGTTTCAGTCTTCCGAATCCTCGTATGACCCGGAAAGTGCGTCCCGCAGCTCGCGCCGCGCGCGAAAGATGTATGTCTTCACGGTTCCCAGCGGGATCCCCATGATCTCGGAGATCTCTTCGTATGGACGTCCCTCGACATGGCGCAGCAGAATCGCGGTCCGGTAGTCCTCGCGCAGTCCCGCGATCGCCTCTTCAAGCTCGCCGGCGAGCTCCTTGGCGACGAGGCGATCATCCGGCGCCTCCTCGTCGGATTCGAGGCTCAAGGAGGTCGCTTCCTGGCGCTCCGGGGTCAGCGCATCCGGGGCCCCGTGCACAGAAATCGTCGGCAGCTCCCGCTTGCGCAGGTGATCGACCGTGAGGTTATAGGCGATTTTGAACAGCCAGGAGGAGAAACGGTACGAGCGGTCGTAGCGGTCGAGGTTGTTGAACGTGCGGACGAACACCTCCTGCGAAAGGTCCTCGGCCAGTTCCCGGTCGCGAACCATTCGGTAGACGATGGAGAATACGGGACGCTCGAATCGCTGAACCAGCTCGCGAGCGGCTCGCTCATCACCGCGCCGACTGAGTCGGACGAGCTCCTTGTCGGTCTTCCCGCCGTAGTCCAATCCGGTTCGCCGCTCCCGCTGGGCTGCTTCAGCGCTGGCGTTGCCGCCCCGTCAGTTCCGCCCTACCGTGGCGGGAACCTAGACGCCGGGCCGGTTCCCCGACAACAGGAATCCCGGGAGAGCCGGGCGCTTTCAGCTCCAGGCGACATGCCTGCGGCGCAGTCCGAGGAGAGATTGGTGCGAGTAGGGTTGATCAGCGACATCCATGGGAAGCTCCGGCCGGAGGTGTTCGAGCTGCTTGCAGGTGTGGACCGGATTCTATACGCCGGTGACGTGGAACGAGCCGAGTTGCTGGACGAGCTGGAGGTCATCGCACCCGTCGATGCGGTGTGGGAAACGTGGGATGGTCACAGTACGGATGGACGGCTGAGTCCGTGGGCTCCGAGCTGGAAGGCGTGCAATTGCTGTTACCCACAGGACCTGGTCGCACTGGTGAATTCGCTGCTCAAGCTGTTTCCGACGGCCGACGTGATCGTGCACGGCCACAGCCACGTGCCACGCTGCGATCGCTGGGGAAGCAGATGGATCGTGAATCCGGGCGCCGCCACCAAACCCCGGTCCGGACATCCCGCGTCCGTTGCGATCGCGCGGGTGGACGACGGAGAGGTCGAGATCACGCACCTGTCGCTGGCCGACGGAGCCCCGTTTACCCCGTAGGCGGCCACTCGCAGGGTGTCAGCGCTGACATCCCGGGCAGTAGTACGTACTCCTGCCCGCCTGTACGATCCGACGAATGACGCCACCGCAGTTCGAACACGCTTCTCCCTCTCGCCCGTAAACCCGGAGAAACGTCTGGAATGAACCGGATCTGCCATTAACCGCCCGGTAGTCGCGGAAGGTCGTTCCGGCACTTTCGAGCGAACGTCGGAGGATGCGGCGCAGGGATCGATGCAATCGCCGAACATCACCGTCCGTGAGGTCGGATACCGGGCGGGTCGGATCGATCCTGGCACTGTTCAGCGCCTCACTGGCGTAGATATTCCCGACGCCCGCCACCCTGGACTGGTCCATCAGCGCATTCTTGACCGGGGCGCGGCCCCGCCGGAGAGCGTGACCGAGGTCGACGGCCCGGAATCCGGCATCGAGCGGCTCCGGGCCGAATCGTGATTCCTCCTGTGCCCACTCACGCTCGGAGAGCAGCATGAAGCCTCCGAGTCGCCGCATGTCGTCGTAAAACAACGTCCGACCATCGTCGAGGTCGAATTCGGCGGCGACGTGCCGGAAACCGGCGAGCGGTGGGACGGTGCCCTGACCGACGGCGAACCGCCCGGTCATCCGCAACTGCGTGATGAGGACTCCGATGTCGAGTTGCAGCAGGAGCCACTTGGCGCGCCGATCCACAGCAAGAATCCGGCGCCCCTCGAGGCGGCGACGGAATTCCCCGCCGGTGAGGTCGCCGATGATGATGTTGTCGTGGTGGATCCTGATCGCCTTGATCCGCCGACCTTCAAGCTCCGGGGCAAGGTCGCGGCGGATCGTCTCTACCTCTGGAAGCTCGGGCATCAGCCCAGTTCCGAGCGCCCGATGTCTCTCCTCCAGGTCGCGCCATCGAACTGGATGCGGGCTGCGGCGGCGCGGCTTCGCGCGGCGGCTTCGGCCAGATCCGCACCGATTCCCGTCACTCCGAATACGCGTCCACCAGCCGTGACCAGTCCATCGCTGCTCATCGCGGTGCCCGCGTGGTACAAGTGCACCGTCGGTCCCTCGAGATCGGCTGGAATCTCGATCGGAATTCCCTTTGGATATGACCCCGGGTAACCGCCGCTTACCACGACCGTCACGAGTGCCGCTCCGGGCGACAGGTCTGGAGTCCAGCCCTCGAGACTGCCTCCCCGCGCAACGGCCTCCATCGGCTCGACCAGGTCACTGCGGGTGAGCGGAAGTACGACCTGTGCCTCCGGGTCGCCGAGTCGGCAGTTGAACTCGATGACCTTCGGACCGGCGGCCGTCAGCATCAGGCCCGCGTACAGGAATCCCGTGTACGGGCAGCCCCGGGAGGCCAGACCGGCGAGAACCGGCTCGGCAACCTCTGCTCGGATCCTGTCGATGAGATCGGCGTCGGCCCCGCGCACGGGAGAATAGGCGCCCATGCCACCAGTGTTTGGTCCGAGATCGTCCTCGAGCAGTCGCTTGTGGTCACGCGATGGGACGAGTGGAACCGCCGTTTCGCCATCGGAGAGGAAGAACACCGACAGCTCCTCGCCCTCCATGAACTCCTCCACGACGAGCCTGTCCCCCGCGGCGCCGAATCTCCGATCGACCATGACTTCTCGGACAGCCCGCTCGGCCTCCTGCCGGTCCTTGCAGACGATGGCGCCCTTTCCAGCCGCCAGGCCGGACGCTTTCACCACTATCGGCCCGGTTCCGGACCGCACGAAGCCGATGGCGGCGTCCGGGTCCGTAAATACCTCGAACCCTGCCGTGGGGACTCCCTCCTCGAACATCAACTGTTTGGCGAACGCCTTGGAGGATTCGATCCGTGCGGCCGCTGCACTCGGGCCGAACAGGGGCAGCCGTTCGGCGGCGAAGGCATCGCCAATGCCAGCTGCGAGCGGTGCCTCCGGCCCGACGATCGTCAGGCTCACTCGCTCGCCACGGGCCAGCTCGACCAGGCCAGGAACATCGTCCGCCGCTATATCGACGTTCCGCCCGAGCTCAGCCGTTCCCGGATTGCCGGGAGCGATGAGGAGCTCCGTTTCCGGAGCGCCGGTCCGAATCGCTGCGGCCATTGCGTGCTCACGGCCGCCGTTTCCCACGAGGAGGATCGTCTTCGAGTTCATGCGAGCTACGATGCAGAGCGCGGCCCGCCCCCGCCACCCGGCGGGAGGGACCGCGCAACTCGGCGGCGGAAATGACCGGCAGGGTCAGGTCTCGCGCGACTTCCTCCACACGTCTCCGACTTTTGATTTCAGGCGGTCCACGGCGGCATCCACCTCGTCGAAGATCTCATGCGCGGAGTCCGTGTATCCGCGCATCGCCTCTTCCACGTCCTCTCTGTAGGGACGCATGTCGGCTTCGTCGCGACGCTGGTAATCCCCGGCCAGGATTCTCTCGTATGTACCGGTGTCGATCCAGTCGCGCAGCTCGGACACGCGAACCACCGCGAACGGGTGTGTGGCTCCGATGGCGTTCAGCACCTTGTACACCGAATCAAGCAGGTCTCCACCCTCGCGATACTCATCCCGACTGTGCGATGAATAGCTTCGGAGATCCAGCGGCTCGCCTCGTGTGCCCCCGGCCAGCTTCAGCGCGAGAGAACTCATCACGATCTCCGGGTCCTGCATTCCGAGCTAGTTTGCGCAGCGCGGTCGCAGGACAGTTCCGACTTCCGATACCACTCGAGCAGGGCCAGGAGGATCGGGAGAACGGCGATTCCGGCCAGCGGGAACCGAAATACCGTGAGCTTCATGAGCAGCAGCAACAGGGTGCGGTACAGCACGTGGCCGCTGAGGATGTGCCCGACCTCATGCGCGATTACCGCCTCCGTCTCATCCCGGTTCAGCACCTCGAGCATCGAGGAATTGAGCACGATGAACGGATCGCCCAGTCCGACAGCGCCGGCATTCACGACTGGCGTCTGCGATACGTAGAGCTCCGGGATCTCTTCCAGGTCGAGAATCTCGCAAACGCGCAGCAGCCGTTCGTGGACCCACGGATACTGTACTTCTGAGACCCGCACAGCGTTGGCCTTGAATGCGAGTCGAATCGCACGTTCCCCGAACATCCCGAACACCTTGCGCAGGGCAAGATCGAATCCCGGGATCTTCCGCAGGGCGTTCAGTGCCGCCCGGTCAGCGGGATGCTCCCAGGCGATCGGGCTGATTTGAGTCAGCACGCGTCTTTGCGAAGTGTCTTTGCTTTCGGTGTCGTCCATCTCCGCCTTCCATGTGCTCTCGAGGGTCCCGGGATCCGGTCCAGATACTCTCGTCACTCGTTACCCGCCACTACGCTATCTGACCGACTGCGGTTTCAGCCTCGTCGTGCGGGGTCATCAGATGCCGTCGAGCGCCTGGGCCAGGTCGGCAACAAGGTCGTCAGGATCCTCGATTCCGACCGACAATCTGACGAGGCTGTCCGTGAGCCCCATTAACTCTCGTCGTTCAGCCGAAACGGAGGCGTGTGTCATTCGCCCTGGCACGGAAATCAGGCTCTCGACGCCGCCCAGACTCTCGGCCAGCGCGAATAACCGGGTCTGGCCGGCCATCGCCTCGGCCCGCTCCGGTGTCCCCACGTCGAGCGTGATCATCCCCCCGAACCCTCTCATCTGCCGGCGGGCGAGTTCGTGCTGGGGGTGTGCCGGCAGGCCCGGGTAGAGTACCCGATCGACTTCCGGGTGCTCGTCCAGGAATGCGGCGATCCTGGCTGCGTTGTCGCAGTGCGCGCGCATGCGGACGTGAAGTGTCTTGGTCGAGCGCAGCAGCAGGAAACAGTCCATCGGGCCGGGAACCGCACCGGTCGCCATCTGCTGCCAGCCGAGTGCTTCAGCGAGCGGGTCGGAGTTGACTACGACGACGCCTCCGATCACATCGCTGTGGCCGCCCAGATACTTGGTCGACGAGTGAACGACGAAGTCCGCCCCGAGCTCGATCGGTCGCTGGAGCCATGGCGTAGCGAATGTGTTGTCGACGGCGAGCAGCGCTCCCGCTTCGTGAGCGATCCTGGCGCAGGCCTCGAGATCCGTGAGCCGCATCAGGGGATTCGTCGGGGTCTCCAGGAACACGAGCCGGGCTCCCTGGCGGAGGCCCGCTCGAAGGGCCTCCGGGTCGGTTGAATCGACGAATTCGAATTCGATTCCGTAGCGTTCCCAGAATCGGAACAGTCGCTCGCTGCCGCCATACAGGTTGTCTCCGCACACCACCCTGTCGCCTCCGGACAGCGTCGCCTTGAGGATCGCCTCCATCGCCGCGAGTCCCGAGCCGAAAGCGCGCGCCGCGACCCCGCCTTCGAGCGCGGCGAGATTCGCTTCCAGCGCAGTGCGTGTCGGGTTGGTCATCCGGGCGTACTCATACCCGTTTCGCGGGCGCGCCACTCCGTCCTGCACGAAGGTGGATGTCTGGTATATCGGGGTCATGATCGCCCCGCTGCGCGGTTCGGGTTCCTGGCCCGCGTGGATCGCGAGAGTCCCGAAACCGTCGTCGGGAAGCGTATGCATGGCTTCTTCTCCCATTGTCTGCCTGGTCTCAGTCTGCTGCATGGCCGGCGCCCAGTCGGACGGACGCGCCCGAAGCTACATCAAGTTGGCTGCCCTGCGCACCGTTCGAACCCGTGCTTGCCGTCATTCGCCGACCTTTGATCCGGCGATGAGCGTCCGGGTCAGCGTTCAACCATGTACTGGAACGACAGATCGCGACAGCGGTCGCGGCGGCGCGTGCACCGAACCGGGGACGACCCCGGCGGGGCAGTTGCGCCGGCAGCCGTCGAATCGACGACGCGACCTGTCGCCGGAGCCGTCGATGAGGACGATCAGGATTTCGACCGCCCGGCGGAGACCGACCTTATCGACCTTTCCCGCAAGAACCTGGCGTTCGCAGGACACTCAACAGACCGGGCGGCCCATCGCATCTACGCCGAGGTCGTATGGTCGACGTTCGATCGCCTGCCGCTCGTCGCCCCGGAAGCGAGATCATCGGTCGAGGCCGGGTTGATCGCCCTGTGCCGCCGACTCGATGTCGAACCGGTCGCCGTCAAGGTCACGGCCACGAGAGCGCGTCTCGTGCTGCGGTTCAAACCTGCGCACTCCATCGGCTCGGTCGTCACTTCTCTAAAGCTCGGATCGCAGGACGCCGCTGTCATCGCAGGACGCCCAATCCGATGGGCAGCGGGTTTCGCCTGCCTTTCTCTCTCCGTGACGGAAGTCCGCCGCCGGGCTCTCCGGCTTCGGGTGCGCGACTGACGCACGGAATCCTTGCCTGCGCATCGAAAGTTGGACCAAAGCCCAATGCCATACCGAGCCCGTGGAGCTATTCTCAAGCAGTCGGCCCGAGATCCGACTCGTGATGGTGTGGACGGATCCGGGAACAGGCGGGATCCAGGGACAGGACTTTCTGCATGGAGAGGGACGTGCCGGTGACGTACCCATTGATCGTTTCCGCGTCTGGAATTCGGGGCATCGTCGGGCACACGATGACGCCGGAGATCACCAGTCGCTATGGAGCCGCGTTCGGCGCATATCTGCGTGAACGGTCCGGTGACCTTGGTGTCACGGGATCTTACGTTCTCGTGGGTCGCGACTCCCGAACTTCAGGCCCGCTCCTGGCAGATGCGGTGGCTGCGGGCCTGTGCGCTGCGGGCGTAGACGTCCGTATCACAGGAATTGCTCCCACGCCTACCCACCTCCTGGCCGTGCGTGATGATCCGGATGCAGTTGGTGGTTTGATCGTCACCGCGTCCCACAATCCCGTCGAGTGGAACGGGCTGAAGCTCGCGTCTGCCGATGGCCGGTTCGTCAGGCCTGCCGAGGGGGAGAGAATCCAGTCGCTGTTCGACCAGGGGCCGGTCCTCGCCGAGTGGGATGGTCTGGGATCGCGTGCAGAGAAGACAGGTGTCATCGAGCATCACATCGAGCGGATCCTCGACCTCGACCTCGTGGACGTGGAGGCGATCCGGAAGTGGGGGCCCACCGTTGCGCTGGATTGTGTTCACGGCGCCGGAGCCGTCGTAGTTCCGGAGCTTCTTCACAGGCTCGGCTGCCGGGTTGAGGGAATCGGGCTCGAGCCGGATGGACGCTTCCCGCGCAACCCCGA
>CALNYN010000014.1:0-13698 GCA_942490755.1 uncultured Gemmatimonadota bacterium
TCGGGGAATCATGGGCGGCCGTGTCGCTGGCGTGGGCCCAGGCCGCTGCGCGGCGCTGCATCCAGTGCCCTGCCGAGCCTTGCGTCCGGGCCTGCCCACTCGGCAACGACATTCCCTACGCCCTGTGGCACCTCGAGCACGGCCTCGTGGATGATGCAGCGCGAATCTTCCGACGTACAAGCTCGATGCCTGACATCTGCGGGCGCGTGTGCCCGCAGACGGAGCTGTGCGAAGGAGTCTGCCCCTACACGAAACAGGGTCGCCCGCCCGTCCCGATCGGTCGCCTCGAGGCGTACGCCGCGGACTGGGTGGCTCGCGAGGACCTGCGTACAGGCATCGCTGCCGGCAGATCCACCGGCCGACGCATCGCCATCGTGGGTGCCGGACCGGCGGGAATCACCGCGGCGGAGGCCCTCGCCGGGCACGGTCATGCCGTAACCCTGTTCGACGCATGGCCGGAAGCCGGCGGCCTGCTGCTGTACGGGATCCCTCGCTTCAAACTGTCGCCGGAGATCGTGCGCCGGAAAACGCAACATCTCAGCCGGCTCGGGATCCGATGTCAGTTCGATACTGAGCTCGGCAACGGAATCTCAGTCGATCGGCTCGTGGACCAGGGCTTCGACGCCATTCTGCTCGCCATCGGAGCCGGCATCGGGCGACCCCTCGATATCCCGGGCTCCGACCTCGCGGGAGTGTATCAGGCGACCCCGTTTCTCGTGCGGGCCAACACGGACCCGGCGTCACTCCCGCCCGCCCTGCGCTCCCCGCCCGAAGTGGGACGTAGAGTGGCAGTAGTCGGAGGCGGAGATACGGCGATGGACTGTGTCCGAACCGCTCTGCGGCTCGGAGCCGAACAGGCGACGGTGTGGTACCGGAGGACAGAGGCGGAGATGCCGGGGAATCCGCGAGACCGAAAGCTCGCGATCGAGGAAGGCGCTCGGTTTGAATGGCTGGTGGCCCCCAGCGGTCTCGACGCAGATGACGAAGGGCGAGTCCGCGCCATGCGGCTCGTCCGCATGCAGCTTGGAGAGGTCGACGCGTCAGGTCGCGGCCGTCCGATTCCGATCGCCGGATCCGAGCGCACGGTCGAGGTAGATACGGTCGTGCTGGCGCTCGGTTATCTGCCCGATGCTGCCTTCGTCGCCCGGATCGCAGGACTCGACGCGGAATCTGACGGAAGGATCCGCGTCGACCCGCTGACCGGCGCCACCAGCCGGGAGGGAGTCTTCGCCGCGGGCGACAGTGTGCTCGGGCCCGCCCTGGTCGTCGATGCCGTCACGCACGGAATCCGCGCAGCCAAAGCGATCCACTCGTTCGTATCTGCCGGCGGAGCGGTTGCGACGCGATGACCGGGCCGCTGCTCGTTCTGGCCGTGAATCCCGGATCGACAAGCACACGCATGGCCCTGTTCCGTGAAGAGAGCCTCGCTATGGAGGTGGAGCTCAGGCACGGCCGGGGCGACTGGACCGCCGCTGGTTTCGACGCCGATCTCGATGCCCGGCTCGGGGCCGTTCACCGGTGGCTCGACGAACACGAGGTTCGTATTTCCTCGCTGGACGCCGTAGTAGGCCGAGGGGGGCTCCTCCGGCCGCTCGAAGGTGGTGTTTACAGGGTGAACGAGGCGCTCGTGCGCGATGCGCAAACGGGGATTCAAGGCGTTCACCCCTCGAACCTCGGAGCCCTGCTGGCGCATGAGATCGCTGTCGAGGCGGGCGCTCCAGCGTTCGTCGTGGATCCGGTGAGCGTCGATGAATTCGACGACCTGGCCCGGCTGTCAGGCCTCGCCGGGATCGAACGACGCAGCCTGTCCCATGCCCTGAGTGTGCATGCCGCGGTCCGGGCGCTGGCGGACGAGTCGGGGCGGCCGTGGCGCGAGGTGCGGGCGGTCGTGGCGCACCTCGGAGGAGGCATCTCCGTCTGCCCCGTGCGGGACGGACGGATCGTGGATGCGAACAACGCCGTCAGCGAAGGTCCGTTTTCGCCGCAGCGCACGGGCGGACTTCCGGTCCAGGAGTTGCTCGATCTCGTATATTCGGGTCAGTACGGCGAAGACGAAATCCGCCGAATGACCGTGCGCGAAGGCGGGTTGATGAGCTACCTCGGAACCGATGATGCCGCGGAGGTCGAGCGCCGAATCGATTCCGGGGACGAACTTGCGGAGACGGTGTTCCGCGGGCTGGCTTACCAGGTTGCCAAGGAGATCGGCGGGATGGCGACCGTGCTCGAGGGCAAGATGGAAGCCGTGGTCCTGACGGGAGGTCTCGCGCGTTCGGATCGCCTGGTAGACTGGATCAGGGAGCGGGTGGAGTTCCTGGCCCCGGTGCGGGTGCTCCCCGTCCAGGAGATGTCAGCCCTCGCCCGCGCTGCACTGGCCGCTTTGCGGGGCGACGAGCCGATCCGCGACTACTGAACCCGTGGTGGCACACCGAATCGAAGCGACGGGAACCATAGATGCCGAACCGAATTCTGCTGTCGGGTAACGAAGCGATCGCCGAGGGAGCGCTCGAGGCCGGGGCGCACTTCGCCTGCGCCTACCCCGGCACTCCGAGCACCGAGATCCTCGAGACGCTGTCACGGCGGGGCGGAATCCGCAGTGAGTGGGCTCCGAACGAGAAGGTCGCGTACGAGGCCGCCTACGGCGCCTCGCTGGGCGGAGCCCGCGCTCTCGTCTCGATGAAGCACGTCGGCGTCAACGTCGCCGCCGATCCGCTGTTCAGTTCCTCGTACGCGGGAGTCAACGGAGGACTCGTGCTCGTGTCCGCTGACGATCCGGCGATGCATTCGTCGCAGAACGAGCAGGACAACCGGCAGCTCGCGCGCGCCGCGAAGATTCCGGTCCTCGAACCGTCCGACAGCCAGGAGGCGAAGGACTTCACGCTGCGGGCGTTCGGAATCTCGGAGCGGTTCGACACTCCGGTGATGCTCAGGGTAACGACCAGGATCTGCCATTCGATGTCCCCGGTCGAGACGGAGCGCGACCGGAGCTGGCCCAAGGCGCCGCTTCGCGACTACGAACGCAACTTCCGCAAGCACGTACTGCTCCCGGCGAATGCGAGGCCCCGGCACGCCTTCGTCGAACGCCGTATGGAGGAACTGGAAGAATTCGCGAACGGCGAACGGGACCTGAACCGGATCGAGTGGGGAGATCGCACGGTCGGCGTGATCACGGGAGGCGTCGCCTACCAGTACGTCCGGGAGGCAATGCCCGACGCCTCGATCCTCAAACTCGGAATGCCGCATCCCCTGCCCCGCAACCTGGTCCGTGAATTTGCCGATGGCGTGGATGAGATCTACGTCGTGGAGGAGCTGGATCCGTTCATCGAAATGCAGGTTCGGGCGCTCGGCATCCCGGCGATCGGGAAGGAGCTCTTCCCGCTCACCGGGGAACTGAATCCGGACCTCGTGGAACTTGGATTCCGGCTGTCGGGCAACGGGCTTCCGTCCCGCGACAACCAGCTGGATATCGGCGGCACAGCACCACCGCTCCCGATGCGGCCTCCGGTCCTGTGTGCCGGCTGCGGACACCGGGGCGTGTTCTACACCCTCTCCAAGCTGGGCCTCATCGTCACGGGGGACATCGGCTGCTACACCCTCGGGGCCCTGCGGCCACTGGAATCCATGGACGCGTGTCTGTGCATGGGCGCGAGTATCGGCATGGCTCACGGTATGGAGGCGGCGCTCAGGGCCGGGGGCGACGGACGGCGCGTCGTCGGCGTGATCGGCGACTCGACGTTCATGCACTCCGGGATTACGGGATTGATCAATACGGTTTACAACGGCGGATCCAGCACGGTGCTGGTGCTCGACAACGGCACAACAGCGATGACCGGGCATCAGGACCACCCCGGCACCGGAGTCACGGCCTCGGGCGCGCCCGGTGGCCGGGTGGATATCACGGCTCTTTGTCGGGCGATTGGAATCCGGCGCGTGCGCGATGTGGACCCTTATGATCTCGAAGCGCTCGAGTCGGCACTGGCCGAGGAACTGTCGGCCGACGAGCCGTCGGTCATCATCTGCCGGGCTGCGTGCCGGCTGGTGGATCGGACACCGATCGCACCCTCCGTTCACCTGGAGATCGAATGCCCCGGGTGCGGCACCTGTTTCGAGCTTGGCTGTCCGGCGATCGATGAGCGCGACGGGATGGCAGTGATCGATCCCGATGTATGTTGCGGATGCGGCCTGTGCGTGCAGGTCTGCCCGTTCTGCGGACTCCGCATCGAGGGCTACGATACGGCAGGAGCGGTGTGACCAACGAAGGGATTCCGACCCGGAACGTTCTCCTGGCCGGTGTCGGCGGGCACGGAGTGCTGGCCCTCAGCCGTATCGTCGCCGAGGGGGCGCTCGCGGCGGGATTCGATGTGCGTAAGAGCGAGATCCACGGCATGTCGCAGCGCGGCGGCAGCGTGCTGAGCGAAGTCCGGTACGGGGAGGACGTCCGTTCGCCGCTGATTCCGGAGGCCGCTGCCGACGTGTTCGTGTCGCTCGAGCTGCTCGAGGCACTCCGGCACCTGCACCGGCTCCGTCCAGGCGGCCTGCTACTGGTGAACGACCAGCGGATCACGCCGGCTCCTACCGGAAGTGGACCGGTCGACTATCCGGAAGATGCCATCGAGCGGCTACGTGACGCTGCGCAGGGCGCACGGATCCTGCCGGCTCACGACATCGCCGTCGAGCTCGGGGAACCGCGGGCGACGAACATGGTGATGCTGGGAGCTTTTGCCGCCTTCACTCCGGAGATCGCAGCCACCGTGTGGACGCAGATGATCGAGACCACGTTCCGCCCCACATTGCGAGCGGTCAACCTGGCGGCGTTCCAGCGAGGTCTCGAGATCGCTGCCGAAGCATGAAATCGAGGGACGGCGTCATCCGCACTCTGGCCTCACTCCGTGAACGGGCCGGGGCGCTTCCGACCCGGCGGGTCGCGGTCGCCGCGGCAACCGGCCCCGAGACTTTGCGCGCCGCGGTCCTGGCGAAGGCGGGGGAGCTCGCTGACCCGATTCTCGTGGGGCCACCGGCTGAGATTCGAGCCGGGCTCGCCGCTCTCGACGCCGATCCGACTTCGTTCGAGATCATCGGCGCCCACGACGTCGGAGACACCGCTGCGCTGAGCGTCGAGCTCGTGCGTGACGGAACGGCCGACATGCTCCTCAAGGGTGCCATCTCGACGTCCACCCTGATGCGCGCCGTCCTCGACTCGGAGCGGGGACTGCGGCCCGACCGTCTGCTCAGCGACGTGTTCATATTCGATTTTGGATCTGGACCGGATGCACGGATCGTCGGGATCACGGATGGCGGCGTGATTCCAAGGCCGACTCTCGAACAGAAAGCGCAGATCCTGCGAAACGCCGTGCAGGCGTTTCACGCTCTCGGAGTCGGGCAGCCGAAGGTGGCCCTGCTGGCGGCGGTGGAGACCGTATCAGATGCGTTCCCGTCGACCGGCGAAGCCGCGGCACTCGCCGACAGATTCCGCGACGTTGCGGAGCCGGGATTCCTGGCGGACGGACCGCTTGCCGTAGACCTCGCGCTGTCCGGTGAGGCAGCGGCCCTGAAGGGGTTCGAGTCTCCCGTGGCCGGAGCGGCCGATGTGCTGCTGTTCCCCGATCTCGAGTCGGCGAATATGGCCGCGAAGGCGGTCGAGTACGTCGCTTGCCTCGACCCTGCGCACTGCATCCTCGGGGCACGGGCGCCGATCCTGATCCCCTCGAGGTCTGAGACCGCCGAGGCGCGCCTTTCATCTATTGCGTTCGGGGCGCTGCTCAGCGCTTGATCTGGGAGCGGTCTGGTAGGGAGAGTTGACGGAGGACGCTCCGGAGCACTGGCCGGCTTTCGCTTGTTGTAGTGCTCCCGCGTGCTGCCCGGAGCGTCCTCTCGTCGGCCCGATACATGGCAAGTCACGCTCCACGCCGCACTGACCTCCCCTTTCAGACAATCTCGCAGCTTTTCAAGGTAGCGGAGACGGTTCTCCTCTTCCTTGAAACAACGCGGAAATTCAGGTCGCAGCACGTTCCCGAGCGCTCGATTCTCGCCGGCCCGGCGCCTCTCCCTGGACGCACGCCAACTCCTTCGCGACACTGGCACGGCGTGATGTGTGAGCGCGTCGTCCTCGCGATCTGGATCATCCGGGGGCATTTCGCCACGGAGGCAGGGCGAGCATCTTCGTCGCCGTGAATTCGAAGCCCCCTTCCCTGGCTGGAAACCGATTCGATCGCGAAATCCTCGCGCTCGCGCTGCCCGCGCTCGGCGCCCTGGCCGCGGACCCCCTCGTGTCGATCGTGGACACGATATTCGTAGGCCGCCTCGGAGTGCTTCCCCTCGCGGCGTTGGGCGTGAACACCTCGATATTCTCGATGGCATTCGTGGTGTTCAACTTCCTCGCCTACGGAACAACCCCGCTTGTCGCCCGGGAAGTGGGACGCGGAGACCGGGAGGCGGCCGGTCGGGTGGTCGTGCAGGCTCTCGTCGTGGCGGTGCTGGCCGGCGTCCTCGCCGTCGGCATTCTTCAGGCGTTCGCCGCACCGATTACCGCCGCAATGGGAGCGCGCGGCGAGCTGCAGGAGGCCTCTCTTTCCTACCTGCGGATCCGGGCGTTCGCCGGACCCGCTGTTCTGCTCGTCACGGCGGGACATGGCGCGTTCCGCGGATTTCTCGACACGCGCACACCGCTCCTCGTGACCCTCGGCCTCAACCTCGTGAATCTCGTCCTCGACCCGCTGTTCATATTCGGCTTCGGCTGGGGCCTGGAGGGAGCCGCGATCGCTACCCTGATCGCCCAGTGGGTCGGCGCCCTCTGGTTCGTAGACCTCCTGCTGCGCCGCCGGAGGGAGGCTCTCGGTGTGAGCCTGCGTCTTCCCGCGATGACGGATCTGCTGCCGTTTCTCCGGGTCGGTGGAGAGTTGATCGTCCGAACTTTCGCGCTTATCGGTACCCTGACCCTGGCCACCGCGATCGCCACGCGAGTAGGAATGATCGCGGTGGCAGCCCACCAGGTTGGCTCCCAGCTGTGGCTGCTGCTGGCGCTGGTCGTCGATTCGCTCGCGGTCGCCGCGCAGGCGATGGTCGCGAGATACCGCGGAAGCGGAGATCCGCTGGTGTCGCGGGCAGCCTCCAACCGCCTGCTCGTGTGGGGGCTCGGTACCGGGATCTGCCTGTCCCTGCTGTTCTGGGTGCTGGAGCCCGTACTCCCGCGCCTGTTCACCGACCAGCCCGAGGTGCTGGCGAAAGTCCGTGAAATCTATCCGTTCATCGTCGCTATGCAGCCTCTGAACGCGCTGGTGTTCGTGTGGGACGGGATCTTTCTGGGACTCGAGGAATTCAGATTCGTGGCGGTGCAGATGGTGCTGTCCGGGCTAGCCGCGAGTATCGTGCTCATGCTGGTGATCCCATTAGACTGGGGTTTGCAGGGCGTCTGGTGGGGAATCGTGACGCTGATGGCTGTCAGGGCTGCAACGCTGGCAGTTCGGTACTGGAGACCTGTAACCGGGTAAACATCTCACCAACCGGGAGACATGGAATGGCCGATCAGGAAGATGCGGGAGGTACCCGCCAGATCACGATCAACGCAAATGATGAGTTGGCACGCGGCCGATACAGCAACAATATGCTCGTTGCGCACACGCGTGAGGAGTTCATCATCGACTGGTTGATGACGGCCCCTAACGGTTCATCCCTCGTGTCACGCATCGTGATCAGCCCGGGACACTGCAAGCGGGTGATGGCTGCGCTGGCGGACAACCTGCGGAAGTACGAACGACAGTTTGGCGACATAGCCCCGGCTGGCGCGATCGATCCGGGGCAGCAGAATTTCCATTGAAGGTTAGATTGGCAACTCACACTGGACAGGAGGTAGCGTGGCCCGACGATCGAACTATACCTACGAGAAACGGCAGAAGGAGATCAACAAGCAGAAGAAGCGAGAGGCAAAGGCCGAGAAGAAGCGGCTGCGCAAGGTGGCGGCCGAAGCCGGCCTGGAGGGATATGAAGGCTACGATGTCGCTGAGCTGGAGGCAGCCATCGAGCAGGCGACAGGATCTGAGGACGGACCAGATAACGACCTCGAGGACCCGGAATCGGACGAAATCCGTGAGTCGTCCTGACCGGGACACCCAACCGGAAGACCTTGCGGCGATCGGCCGCGACCTGAAGCGATACGTCTGGATTCTTGGCGGACTCGTTCTCCTGCTGTGGGCGGTGGAGTTCGCGGACCTGGTGCTGTTCGGCGGATCCCTCGACAGACTCGGGATCCGACCTCGAACGGTTGGCGGGCTCCCCGGAGTCCCGCTTCATCCCTTGCTCCATCTCGGTTTCGGTCACGTCGCGCTGAACTCCATCGGTCTGCTGCTGTTCGGTGGCCTGGTGATTCTGCGGGACGAGCGGGATTTCTGGACCACCGTGGTGCTGGGAACGCTGATCGGGGGACTGGGCGTGTGGATCTTCGGCCGGCCCTCGATCCACGTCGGGGCGAGCGGCGTCGTATTCGCGCTGTTCGGCTACCTGCTGCTGACTGGCTGGTTCGACCGGAGCTTCGGAGCCATCCTGCTCTCGGGCATCGTGTTCCTGCTCTGGGGTTCGGCGCTGTTCGGACTGTCCCCGATGCAAGTCGGGATCTCGTGGGAGGCACACCTGTTCGGGTTTCTCGCCGGCGGCATTGCCGCCTGGTTGAGAGCGCGACGCAGAAGGGCGAAGATACCCGTGAAGCCAGCGGCGCCGTGAACCACGTACAGTTCTCTGCAGGGAGGTCGCGATGTCATTGACTCGGAAAATGGCCGCCGAAATGCTCGGCACGTTCTGGCTCGTATTCGCCGGATGTGGCAGTGCAGTGCTAGCAGCGGGGGTCCCGGGGGTGGGAATCGGCTGGCTCGGCGTTTCGTTCGCGTTCGGACTGTCGTTGATGACCATGGCGTTCGCGATCGGTCACATCTCGGGCTGCCACGTGAACCCGGCAGTCAGCGTCGGTTTATGGACCGGCGGACGGTTCCCCGCATCTGAGATCTTTCCGTACTGGATTGCACAATTGGTGGGTGCGGTCGTGGCGGCGGGTGTCCTGGCCGTAATCGCCAACGGGACCGCCGGCTTCGACCTGGTGGCTTCGGGCTTCGCGGCGAACGGCTACGCCGAGCATTCGCCCGGAGGGTACTCGATGGTCGCCGCGCTCGTCGCGGAAATCGTGCTGACCTTCGTGTTCATGATGATCATCCTGGGCGCGACGGACGGCCGAGCGCCGGCCGGGCTGGCCCCGATCGCGATCGGGCTTGGACTCACGGTGATTCACCTGGTCGGGATTCCGGTCACCAACCTGTCGGTAAACCCAGCTCGAAGCACAGGACCTGCACTGTTCGTCGGAGGGTGGGCAGTGTCACAACTGTGGCTGTTCTGGGTGGCGCCGATCGTGGGTGGCGCCCTGGCGGGATTCGCCTACAAGTGGCTGGGCGTACCAGCGCCGCCCGCGGCGGACGCCTGACTGACGGGATACGTCCGAACGCACAGTGATTCGACTCGTGGCGGGGGCTCCCGGATGATCGGGAGCCCCCTCCTGCATTTCAGGGCGCGAGGTCGGGCTGCAGGTATCCATCAAACCAGGCGGCGGTCCGATCCACGAGGTCGAAGAAGGCATCGTTTCCCAGCATGTGCCCGACATCCGGGTAGCGCACAAGTTCCGACTCGACCCCGAGCTTCCGGAGCGCCACGTACATCTCCTCCGCCTGTTCGATCGGCACGTCGTGGTCGGCGTCCCCGTGCACGAACAGGGTCGGCGTCGTGACGTTAGCCACATATTTCAGCGGTGATCGGTCCCACAGCAGCTCGTAGTTGTCCCAGGCTTCCCCCGGGAACTCCGTTTCGACCAGCAGTTGGTAAATCGAGGTTCCGTAGAAGCTGATCAGGTTGGAGAGGCTTCCTCCCGCCAGCGCTGCCTCGAATCTGTCCGTGTGCGTAATCACCCAGTTCGTCATGTAGCCGCCGTAGCTGTACCCCATGACTCCGAGGCGCTCCGGGTCGATCCAGGAATTGCGCTCGATCATCGCGTCCAGTCCGGCCATCAGGTCCTCGTAATCGCCCCCCGCCCCAATCGAGCAGCGTCCCGTCGGCAAATTCCTGCCCGTACCCGATGCTGCCCCGGGGATTGATCTGTACGACCGCGTAGCCGCGCTGCGACATCGTCTGCGTCGGCCAGACGTACGCTCTGTAGCCACGATCCGAATGGGGGCCGCCGTGAATCTCGAGCAGCGTCGGGTACCGGAGGTCGGGATCGAACGGGATGGGCTTCGTGAGCCAGCCCTGCACGGGAGTCCCATCGAAGCTCCGGAACCAGAAGGTGTCCGACTCGGCTACGGGGACATTCGCCATGAACGGGTCCTGTGCCCGCGTCACCTGGCGGTGCCAGCTTCCGTCGAAGTTCACAACGTGCAACTCGAGTCCTCGGGCGGCCGTCTCATCCCGGTACACGATCCGATCCCTCGTCGGGCTCACCGCGAAATCCGCGATGCGTATCTGCCCGGTCACGATCGGGTGGATCGCCCCGTCTTCGAGGTCCACCCGATACAGAGCGATGGAGCCCTCGTCGTGAGCCGTGAAAAATATTTGCTCCGAGTCTCCTGACCAGGCGAACTCCACCAGTCGCCGATCCAGCGGCAGGGTGAGATTCCGGACCGGGCCACCGTCCGCGCGGATCAGCTTCAGGTGATCCGTTTCCATCGGGCTGTCTCGAGTATTGATCGGCCTGTCCGCCCCGAGAAAAGCGATCCACCGTCCATCGGGAGAGTAGCTCGGCATGAACTCTGGGGCCAGCCGTTTTCGTGAGTCGGCGCTGGGACCCGGTGGCCACGTTCACGGTCCACAGATCGTTCCCGTGGATGTCGTCGGGATCCTCGCTTTTGTCGCTGACGAACACGATGTAACGACCATCCGGGGACCAGTCGATACTGTGCTCGTCATACTCGCCGTCGGTCAGCTGCCACGGGTCACCGCCGGTGACCCGGACGACGAAGATGTGGCTCCGCAGATCGCTCGAA
This sequence comes from uncultured Gemmatimonadota bacterium, assembly GCA_942490755.1. Classification (GTDB taxonomy): domain Bacteria; phylum Gemmatimonadota; class Gemmatimonadetes; order Palauibacterales; family Palauibacteraceae; genus Carthagonibacter. The sequence continues at coordinate 11,007 of CALNYN010000014.1, forward strand.
AGCCCCGTTCGCGACTTGAACAGCAGCCGGTCCGTGACGATCGGGGCCCACTCCGGCTCGTCCTCGCCTTCCGCCGCTTCGGATCCACCCTGCGTGGAGTCCAGCGCATTCGGTGCGGCCGAAATGTACGCGATCTCCGAACCATCCGGCGACCATGCACAGTAGTTCAAAGACGCCCGCCCGGTAGCCCAAGAACGTCCTGGCTTCCCCTCACCGGCGCGACGAATTGGTACTCCTGGTTCGCACCGTCGAACACGAAGATCCCGTAGTTGCCCTCGTCGTCGTCGCTCTTGAAGACGTGATGGGCGCCGGTCGAGGAAAACCGCGGGCTGGATCGCTGAATGTCAGGCTCGAGCTCCTCGCCGTCCATCGAATAGTGCCGGATTGTCGTGACCCTCTCTCCCAGCTCGTCGTCCCAGGCTGACACGAAGGCGTAGAACGATTCACCATCAGCTGAGATACCGGGGGACCCGACCGAGGCCCGATACTGAGCCCAGAGGTCCATGTACCTGGACTGGGCTTGAGAGGGTTGTGGAAGCAGTATCGAGAGGAGTGCGATCGAGACAAGAGCATTTCGCTTCATGGAATCGTTTCTCGTCGTTTCGTCGGGCGCGCGAGGATGCCGCCGGTTCTGACTTTTTGACACCCGAGAACCGGCAGAAGTTGACGCGGTTCATCCCAGGACCCGGACCGGCCGGCCGGAGCAGGATCAGCGGGAAGTTGCCCGAAGCCTGACCGCGAACGAGATTCGGTCTCAACTATGACTCCAGAGCCCTCCTCGTCCGCCACGCTCCCGAAGCCGAGCGCGTCCGAGGTTCCCGTCATTGCGCTGGTCGGGAACCCGAACGTCGGCAAGAGCGTCATGTTCCGGAACCTCACCCGGCGCTATGTCACGGTCTCGAATTACCCGGGCACAACAGTCGAGATCGTCCGGGCGAAGGCGAGCGAGGAGGCCGGAGAGCGGGAGATCGTAGACACGCCCGGGCTGAACGATCTTGCTCCGCGCACTGACGAGGCCCGGGTCACGCGAGAGCTACTGGACAGCCACCCGGATTCCACCGTCGTGCAGGTGGCCGACGCGAAGAACCTTCGACGCGCCCTCTTCCTCACTCTGCAACTGGCCGAGCTCCGACGGCCGATGGTCCTCGTGCTCAACATGTGGGACGAGCTCGAGGATCGCGGCGGGCAGATCGACGTCGATCGCCTTTCCGCGCTGCTTGGCATTCCCGTCGTACCGACGGTGGCCCCGGCGAATCGAGGGACTGGCGAGTTGATCGAGGCGCTGGATCGGGCCGTCGTTCCATCGGTCGCGCCGGAGGAGGGGTTCTCGGCCCCCAGCGATGTTACGCGGCTCGACCAGGTGAACGAGATCCTCGCCGCGACATGGTCGATCTCTCAGCCCGCACGGGCGACGCTGGGCGTGAAGCTGGGCTTCTGGGCCATGCATCCGGTCAAGGGACTCGCCGTCCTGTCGCTGATCCTGTTCGTGGTGTTCTGGCTCGTCGGGCTGTTCGGCGCCGGGACCCTGGTGGATGTGCTCGAAGTGGGGCTGTTCGAGCAGCGGGTGTCGCCGGCGGCGATCTCCGTCACCGATCGCCTGCTCCCGTTCCCGCACGAGCACATCATGGAGGATGTGCCGTTCACGCTTTCCCTTCCGGTGTCTCCGGCGCACGAAGTCGTGCTGCGGGAGTCGATCCGCCCTACGGTCCGGCCGGCCTACGACATCTCACCCATCGTGGATCTCACTCGAGGACAGTCGATTCGGCGCTGGATTCATGACTTCCTCGTGGGACCATTCGGCCAGATCACGATGGGACTCAGCTACGCCCTGGCCATCGTGCTCCCGATCGTGACGGTGTTCTTCCTCGTGTTCAGCGTGCTGGAGGACTCGGGCTACCTGCCCCGGCTGTCGATCATGGTCAACCGGCTCTTCCGCATGATGGGCCTGTCGGGCAAGGCGGTGCTGCCGATGGTGCTGGGGCTGGGTTGCGACACGATGGCGACGATGACCACCCGCATCCTGGACACCAAGCGGGACCGGCTGGTCACGACCCTGCTGCTCGCCCTGGCGGTGCCCTGCTCGGCCCAGCTGGGCGTGCTGCTGGCGATGATGACGCGGATCTCCGCCGCCGCGGCCACGCTCTGGTTCGTGCTGGTCCTGGGTGTGATGGTGGCGGTGGGCTGGCTCACCTCGAAGATCTTTGGAGGCGAGAGGAGCGACTTCATCCTCGAGATCCCTCCGATGCGCCGGCCGCAGCTAAAAAACGTTCTGACCAAGACCTTTTCCCGCCTGGAGTGGTACCTCAAGGAGATCCTCCCGCTGTTCGTCCTGGGCACGGCGGTGCTCTTCCTGCTGGACAAGCTGGGCCTGCTGGGCCTGATCGCCTGCTGGGCCGAGCCGCTGGTCACGGGTTGGCTGGGACTGCCTGCCGAGACGGTCAACGCGTTCCTGATCGGCTTCATGCGCCGGGACTTCGGCGCCGTCTACGTCCTGGATGCCGCGACGGGCGCCGGCGCGATTCTCTCGCAGCACCAGATCCTGGTCTCGATGGTCACGATCACGCTGTTCATGCCCTGCATCGCCAACCTGTTCATGATCGCCAAGGAGCAAGGCAAGCGGGTCGCGCTGTGGATGACCGTGTTCATCTTTCCCTTCGCGTTCCTGGTCGGCGGACTGGTCAACAAGCTGGGG
>CALNYN010000015.1:0-141631 GCA_942490755.1 uncultured Gemmatimonadota bacterium
GCCGAGCGAGACGGCGGCCCACGGCAATCCGGCGAATCCGGCGGATACAGTGAGTCCGCCAAGGCAGATGACTGCCAGCCGCGCCAATCGTCCGGACTTGTCATCAGGCTTGTTCACGGCCCTCCGTGCCCAGAAGATTCCTACGATCAGGCCGATGAGCGAGAGCAGCATGGCAAAGGCCGGGAGCCCGGCAGTCAGCTCCAGAATCGATCCGGCGAGCTGGCCTGCGGGGGCAGAGGACACCGTAGAGAATCCACTGGCCCAGTGCTCGTATGGCGCCACGACGAACAGCCGATCGAGCAGCCAGCCGCACACGCCCATCAGAAGGGCAACCAGGATACCGTCGCGAGCCCTCACGCGGTCCGAGTCGTACAGCAGCGCAAACAGGATGGGGAACAGTGCAATCGCACCACCAGCGCTGTGCAGGAATACGGCGAGCAGATACAGCAGGAATGCGGCGACCAGAGTCCGCCGGTGACCGGTTCTCTGCCACCTGTACGAGACGGCGAAGAAGGCCAGGGCCACGAACAGCAGCGGTGCGTACATCCGCGCGGTCCTGGACCAGACCAGGTGCCAGCCGGACAGTGCGAGCAGGAGCGCCGAAAGCAATCCCGCTCCCGGACCCGCGATCCCGGTCGTTACGAAGTACAGGAGCGGGACTGTGAGAGCGCCGATCAGAGCCGATGGCAGCCTGTAGGCGAGCTCGCTGTCGAGTCCCAGGAAGTGGGCCGACAGGGCGTTCAGCCAGGTGAACGGCAACGCTCGACGATACGGCATCCCCGACGGCATTTCCGATCCGAGCCCCTCGGCAAGCGAGCGAGCCGCGAGCGCCGTCGTCTCCTCGTCCCCAAAGAAACTGAGCGCGCCGAGGTCGAATACCCTCACCGCCACGGCCAGCACGGTGAGCGTGAGAATCGAGGCGATCAAAAGGGTCCGGCTCTTTGTCTGGTTCAAGCGTCCTGCAATCAGATCAAGGCGATTCGCTATGCACCCGCTGCCTACGCATCGAGTGCTCGAAGTTCGACGGCCGCGGAGCAACCTGATCCGGGCGCGCCTGTCGATCGGCACAGGGAGATCGTCTCGTCCTGCGCGGCTTCCCGAGCTACAAGTGTCGTGCCGGAAAGCCGGCATGAATGGCACGAATCCGTGCCGTTCATGGCGTACTCCTTGCTCAATACCGTCTCACAATGAACCTCAATCGACCTGACGGTCCACCTCCGCCGCTTTCGAAGCGGGCCATGAACGCCGCGTCCTGGCGCTTCGCAGCGTCAGCCGTGAGTGCGGTTCTGTCGTTCGGAATTCACATCTGGCTCGCCAGGCTTCTTCCGCCATCGGACTTCGGCCTCGTGGCGATGGCGTTCGTGTTCACGGGGCTGGCTCGCATACTCTCGAACTTCGGGCTGCCATCGGCAATCGTGCAGCGCTCGGATCTGACATCGGAACATATCCGGACGGCATTTACGTTATCCGGACTGCTCGGCCTGTTCTTCACCTTGGCCCTGATCTCCTTCGCGCCCTTCTCGATACTTGTGTTTCCAGAGCCGCGACTGCCGTCTGTCCTGACGGCGCTGGCCCCGATATTCCTGTTCACAGGTCTCGGAAATACGGCCGGCGCCCTGCTTCGGCGGGCACTGGACTTCAAGCGGATCTTCTGGGTCGGAATCACCAGTTACGCCGTCGGCTTTGGTGGCGTGGCGATCCCGCTGGCGCTGATGGGATACGGGGTCTGGAGCCTGGTGCTGGGCAGTGTCGCGAGTCCGGTGCTGGAGACGTTGTTGCTGCTGGTCCTCGTGCGACACCCGATCCGTCCGCTGATCGGTCGCCGGGAGGCGCGTGAACTCGCAGGATATGGTGCCGGGTTCTCGCTGTCGGAGGTGCTCAACTTCGGCGCCCGAAACGGCGACAACCTGGTCATCGGTCGCTGGCTGGGCGATGGACCACTCGGGCTGTATACCAAGGCTTACGGCCTGATGCGGATGCCGGCGGATTATCTGGGCGAAGTGCTCAATGCCGTCCTGTTCCCGGCGTTCGCCGAACTGCAGAAGGAAAAGAAGCGTCTCGCCTCCGCCTATCTGCGCGCCACGGAACTCGCGGTGCTGTTCTCGGCTCCGATCCTGGCCGGAATGGTGGTCGCGGCGCCGCACATGATTCTCGGCCTGCTCGGTCCGAACTGGGAAGGATCGATTCTTCCGCTGCAGGTGCTGGGGCTGGTAGGTGTTCTGTCGACCGGCTATCCGCTCAGCATCAACGTCGCCAACGCCCTTGGACGGGTCTATGCCGTATCGGTGCGGACGGGGATTTTCGCGCTGGCCATCGTCGTGTTCGGCTTCCTGGCGCTTCCCTGGGGGATCGTCGGAGTGTCGGTCGCTGTGACGGTGGCCCACCTGGTGATGTACTTCCTGATGTCGGGCCTCGCTCTGCGCAGCCTCGATATCAGCTGGTCGAAATTCGGCAGTGCGCATCTGCCTGGCCTGCTGATCGGGATCGAGGTCGGTGTCGTCGCGATCGTCGGACGCTGGCTGCTCGAGCTCACCGGCCTGCCGCATCTCGCGATCCTGTTCGGACTGATGGCAATCTGTGCAGTGACGCTGTTCGTGGGGCTCAGGACGTTTCCCGCTGGAATCCGGCCGGACCCGCTGCTCTCGGTGCTTAGCGAAAGCCTGCCACGCCTGCCTACATTCATCCGCCGGGCGCTCGATACGATTCTCGAGCAGAACGGAAACGGCTCGTCCAACCCGAGTAAGCGGAATTGACCGATTCGGCGGGCACGGAGGTCGACACGCTTCGCGTACTCCAGGTCACGGCCCCGGGATTGTTCGGGGGCCGGGAGACGGTTGTACGCGATCTGTCCATCGGGCTGCACGATCGTGGGCACGTGGTGGATGTCCTGGCCGTGCTCGACGAGGGAACCGACCCGGCATCACACCCGTTCGTCGCAGCGCTCGAAAGCAGAGGGGTACCGGTGCGGGCAGTCGTCCTCCCTCCGCGCGCGTACCGCGCTGAAGCCAGGGCCATCCGGACTCTGGTGGGCGAGACGGACGCGCAGATCCTGCACTCACACGGATACCGTACCGATGTAATCGCGGCGTTGTCGCTCGGTTCAGCCAATGCGGCCACCGTCTCTACGGCGCACGGGTTTACTGGAGGCGGTTGGAAGAACCAGCTGTACGAACGCCTGCAGGTGGAAGCCTGGAAGAGGTGCGATAGCGTCGTGGCTGTCTCCGGTCCCCTGGTCGATTCCCTCGAATCGCGGGGTGTCCACCGGACGAACATCCAGTTGATTCCCAATGCCTGGCGAGATTCGGGCAGCCGGGCTACGCGGATTGAGGCCCGTCGCATCCTCGGTATCGCTGACGACGTCAGGGCCGTGGGTTGGGTCGGACGGCTCTCATCGGAGAAGGGCCCGGATGTCGCGCTCGAGGCCTTCGGGCGGTCTGCGGGCGACGGAACCGAACTGCACTTCGTGGGTGACGGTCGAATGCGGGCGGACCTCGAGACGCAGGCCCGGGAACAGGGGATCCACAGGCAGGTGATCTGGCATGGCCCGGTCGCCGATGCGGGACAGTACCTGGCAGCCTTCGACCTGCTGGTCCTGAGCTCACGCACGGAGGGCACTCCGATCGTTCTGTTCGAGGCGATGGCAGCGGGCGTGCCGATCGTCGCCACCGCTGTGGGCGGTGTCCCGGACGTGGTCTCGGTTCGAGAAGCGCTGCTCGTGCCGCCGGATGACCCGGACGCACTGGCAGCGGCTCTCGGTCGGCTGCTGGACGATCCAGAGGAATGTCGGAAGCTCGCGGAAAGCGCTGCCCGTCGATTGAACAGCGCGTACGCGCCGGAGCCCTGGCTGGAAGCACACGAGTCGTTGTATCGGAAGCTGATTTCGGCGTCCGGTGGCCCGGCCGCGGCCATACGATGACAACCCTGCTGGTCGTGCTCGTGGCGCTGCCCCCGGTGCTGTTCGTCTATGCGTACTTCGGGTATCCGCTGGTTCTGCGCATGCTGGGAGCAGGCCGTGGGCGTGAGCCCGGTTTCTCCGGCAAGTCTGAGGACCCCGAGTTACCGGTCAGCGATTGGCCCTCCGTGAGCATTTCGCTGCCGGCGTACAACGAAGAGGCACGGCTCCGGGGCACGCTCGAGGCACTCCTGGAGCTCGACTATCCGCGGGACCGACTCGAGATCGTGGTCGTTTCGGACGCCTCGTCGGATGCCACGGACGAAATCGCTGCGTCATACGCCGATCGAGGAGTGCGGCTGCTGAGGCTTCCGGAACGCGGCGGGAAGGTGGCTGCCGAGAACTTCGCGGCTCCACAGCTGGCGAACGATATCATCGTGAACACGGATGCCACGATCCGCATCCCGCCGCCGGCGCTGAAGCCTCTGATACGAGCATTCACCGACCCGACGGTCGGAGTCGCCTCAGGAAGAGACGTCAGCGTCTCCTCGATCGAAGACGAAGCGAACCAGGCGGAATCGGGCTACGTGGGATACGAGATGTCGATCCGGTCGCTCGAGACCCGTGTCGACGGGATCGTCGGAGCGAGTGGCTGCTTCTACGGGATCCGCCGGGAACTTCACGAGCCGCCGTTCCCCCCGCACCTGAGCCGCGACTTCGCGAGCTGCCTCATCGCCCGGGAGAACGGATTCCGGTCGGTGTCCGTGGATGATGCAATCTGCTTCGTTCCGCGCACGTCTTCGCTCGAGCGGGAATACGGTCGGAAAGTCCGAACCATGGCGCGTGGGCTGGCGACCCTCAACTACAAGCGATCGTTGCTGAATCCGTTCCGCTATGGTCTGTTCGCCTGGATGCTGTGGAGTCACAAACTGGCACGCTGGCTCGTACCGTTGTCGGTTCCGATTGCCGCGCTGGGACTGGTCGGTCTCGCACTCGCGGGATCCAGGGTTGCAGCCGGGCTGCTTGGCGTGGCGGTCGTCGGGACGGCGGCCGGATTCGCGGCGATGCGCTGGGCCGAGATGGGGAAGGCGCCAGGTCCGGTGGCATCAATCGGCTACGCCTTTGCCGCGAACGTAGCGGGATTGATGGCATGGGGCCGTTTTCTGTCCGGCGGCAGTCAGGCAGTGTGGGAACCGACTCGCCGTACCTGAAACCGGGGGCACCAGGAGTGCACGAAGTCAGCAGGGCCAACACCGAATTCCCGCCGTTCTTCATCGTCGGATTCCAGCGTTCCGGCACGACGCTGCTCCGTATGATGCTCGACAGCCACCCGGACGTCGCGATACCGCTGGACACGACGGGGCTGTGGGCTCGCTACGAGCAGCGTCTGGATGAGTTCGGCTCGCTCGCCGAATCTCCATCGCGTCGTCGACTCGTGGAATCGATCCTGTCTGACGAGCGGATTCGGCTCTGGGAGACACCGATCACTGTCGACGATGTCATCTATGAAGCCCGGCTTCCCGGATATCCAGGTGTGATCGAGGGATTCCACCGCGCGTATGCCCGGGCGAAGGGCAAGACCCGCTGGGGAGACAAGGACCCGGGGAATATGGGGCGTCTCGGTTCGGTGCTCCGGTGGTTCCCGGACGCCAGGATCGTACATATCGTGCGGGACGGACGAGACGCATGCATGTCGTTGTTAAAACAGGAGTTCGGCGGGGAAGATCTGCTTCAATGCGCGGAATCGTGGCGCGAGCAGGTCTGGTGGGTCCGTCAGATCGGTCGGATCCTCGGAGAGTCGCAGTACTTCGAGCTGCGCTACGAGGACCTCGTCGAACGGCCAGAGCAGATTCTCAGGGGGCTCCTGGATTTCCTCGGTCTCGAGTGGAGTCCGACGATGCTGGAGTATCACCGCCGGGTCGACGAAGCCGTGCCCGCGGAGAAACGGCATATCTGGCCCCTGCTCGACAGCCCGCCCCAGCCATCGGCGCTCTACCGGTGGAAGACGGACATGAGTCCGGGGAAGCGAGTGTGCTTCGAGAAGCGGGCAGGACGATTGCTGGAGGACCTGGGGTACGAGACGCTCGCGGGAGGCGCATCAGGTGCCTACGTGACCGAGCTCACCCTGTCGCTCCGCCGGGTGCTGGCGGCCGTCGGCGCTCGCCTGGGTCGCTGAAGCAGTCCCCAGCCCGACTCAGCTGGCTGCGGCACGCGCGTCGATCTCCAGCATGAACGCATCGATGGCGAACTTCGGTGCCCAGTTGAGATACTGGTACTGTCCGTAGTTGCCCCACACCGGGAAGGAGCCCTTCACGCCTCCGCGAGTGCTCGCCGGTCCATCGAACCGGATCGTCCGTCGCACGAACGAATTCGCCCGTGCCGCAGCCCCGGCGTATCCGCGATCCCTGACTTCGTCATGCAGCAGGAGCCAACACGCGGCGATCTGGACGTTCCCGGTCAGGCAGCTCCATGGGACCTGTCCGCTCCAGTCGCATGCCAGTCGGCCGGGCAGGGAGCCGTCCGTCCGCTGGGCCGTGAGCAGGCCGTCAGCGGTCCGAAGGGCCGCTTCCAGGTACCGGGTATCCCCGGAGAGCCGCCATGCTTCGACGATTCCGCGCAGTGCGTATCCCAGTGTATGTGTCAGGGGATTGTCGGGATCCGTGAGACAGCAACTGTCAAACCAGCCGTTCTCGCTTTGCAGAGCGAGGGCCCAGTCGACATTTCGCAGGGCGGCGGCCCTCCACTCGTCGTTTTCCTCGGCGCGGACCGCTTCCATCAGCCCCCACGCGACGTGCGTCTCGTATGCCTTCTCGCCCGGCTTCGCGAACGGGGTCGGGTGACTTCGCCAGCAGCCGTCCGGGTCCTGGGTCCTCGTCAGCCAATCCGCCGCGGATCGCATGGGGACTCGATACTCGTCACCCAGCAAGCGCGTGCCAGCAGCGAGGCCCAGCAGAATCTGTCCGGTGTTGAAGGTCACGGGGACGACGAGGCTCCTGGTGGATCATCCCGCCACGGAGCCTCCGTCCGGAAACTGGATCGATACGAGCCAGTCGAGCATCCGGCGGCCTCTCTCCATGACGCCCACATCACCGTAACGATCTCCGGCGGTCAAAAGGGTGGGGATGATGTAGCCGGGTCTCGGGATAGGACGCGCTCCAGCCAGTCAGAAGACTGTAGTGGCGCGCGACCCCTCCGTCCCTAGAGGTGGATCGATCCTGAGCTTCGCACAGCCAGTCGATGCAGGCGCGAATCGCTGATTCGGCTCCGGGATCGTCCGGTGGCAGTGTCCGCCGGTCCGCCCGGTGTTCGGCCCGGGCCGCCGCGGGAAGCCTGAGGTGCCGGAGGAGTCTCCGGGCACTGGACTCGAGTGGGAACGGTGGCACGTCAGACGTTCGCCGCCGCCGAATCGAGCCAAGTCGCGAATCGCTCCAGGCCTTCCTCCAGGCCGACCTGTGGCCGAAAGTCGAGAACTCGCTCGATTCGTTCGGTCGACGCGCAGGTGAACGCTACATCTCCCGGCTGCTCGGGCTGCCTGTCGAGGCGTGGCTTCTCGTTCAGCGCCGTCGCCAGGTGCTGCAGGAGCTCGTTGAGCGTCACGGGCTCGCTGCGGCCCACGTTGAGTATCTCGTAACACGGCGCGGATTCACCGTTCGCTCCGGTGAGCCTGAGCGACCGGACGATCGCTTCGACCGCATCGTCGACGTAGGTGTAGTCTCGTCCCGACTCTCCGTCTCCATAGATCGGCAGTGCCTGTCCGGTCTTCATCAACTTCGAGAACTTGTGAATCGCCAGGTCGGGTCGCTGGCGAGGGCCGAAGACCGTGAAGAACCGCAGACACACGGCGGCCAGTCCGAACAGGTGGTGATACGAATGAACCAGCAGTTCTCCGGCCCGCTTGGAGGCTGCGTAGGGCGATATCGGCCGATCAGCGATCTGGTCTTCGCTGTACGGTGCGATCGAACTGTTGCCGTACACGGATGACGAGGATCCAAACACGAGTCGGCTCAAATGGTGTCGCCGCATTGCTTCGAGCAGCTGAAGCGTCCCGTCCACGTTCACCTGGATACAGGGCTCGGGGGCATCCAGCGACGGTCTCACTCCCGGTCTGGCCGCGAGGTGTATGACGGCGTCCAGCGGCACGTCAGTAAACAGTCCTTCCAGCAGCACTCCGTCCCTGATGTCCCCTTCGATCAGACGCATCCCGGGATTCTGCAGCGCAGCAGCGAGATTGGCGCGCTTGGTCGACTCCGGGTAGAAGGAGTCGAAATTGTCGAGTCCGACCACCCGGCAACCGTCGGCCAGCAATCGGTCACACAGATGGGACCCGATGAACCCCGCAGCTCCCGTAACGAGCACCCGCGAGGGCAGCCCCGTCGCGCTGCCCGGCCGGACCATCACGCCACCGGCTCCACGTCCGCGTAGTAGTAATTGGCGTAGTAGGGATAGTAGTGCGAACCGGTCGGCACGGCGTTCAACACTGCGCCCACGATCGGCAGGTTCACGTTGCCGATCAGTTCCAGCTTCGTACGCGCCAGCTGGCTGTCCGTTTCGCCGGCGCGCAGCACGATCACCACCTTGTCCGAGCGCTTACCGAGGACGAGCACGTCCGCACCGGCCGCGAGCGGCGGCGCATCCAGAACGACCACGTCATACTCTGATCGCAGGGCCGCGAGCAAATCGTCCATCGCCTTCGCGTCCAGCATCTCCGGGTTGAAAGCGGTCGCGCCGCCACGCGCGATCATCATCAGGTTGTCCACCGAAGTCGCCTGCTGCACAGACGCCAGATCGGCTTGACCCGACAGGTAGTCGGTCAACCCGGGCGACCGCGCCACGGAAAACATCTCCTGTGCGTGCCCCCGGCGAACATCCGCATCGACGAGAACCGTCCTGAATCCTGCTGCGGCGTAGGATATCGCCAGGTTTGCCGAGACCATCGACTTACCGTCCCGCGGCGCGGGGCTGGTCACGAGCAGCGTACCCCGCGATCCGCCGTTGGCGTGGCTGATCTGCACCCGAATCGAGCGGAACGCTTCCACTGCTACCTCGGCGTCCATTCCGGTCTGCGAGTCGAGCCGGGGAACGATGCCCAGCACCGGAAGCCCGAGATTCCTGCTCACCTGGTCCGGGTAACGGATCCGCTTGTCGAACTTGTCGAACAGCAGCGCGCCGCCGATTCCGAGTCCCAGGCCGGCCAGGCTGGCCATGAGCAGAATTCTTGGTGCCGTGTTTTCGGTCGGCCACAGAGGTGGCGTCGCCTGATCCAGGACCTGCAGACCGGGGGAGCTGGTCGCCACCGCGAGCTCAGCCTCCTTGAGCCGTGTCTGAAGCTCCTGGTGGATGCTCGCGGAATTGTAGACTTCGCGCTCCAGGCGGGCCTGCTCGATCGAACGCGCCGGAATCCGCTGTAGCTCGGTCGTCTGGTCTGCCAGCTGCGTGTCCAGCGTGCCGAGCCGCGTCTCGAGCTGAGATACGAGATCACCGATCAACGCGGGGATCGTCACGGTAGTGAGTCCGGCGATCTCGGCGGTCAGCTGCTGCACTTCTTCGTGCTGCTCGGTGAAAGTCAGGAGCAGCGAGCGGCGCTGGGCTTCCTTGAGGCTCAATTCCTCGAGCGCTGACTGGAGCGCCGGGTACCGCCCGGCGGATGAGAGTGTCTGCAGGCCGAGGACGTCGATGCGGCCTCCGTTCCTGGCGTCCGCATTGATTCGCTGCAGCTGCCGGAGCTCCGCCTCGAGGGAACTCTGCTCGACCTTCCGCTGGAAGTAGGCGTCGAACACCGGGTCACGGGTCGCGACCGCGATCTGTCCGCCTTCTCCCAACGTCGGCGCGACGCTGAGGCCCTCCGAGGGCAGTGTGATCGTGCGGATCTTGTGCTGTTCGAGCGCCAGCTCGGTCTGCCGCAAGCGGGCCTCGGACTGCCGGGTCTGCTCGGCGAGGATATCGGCAGTTTCCTTGAGCTCTCGATTCTTCAGATCGGCCGCCGTCTGCAGGAACTCGTCCTGGATCGTGTTGACGATGGATGCCGCCTCCACCCGGTCCTTCCACAGCAGGGTCGTGTATATGATCCCCGCCTTGTCGTCGAACCGGACGTCGAGGCGCTGTCTCAGGCCCTGCATGGCAGCATCGACGGAGCGAACGTTGAACTTGACGCGGGCACCCGGCCGGAACGACTCGGCCGGCGGATTCCAGTCGAACCCGAACGACGCGCCGACGGGTCCGCCGAGTGTGCCGGATTCCACGGCCGTCGTGTCACGCCTGGTCAGCTCATAGGCCCCGTTCCGGCCGATCTCCAGCGTGTAGGCGCCCATCAGGGTCTCGTCCGTGAGTTCCAGCCCGGAGAAGGCTTCAGCGGCACCGGCATCCACATCGTCGAGCCGGAGCCACAGCTTGCTCTGCAGCACGACCGAGCGCAGAACCTTGTTGCTCGCCAGTACGCTGCTCCAGCCCTCCGCCGCGAGCGGCTCGACTCCGCCGACCGGCCCGCCGACCCTGTCCTCCTGCTCGATCCAGATCGAGGCGTTGACCTGGTACTCGGGCTCCACGAAGCGTCCTGCCACGACTCCTCCCAGAACGCCCAGACTCGTGCACGCCGCGATCCACCATTTCCAGCGCCAGAGTGATGCCAGCAGCCGCCGGGGGTCGGGGCCCTCGGCCCCACCATCCACCGCTAACGGGTAATGTTCCTGCGACTGGATCTCGTATGGGCGCCGCCCGTATAGGGCAGGAATACCGCCTTGTGGCTCTCGCTCGTCAGTCACGCTCTCGATTCCTGCCTGGGTTTCTTTTCAGCCCGCGTGCGCGGGGCTCCCCGGGCCGCCGCCAGGCGGTCGCCCGATTCATCGTGCACCCTTCTCGCAAGACGAGTGCCGTTCCGGATACGTCCGGCACACAGCTTCGCCCGCCCTGTATACGCAGTACTTACCGTAAAGGTGCCGCCGCTGTGGGTGAAGCGCCACATCCGGAGACCGAATTCCGACGGACCGGCGCCGCAGCCGCTTTCGGCGGGATCCCGCACCCGTCAGTCACCGATTCACACCGACGGACCGCCAGCCTGAATTTCAGATCGGGATTCTGTCGTGCAGACGCAACAGCGCCGGATCCGACCGGCCCTCGACACCACGCGCCATTCCAGCGCGGGACTCTGACTTCACGGCAGAACTCCGCCGTATACAGGTGAGCACCGGGTATTGAACCCTGAATTGTCCCGGGTCTGGCCCGTCCCTTGTACCCCGACTCACCGGCAGCAGCGAATCCCAGTTGGGACACTTACGGGGGACTAAACTGACATGTGTGGAATCGTCGCGTACGTCGGCTCTGGCGAAGCAGCTCCGATCCTCCTGGATGGCCTGGAGAGGCTCGAGTACCGGGGTTACGACTCGGCCGGACTGGCCATTCAGAACGGCCAGGGTCTCGAAATCCGGCGTGTGGCCGGGCGCATCGAGGGACTGAATCGGGCCGTTCTCGAACGGCCGGTCAGCGGGTCCTCGGGCATCGCGCATACGCGGTGGGCGACTCACGGACCTCCCACCGAGTCGAACGCTCACCCGCACATCGATACGGCAGGCGAGATCGCGGTCGTGCACAACGGGATCATCGAGAATGCCGATCTGCTTCGCGAGCAACTGCGCCGCCGCGGGCACGAGTTCAGGTCGGAAACCGACTCGGAGGTCCTCGCCCACCTGATCGCTGAACAGAAGGAGCCGCCCCTGCAGCTCGCCGTAGCGCGGGCGCTGCGCCTGGTCGAAGGTACCTTCGGGATCGCGGTGATCTCAGCCAACGAGCCTGGCCGGATCGTGTGCGCGCGCCGCGGGTCCCCACTGATGATCGGCCTCGGTCGGGGAGCGATCTACGCCGCGTCCGACGCCTCGGCGATTCTCCCGTACACCCGGCGCGTACTGTATCTGGACGACGGCGAGATGGCCGTGTTCGACTCCACCGGCTGCGATATCGTCTGCATGGAGGCTCTGACGCGGATCGACAAGCCGATTCACGAGATCGAATGGGATCTCCAGGAGGCGGAACGCGGCGGATACGAGCACTTCATGCTGAAGGAGATCTACGAGCAGCCGGAGACGATCACACAAACGCTGCGCGGCAGAATCGTTCCGGGGTCCACCAGCGTCCGGCTCGGCGGTCTCCGTGACGTCGCGCCGACCCTGCGCGAGGCGAAACGAGTCGTGTTTACGGCCTGCGGTACTTCCTGGCACTCAGCCGTGATCGGAGCCTATCTGCTTGAAGAGCTGTGCCGATTGCCCGCCACGGTCGAGTATGCGTCTGAGTGGAGATACCGGAACCCGGTGCTCGAGGAAGGGACGATCGTAATCGGGATCTCGCAGTCCGGAGAGACGGCCGATACGCTCGCCGCGCTCGAGATGGCCAACCAGCGCGGCTGCACGACACTCGGCATCGTCAACACGGTCGGCAGTTCGATCGCGCGCCTGACCGATGCCGGCGTCTACCTGCACTGCGGGCCCGAGATCGGAGTGGCATCCACCAAGGCGTTCACCTCTCAGGTCACGGCGCTGGCCCTGTTCGCGCTGTGCATGGCCGACGAACGGGGCGAACTGGCGCCGGCCGAAGTCCGGTCCTGGATCGAGGCCCTCCAGGCGTTGCCGAGACAGGTAGCGGACGTGCTGGAACAGGCGGAGGAGATCGAGGCAATGGCCGGGCGCCTCGTCCAGCACGACAACTTCCTCTATCTGGGCCGGGGATACAGCTTCCCGGTAGCTCTCGAGGGTGCGTTGAAGCTGAAAGAGATCAGCTACGTGCACGCGGAGGGTTTCTCGGCCGCCGAGATGAAGCACGGCCCGATCGCACTGATCGACGAGAACATGCCGGTCGTGGTCGTCGCTCCGCGCGATGGGGCTTACGCCAAGGTCAAATCGAACATGCAGGAAGTAAAAGCGCGCGGCGGGCGACTCGTCGCCATCACGACGCACCCGAATGGCGTGGCCGAACTGGCCGACGAGGTGATATTCGTGCCGCACACGAAGGACGGGTTGCTGCCGATTCTGACCAGCATTCCGCTGCAGCTCCTCGCCTATCACATTGGAGTCCTGCGGGAATGTGACGTGGACAAGCCACGTAACCTCGCAAAGAGCGTCACGGTGGAGTAAGAGATTGAAGATCGTCCACGTCGTCGGGGCTCGCCCCAACTTCATGAAGATCGCTCCGGTGATGGAGGCGTTCGAGCGCACTGGCGAAGTCGACCAGGTCCTCGTTCACACGGGGCAGCACTATGCGGAGGAGTTGTCGAAGTACTTCTTCGACGATCTCGGCCTGCCTCGCCCGGACGTCCGTCTCGGTGTCGGCTCCGGTTCGCACGGGGTTCAGACGGGCCGCGTGATGATCGCGCTCGAACCGGTGCTCGACCGGGAGCGCCCCGACTGGGTGTTTACCGTCGGGGACGTGAATTCCACGGTAGCGGCTGCGCTCGTGGCCGCGAAGGCCGGAATCCGGGTGGCGCACGTGGAGGCCGGATTGCGCAGCGGTGACTGGACGATGCCCGAGGAGATCAACCGGGTCGTCACGGATCGCCTGAGCGACGCGCTGTTCACAACGGAGGCGGCTGCGAACGAGAATCTGGCGGCCGAGGGCGTACCTGAAGACCGGATTCACTTCGTTGGCAACGTCATGATCGACACGCTCGAACGACATCGCGAGCGGGCGGCAGGGATGAAGGTGGCCGAGGGCATGGGTCTCGAGCCCGGCGGTTATCTGATGGTCACGCTTCACCGACCTTCGAACGTAGACGATCCCGGGCGGTTGGCGGCTCTGCTCATGGCACTGGGGGAGGTCGTGGCGGGAACGGGCCACCAGGTGCTCTTACCGCTGCACCCGAGGACTGCCGTGCGGGTTAAAGAACTGGAGCTGCAGGAACTTCTCCAGCCGCTGACGACTCTTCCACCACTTCGCTACCTGGACTTCCTCGGGTTGATGCAAGACGCCGCAGCAGTCGTCACGGATTCCGGTGGGATCCAGGAAGAGACGACGGTGCTGGGCATTCCATGTATCACGGTTCGCCCCAACACGGAACGGCCCGTAACGCTCACGCATGGTACGAATCGACTGTATGACGGAGATCCACACGGCCTGCTCGACGTGGTCCGCGAAGCCCTGTTGTCGGAACGGTCGGCAGTCCGTCCACCCCTGTGGGACGGTCACGCGGCGGAACGGATCGCGATGATCACGCTGGGACTCGGCAGTAGAGGCGATAGCGCCCTGCCATAAGTCGGTAGATTCCCGCTGCCCGCAGTCGCCGGGCGTCCTGCACGACCCCCCTGCGCCCTGCAAAACGCGCCTCGATTCATCCGCCGGCTTCTCCATTCGGTCGATCCCCCGGCTCGAAGTGCGGTGCGAGTCGGTGTGGCGACGGGCCACAATGGTAGCCTCGCCCCGGGCGATCCACCGGCAGGGGATCAGAAGCGGGGCATGGAATCCCCACGAACGCCCCGGATTTCTGCGCTTGACCGCGATCTCCAAACCTCGTTCGGCATGCCCGTCACCGGCTGCGCCCGAGGACCCGGTGCGTGGCAGAATTCCCACACCACGGTAGACAAAAGTGCAGCCTGGTCGCCACATGGGTCCGGGACTTGCCCACTTCCGGCGGCGAAGCCCCGCGGACGAGCACGGGGACAAATCAGCCCTCGGAGACGCGCGCAGATCGCGTCTGGGAGACAGCAGGCGAAGTGAGCGAGATTCACGAGCTGGAACAGGAGATTCTCGAGGAAGCGCAGGCGGACGACGGCGCCGGGGATCCTGATGGAAACCCCCTGGCTCTGGACCCCGAGGTTCTGCGGACGATTCGACTCCTCGTCGTAGATGACGAGCCGAGCATTCTCGAAAGCTGTGAGACGGTGCTGTCGGCCGAGGGGTACGAGGTGGTGCTCGAGCGACGGGCCGAGGAGGCCCTGCGGCGCGTACGAGCCCAGGAGTACGATATTGTTCTGATCGATCAGAACATGCCAAACGTACACGGTCTCGACATTCTCGCCGAAGTTCGAAAACGAAACCCTGACACGCTGGCGATCGTCATGACCGGCCACGCGACGGCCGAGAGCAGCGTTCGGGCGATGCAGGCCGGCGCATGGGATTACCTGCCAAAGCCGTTCACCGCCACTCAACTGCTTGTCCTCGTCGGTCGGGCCGCCTTCACGCTCCTCCGGACTCGCAAGATCTCGACTCCGACGGAACGCAAAGGTGTCCTGGTCGAGCGCGGCGCCGCCCAGATTCTCGGCGTGTCCAAGTCGATGCGGGAGGCGGTGGCCAAGGCCTTGAAGGTAGCGCCCACCGACGCCTCCGTGTTCATCACTGGCGAGAGCGGCACCGGTAAGGAGCTGTTTGCCCAGTATATCCACCGGGAGAGCCGGCGATCACGCAGGCCCTTCATGGCAGTCAACTGCGCCGCCCTGCCGGGCGAGCTGCTCGAGTCCGAGATGTTTGGGCACAAGCGAGGGGCTTTCACCGGAGCGATCCGCGACAAAGCCGGCCTGCTCGAAGTAGCCGACGGTGGGTCCTTCTTCCTGGACGAGCTGGCGGAAATGCCGATGCCGCTGCAGGCGAAACTCCTCCGTGTCCTGCAGGACGGCGTCCTGCGACGGGTGGGAAGCGAGAAGGACGACGCAGTCGTGGATGTCAGGTTCATCTCCGCGACGAACCGGGAGCCCGAGCAGGCGCTCGACGAGGGCCTACTGCGCCACGACCTGTACTACCGGCTCCGGGTGGTCCCGATCCGCCTGCCGGCGCTTCGCGAGCGGCCGGAAGACATTCCTGTTCTGATCAAGCACTTCGTGACCCATTTCTGGAAACGACATCAGCTGGAAGGGGAAGATCCACCGAGGCTCAGTCGAGCGACGCTGGACAGACTCGTTTCCTATGACTGGCCCGGAAACGTACGGGAGCTGCAGAACGTGATCGAGAACCTCGTGGTCCTGTCGGATCCCAACGAGGAGATACCGCCAGACCGCCTGTCGATGCTCGGCACGACCGAGACCGGTGGTGAGCGGCGAATATCCGGAATCCCTTCGTTCGACGTGGCGCAGCCGTTTCACGATGCGAAGCAGGAGCTCGTCGATCGATTCGAGCGTGAGTATCTGTCACAGCTCGTCGCCCGGACGGAAGGAAACATGTCCGAAGCGGCCCGACAGGCCGGGATCGATCGGACGACGCTTTACCGCTTGATGGACAAACACAATCTGGCGAGGGAAGCATTTGCGTCCTGACAATCGTCGTGAACGGACGCTTCCGCCCCTGAACGACGAAGAGACTGGAGGCGGGGGAGACGGGGGACGGTCGAAACCGGACCGAAGCTGGAGTCCCGGTTTGGCAGTCGAGGGGGCCCCGTCTCGTCTGCAGCCAGCGATGCGGATCCTGGCTCGGGCGCTGGATTCCGACATGGAGCCGCTCGCAGGAGATCCGAATGCTGAGACTGTCGCGGCCGAGGCGCCCGACCTTTCCCTCGACGACATCGGAGAAGCCCTGGCGCGACTGCGGGCGGGTCTGCTGCGTGCCGAAGAGGGACAGGACCCGTCAACTCGTGGTCTCCGGGCCCGCCGACACGCGGACCTCGATGCTGCAGCCATGGAGGCGGCGTCGCAGATCCTGGACAGGCACGCATTCAGCCAGCGCCGATTCCTCGAGGATATCTCGCACGACCTCCGATCGCCGCTCAACTCGATCCTCTTCCTTGCCGATGCACTCAAGAGCGAACACAGCGGACCCCTCAACCCGGTGCAGGCGAGGCAGATCGAAGTCCTGTTCATGGCGGCCGTAACGCTCGTCAAGATGGTCAACGATGTGATCGACTTCGCGCGCCTCGGCAGCAGCACTCCGATG
Organism: uncultured Gemmatimonadota bacterium; assembly: GCA_942490755.1. Taxonomy (GTDB): domain Bacteria; phylum Gemmatimonadota; class Gemmatimonadetes; order Palauibacterales; family Palauibacteraceae; genus Carthagonibacter. The sequence goes on from CALNYN010000015.1 coordinate 16,727, forward strand.
GCCAGCGCCATGATGCCGTTCTCCCTCGAGACCGTTGTGGCGGACGTCCAGAGTCTCGTAAGTCCGCTGGCTCTTCACAACGGTGTCGAGCTCGGGATCGAGTTGACGGCAGCCGGACTTCGCACGGGAGACTCCCAGGTACTGAATCGTGTTCTGTTGAACCTCACCTCGAACGCGATTCACGCATTGCACGAGGGCGGCTCGGTGGGTGTGCTGATGGCGGATCAGCACGATGGGAGTCTGGAGATCGTGGTAAGCGATACCGGACAACAGTTGCCGATCGAGAAGATCCGGGAGGTGCTCGATGCCGATGACCCGAACCGCCTTGCTGGCGAGACCCGCGGGTGGACACACGGACTCGGGCTGTCGATCAGCGCGCGCCTCGTTCGCGCGGCGGGCGGCTCGATTGCAGTAGACACCGGCCCCGAGGGAGGCGCCATGTTCACCGTGCTGCTGCCGTTCCCCCCACTCTGACCGGCGACTCAGCGAACGAGGAACGCCGGAACGCTGACAGCTCCGAGAATCTCCTCGGTCCTCGATCCAACCAGCAGGTCGTGCAGACGACCGTGCCCGTACGCGCCCATGAACAGGCAGTCTGCCTTCCAGCGCAGAACCCCTTCGGCCACTGCGTCCGCCGGCTCGGCGTCCAGCCGCACGGATTCCCATGCGACATCGTGGTCGTGACACAGCTTCTGAGCCGGCTCCAGGAGCTTCTCGCACTCGGTGGCGCCCGCAGCCAGAAGCCGGATCTCGGCCGGAACTGCGCTGCAATAACGAATCGCCAGGTCCAGGGCCCGTGCCGCAGGCTCCCTCCCATCGTACGCCACGAGGCAGACGCGCGGCACGTCGACTGGTGGCTTGCCCGCCTCTGCCGATGTGCGCTGGTCCGCCCGTGTCCGCTCTGCCGCCAGGATCGGGTGTGGGGAGTGGCGCAGGACCCTCACGAGGGTGGATCCGACCGGGTGCAGGCCGAAGCCCGCATTCTCGCCCCGGCGTCCCATCACGACGAGATCGGCGGACGCCGCCCTGGCTACGATGGACTCTTCAGCCAGGCCTGAATCCGCGTGACCTTCGACGGATCTACACCCGGAATTCGCGGCTCGATCCGAAAACCAGGCAAGCTCGGCTTCGGATCGCTCTTTCCATACTTGCAGCACCTCTGCCCGGAACGGGCGCGGGCTGATCTCTCCCCATAGAGGAGCGAGCGACTCGACAGCCGATCCCTCGGTGACACGCGTGTCGATCACGAACTGCGCCGTGACCCGAGAATCGAACCGGGTGGCGAGCCGTATTCCGATCTCAGCGGCATTGCGGGAGTCGGCGGAGCCGTCGAGCGCCACGAGGATTCGTTCGAACACACTGACCTCCCGGATGGGAGTTCCGGGATCATCCGACGGGTGTCGAGCGGAGCTGCTCAGACCAGGTGCTGCCCTCCGTCGACTCGAATGATCTCACCCGTAACATAGCGGGCGGTGGCGAGATAAAGAACCGCCTCGGCCACGTCCTCCGGCGTTCCAATTCGTCCCAGGACCGTGCGGTCCGCGGCCGCCCGACGGTCCGCAGGCGAGTCTTCGCCTGGTGGCAGTAGAACCGGTCCGGGCGCCACCCCGTTGACCCGAATCGAAGGTGCAAAAGCCCTGGCGAGCCCCCGCGTGATGCTCACCAGACCGGCTTTTGAGGCTACGTACGGTACGTATCCCGGCCACGCATCGTCCGCCCCGGTATCGGCGATGTTGATGATCGACCCGCCCGACGTTTTCATCAGCTTCGCGGCCTCACGGGCACACAGGAAAGGCGCCCGCAAGTTCAGATCGAACAGCGCGTCCCACGCGTCCGCCGAAACCTCGAGCGGATCGTGGCGCGGGAAGGCTGCCGCACTGTTTATCAGCAGGTCGAGTCCGCCCAATTCCGACTCCACCTTCCGGATCAGCCCCGGGATCTGCTCGGGGTCCGAGAGGTCTGCCTGCAGAGCCACGCCCCTCGCCCCGGAACGCTCGAGAAGGTCGAGTGCCTCCAGCGCCTGCGCTTCGGACCTTCGGTAGTGCACCGCGACATGCCACCCGGCGGCGCCGAGAGCAAGTGCGATCGCGCGTCCGATCCTGACCCCCCCGCCGGTCACGAGGGCTACTTGCCGACCTGCTTCGTGTCCACTCATCTGTAGGCAGCTACTCCGCTGGAAACGAATTTGGCGCTATGTTACGAATATATGCCGGGCGTTAACGCCCGCGGACGGCCCGGTCGCACCCTAATGGTAGGGGCGCCAGGGTCGACTCGCGAGCGATTCGCGAGTGGTGGCTGAACGGAGTTCGCGGATGAAACTTTTTGTCCGCGAAACCGAAGTACCTATGGCGGATGCAGGTGATACCGACCAACCCGAGCCGATCAGGGGCCCGATGAACGAGATTTTGCGCAACGAGATCTGGAGAAAGCTCGACTCTCTGCCGGATGAGAAGGCCTACCAGGTACTGGACTTCATCAACTACCTGCGGTCACAGTACGGAGAAGATGAGGCGCGGGCCTCGGGGATCCAGAAACTCGGCGAGATGTTCCAGGACACGATGAGAAAGGGGCGCGTCCCGGCAACGGCGATCCGTGAGACGATGAAGGTCATGGGGGCGGCGGACCGGGTGCTCGGTACGTTCCGCGCTGCCGGTAAGGAATTCCTGGTTGAGCTCGAGGGATCGAGTCGCCCGGAACCCTCAGCCCCGCCGAAGAAGAATGGTTCGAGCGATCCGCCACGATCGCGAGAGATTTCGATCGAATAGCGCAGTTGATTCGAACACCGTCCGGCCCCGAAATGGTTGACGGCCGGGAAGGCGTGGTCTACCCTTTTCTGTTCGTGACGAGTCCGTTCCGGGTGCCTTTCGAGCGCAATCGGCGCAAAGCCGGCTCCCGCACGGTTCCGTTGATCCGGCGCGTCAGGCGCCGCGCACCCCAGACGGCTCGATACCGCAAATGACCGAACGTTCGTTTCCGGAAGCTCTGACGTTCGACGACGTCCTCCTCGTTCCCCGCAGATCTCACGTGCACCCTGCAGAGGTGTCGGTCGGCTCACGCCTGACACGCGAGATCGAACTCGCCGTTCCGCTGGTGTCGGCTGCCATGGACACGGTGACCGAGCACCAGATGGCAATCGCCATGGCGCGGGAAGGCGGAATCGGGATTATCCACAAGAACATGCCGATCGACGGCCAGTGCGGGCAGGTGGACCGGGTCAAACGCTCCGAGAGCGGAATGATCCTCGATCCGATCACGCTCGGACCCGATGCCAGTCTCAGGCAGGCCACAGCGCTGATGCGGGACTTCTCGATCAGCGGCGTGCCGGTGGTGGATGCCGAAGAGAGACTGGTCGGGATTCTCACGAATCGCGACCTCGTCTTCGAGAGCAATCTGGATCGACCGATCAGCCAGGTGATGACCAGGGAGGGACTTGTAACGGCCCCCGTAGGTACGTCGCTCGAGGAGGCGGAAGATACCCTGCATCGCCACAAGATCGAGAAGCTTCCCGTCGTGGACGGCGAGGGAAGACTGCGCGGTCTGATCACGGTCAAGGACATCTTCAAACGCCGAGCACATCCCAACGCATCCAAGGACAGGCATGGGCGACTGCTGGTCGGTGCGGCAGTAGGGGCATCGATGGCCGATATGACCCGTGCGCGGGAGCTGGTGAACGCCGGGGTGGATGCACTCGTGGTCGATTCGGCTCACGGGCATTCCGACGGTGTGCTCACTGCGGTCGAGAGGATCCGGGAGGCACACCCCGACGTGCAGTTGATCGCCGGCAACGTTGCGACCGCAGCGGGTGCTCGTGAGCTCGCTGAACGGGGCGTAGACGCTGTAAAGATCGGTATAGGACCGGGATCGATATGTACGACCCGGGTGGTCACCGGAGTGGGTGTTCCGCAGATCACGGCGATCCTGGAAGCGGTCAAGGGCGCCGGAGACATTCCGATCATCGCCGACGGTGGAATCAAGCAGTCCGGGGACATCGTGAAGGCCCTGGCTGCAGGTGCATCGACGTGCATGCTGGGCTCGATGCTTGCAGGTGCAGAGGAGAGTCCCGGCGAGTCGTTCCTGCTCGAGGGGCGAAGATTCAAGCTGATCCGCGGAATGGGCTCGCTCTCCGCGATGGAGGAAGGCTCTGCGGATCGCTATTTTCAGGACGATACGGAGCGACGGAAGCTGGTCCCGGAGGGCATCGAAGGCAGGGTACCCTATAAGGGACCGGTCGCCGATACTCTTTTCCAGCTGGTGGGCGGATTGCGCAGCGGAATGGGATATTGCGGCGCAAAGGACGTTGATGAACTCCGGACCCGGGCGGAGTTCGTGCGCATGACAGCGGGCGGTTTGCGGGAGTCACATCCGCACGACGTGGTCATTACGCGCGAGGCTCCCAACTATCGGTTGTAGGGCCTTTAAGGTCCCCACAGGAGGCGCGGTTTGATGGAATTCGGTATCGAGACCGGTCGCGTCGGGCGCGGACGCTGGTTCATCCGTACTGCCCGGGCCGGCGCATTCCTTCCGTTTCTCGTGCTGGTAGCGTGTTCCGGTAAGTCCGGTCCCGAAGTGTCGCCCGTGGCGTCGCTCAGCGCCGGCCAGGCCGTTCCGCGAGATCCGCCGGTGACCATGGCAGAGGTCGTTTCTGAGAGCCTCGACGGGTGGCAGGTAGAGGAGTCTCCGGGATTCCAGGATGATGTGCTCGAGCTCGACGAGGTCAGCCGGCGGGAGTTCTATCACCTGTATGGCAGTGACCCGCTGGGCCTGTCCAGCGGGTCGGTCGCCAGCACCGGCTACGAGATCCCGCTCGAGACGAATGAGCATGTCGAACGCTGGGTCGAATTCTTCACGACCGGAGCAGGACGTGCGCGATTCCGAATCTATCTGGAACGTTCCGGGGCTTTCGAAGACATGATCCGTCAGCGTCTGCGCGACGCAGAGATGCCCGAGGACCTGCTCTACCTCGCGATGATCGAGAGCGGGATGAACCCGAACGCCTACAGCCGGGCCCACGCGGTCGGCCTGTGGCAGGTCATCAAGGGCACGGGTCGTCGATACGACCTGGAAATCGGCTACTGGCTGGATGAACGGCGGGACCCTTTCAAGGCCACTGATGCAGCCGTTGCGCATCTCGGGGACCTGTACGAGGAATTCGGTTCCTGGTATCTGGCCGCCGCCGCCTACAACGCGGGCTCCGGACGGGTGTCCCGGGGCATCAAGAAGACCGGATCGTCGGATTTCTGGGACCTGGCGGACGCCAGGGTGTTGCGGAGCGAGACACGCAACTACGTACCCAAGCTCATCGCCGCGACGATGATCGCAAAGAACCCCGAAATGTACGGATTCGCCGATGTGGAGCGTGCCGCGCCGCTGGAGTTTGATGTCGTAGAGGTGCCGGACGCGACCAGTTTCGATGTGCTCGCCGAGGCTGCGGGCACGTCGGAGGATGAGATCCGACGCTTGAATCCGCAGTATCCGAGGCGCGTTACTCCGCCCGACGGTGCGGCGGAAGTCCGCGTACCGAAGGGGCGGGCAGCCACGTTTGTGTCCGCGTATGCCCAGGTCCCGCCATCGGAGCGGGTGACATGGCTCGAACATGTCGTAACGCGGGGTCAGACGTTGTCGCACATCGCGGAGCGGTACGGCGTATCGGTCACCGCGATTCGAGCCACCAACAACAACGTGAACCCGAAACGGCTCCAGATCGGCCAGAAGCTCATCATCCCGCGCTCCGGCCGGGCCACAGCCCGGCTCGCGAGTTCCGCTCCGGCGCCGGCGCCCGCCACGCTGGCGGCGGATGGCACGAAGACCGTGACCGTCCGCCGCGGTGACTCGCTGTGGACGATCGCGCGGGCCCACGGCGTGAGCGCGGGCGAACTCATGACGCTTAACAACCTCTCGTCATCCGTGATTCACCCTGGCGATCGTCTGACCGTGGGTCGGTGATGGGACGGCGATGAGCGGTCGTCTGAGGATCGACCTCCATTCTCACACCAGCTATTCGCCCGACGCGAGGACCACTCCGGCGCAGTTGATTGAGCGCGCGGCGGAAGTGGGTGTCGACCGGATCGCGGTTACGGACCACGGAGAGATCGAGGGTGCGCTGCGTGCTCAGGCACTCGATCCGGAACGCGTCATAGTCGGTGAAGAAATCCGCTGCCGATGTCGCACCGAGTTGATCGGGCTATTCCTGAGCGACAGAATTCCCGAGGGGCTGCCGATCGAGTCGGTGGTGGAGCGCATCCGGGATCAGGGCGGCCTCGTCTACGCACCGCATCCCTGGGCCTACCTGCTCCGTCCCGGACGGCACGCCCGGCGGTCGGTCGCTCTCGCTGACATCGTCGAGGTGTTCAACTCGAGGGCATTCTGGGGGCGCTGGAATCGGCGGGCCGAACGGTCAGCGGTCGAAGCAGATCGGGTGGCCGCTGCCAGCAGCGATGCGCACTTCCCGCATGAAATCGGTCGTGCCTGGACGGTGGTGCCGTCGTTCCACGGGCCGGAGGAAATGCTGTCCGCATTAGGCGACGCCGAACCCGTGGCCCGGGTCACCGGTTCCCCGATCGTACACCTGGCTTCCGTCTCCTGGCGCCTGGCGCGCCGTATTCCTCTCCGACAGGAGACTCAGCGCGAGGAAGTCGTTCCGAACCTCGGTCGCTGAACCGTCAGGACTTGCCTGCGAATTACGATCCGGAAGCGCGAGGCGGACCGGCAATCGGATAGACAATCGCATCGCAGGCTTCGGTCATCGCGTTCCGCGGGTCCACGATGATGGCAGCACGACTTCCCACCAGCCCGTAGTCCACGTTCGAATGATCGGTCGTGATCACGACCGCATCGGCCCGCTCCAGCCGCTCGGCCGTCAACTCGACCGAGCGCTCCGGCTCACCATCAATCTCCAGCACGCTCACGAACGGGTCGTGGAACTCGACGTTCGCGCCACGCTGCATGAGGATCTTGATGATATCGAGCGCAGGACTCTCCCGTACGTCATCGACATCAGGCTTGTACGACACACCAAGCACCAGAACGTCACTACCGTTCAGGGGTTTGCGCGCGTCGTTCAACGCTTCTGCGGTTCGCTCGACCACCCAGCGCGGCATTTCCCCGTTGACTTCAGCCGCCAGCTCGATGAACCGCGTCCGGTACTGCAGCGTCTTCATCTTCCACGCGAGAAATATCGGGTCGACCGGAATGCAATGTCCCCCGAGACCGGGACCGGGGAAGAACTTCATGAAACCGTACGGCTTGGTCGCGGCGGCTTCGATCACTTCCCAGATGTCGATCCCCAGCCTGTCGGCCACGACGGCCATTTCGTTGACCATCCCGATATTCACGGCCCGGAAGGTGTTCTCGAGCAGTTTGGCCAGTTCGGCTGCCTCAGGGGACGAGACCTCGACGACTTCGTCGATCACCTCTCCGTACAGGGCCGTCGTCAGTCGGTGACAGGTCGGAGTAAGACCGCCCACGATCTTCGGCGTGTTCTCGATGTGCCAGACTGGATTGGCTGGATCTACGCGCTCGGGACTGAACGACAGGAAGAAGTCCTCTCCGGCGATGAGACCGGTTTCCTCCAGCATGGGCTGGACGATTTCCCGCGTCGTTCCCGGATAGGTCGTGGACTCGAGGACCACGAGCTGCCCCGGTCTCAAGGTCGAGCGGACGGCCTCCGCCGCTGCTACCACGTAGGACAGGTCCGGATCATCCGTCTTCGACAACGGGGTCGGAACGCAGATCACGACCGCGTCGGCTTCGCCAAGTCGGTCGAAATCGAGCGTCGCCTCGAACGGACCATCTCCCGTGAGCTTCGCGAGCCGTTCGGACGTCACGTCGGTGATGTGTGACCGGCCGGCATTCAACCCATCGATCACTTCAGGCTTTACGTCGAACCCCAGCGTTCTGAAGCCCGCCTCGGCAAATGCGACGGCGAGAGGGAGTCCCACGTATCCAAGCCCGATGATGCCGACGACGGCGTCGTGCGACTCTATGCGAGCGAGTAGTTCGATGTCTCTGGCCATGACTGTGCTGAACTCAATGTGAAGCGTGAACAGGTGTGAGGTCGTGCTACTCCGCGGCCCCCAGGACTCTGTCGGCGAAACCGTTTCCAGGATCCTCTCCCCGCGCGAGGCGCGCTCTCACGACGGCCGGGCCGCGATTGTACGCGAGCAGCGCGAGACGCGGATCGGAATCGTAGCGATCGAGCAGCTGGCGCAAGTATCGAAGACCGAGTCGGAGATTCGTGTCGCGATCGTACAGTCGGCCTTCCTTGATTCCAGGTTCGAGCCAGGCCGCCGTGCTCGGAAGGATCTGCGTATACCCGATTGCACCGAGCGGACTCGTGGCCCGCTGGCGGAATCCGGACTCCGTCTGCACGAGTCGGAAAGCGAGATCGGGCTGCACGTCCTCCAGCACCGCGGCACGATGGATCGCCCCCGCGAGGTCAGCGGGGATCCGATACGCCTCGGAGTAGGCCATGATCGAACGGAGCCGTGACAGCTCGTGCTCCATCGCGGCGAGATCGCTCTCGGTATCGAGGTAGCGATCCGTCGCCTCCAGCCGAGCCGTTTCGAGCGTCTCGATCCTGGGCGAGATCCACGCGAGCCAGGCCGCCGCGCCGATTGCGACGAAGATGCCTACAGACCCGACTCCTGTTGCGATGCTATGCGACCAGTGATTCCGCCGTGGCCGACTCGGCCCGGGATCACTCGCCGGGGAATCAAATGCTTCAGTTCTCGAGTCCAGTTCCATCGGTCCGTCCTCTTCCGGATATCAAGAATCCTTCCAGCCTCCGTGCCGTCGAGAGTCCGGTTCTCCCCGACGCCAGATGCCGCTGCGCCCACCTTCCTTCTCCAGCAGGCGAACAGCTCCGAGCTCCATCGCCCGGTCCATGCTCTTGCACATGTCGTACACCGCGAGGAGTCCCGCGGTCACCGCACACAACGCTTCCATCTCGACCCCGGTTCGTGCTTCCGTCGTCGTCTCCGCCGTGAGGCGAAGGCCCGGAAGCTCATCGACCACCTCGATCTCCACAGTCACGCCGTGAAGTGGCAGAGGATGGCAGAGTGGCACGATATCCGATGCCCGCTTTGCACCTCCTACCGCCGCGATTCGGGCTACGGCCAGCACATCTCCCTTTTCTACGTCCCGGTCCAGGATGGCCTGCAGCGTCTCCGGGTCCATCCGGATCGATCCCTCGGCCAGCGCCCGACGACGTGTCACAGCCTTCGCTCCGACATCGACCATCCTGGCGCGGCCGGATTCATCGAGGTGCGGAAACCGGTCGTAGTCATTCACGACGCGCCACTTACCCTCGCCGGTCGGAGCCGTTCCGGCCGGTCGGAGCCAACGGGGCGCAACTCCCGAGCCAATCGCGACAAAAGAACCGCCGCGATGACCTGGGGATTCCCATTTCCAAGCGCCGCGTCTCTGGCCTGATCCACGTGGGACACCGCAGAAATCCAACGTTTTGGATCGATCGTCCGCAGTTCCGGCAGTCGGTCAACCAGGTTCGGATCGACGGCCGAAATGCCTGAATCGACCGCAATGGTGATGCAATCGCGCAACACCGCTTCAACCATATCCAGCATGTCGCTGAATCCGCCCCGAGCTCCAGCCGGCGCAAACGCCGCAGACTGCGCCCAGCGCTCGCTGGGCCGATCGGCGATTGCGGCCTGTACGAGTCTGATCGCCGGCTGACGAGGATCCTCAGTCGCCTCCGCCAGTCTCAACGCGGCCCCGATCCGGCCGCCGGACCGGTGTCCGACCTCCTGGGCGCGTGCCGGCTCCAGGCCTGTCTCCTGTTCCAGGAATCGGGCGGTGGTGCTCGTGTCTACGGGTTTGACGCGGACCGACAGAACCCGTGACCAGATCGTTGGGAGCAACAGCCCCGGACGACTCGAGGTGAGGACGAACACAGTGTCCGGTGGTGGTTCCTCCAGCAACTTGAGAAAGGCGTTTGCCGCTTCAGGGCTCGAGGCCTGGGGCACCATTCTCTCTGCATCTCCGATCACGAACACGGTCCCGCTGGACATGGCGGGCCGACGGGACGCGCGCGACCGGATCTCCTCTACCACCGGGAGATAAAGAGCCGTCGATCGGTCGGGCTCTACCGACTGCAGCGGGTTATCGCGGCGGGCCGCGAGCACTTCCAACCGAGCCTCTTCGAGCTTCTCTCTCCGCTTCTCGGGAGTAAGGCTTCCCTTTGGAGACTGCACTGGAAAGAACCAGTGAAGGTCGGGGTGCTGCAGGTCGGCGGCGAGATGACAGGATCGGCACCTGCCACAGGGTCGCTCCGCGGCGTCAGCATCGCACAACAGAGAACTGCCGAGCCACAGCGCGAGCCGCTGTTTCCCGGCGCCCTCGGGGCCAGTGAACAGCAGGGATTGTGGCAAACGCCCGGCGGAAGCGCTTTCCAGCAGGCGCCGGCGAAGTTCCTCGTGACCATACACCGGTCTCAGGGTCACGAGCGCCCCCGGAGCCAACGGACAGGATCGACTTGCCGCGGGTCGCCCCGGGAATCCGGCTCGTAGATCTGAAACTCGATGTGGGTTCCTTGCGGCGATTCTTCGTCGCCTCCCACGTGACCGATCACGGTCCCCGATGTGACCCGATCTCCGACACCGACCCGAACATCCTGCAGATACAGATACCCGGACCAGTATCCACCCCCGTGATCGATGATCACGGTCTGTCCAAGGAGTCCGCGAGACCCGGCCCAGGCGATTTCTCCGGACTCGACGGAGCGGACCGTGGTGCCGCGCGGTGCGCCGATTCCCAGCCCCTTCCAGGTGTCGGCGACATCCGGTCGGCGATCGCCGAACCGGTAGACGATCTCCCCTTCGACCGGCCAGTTCAGCTGTCCCAGGTCCGAGGTTCGCAGCGATGAACTGCGCGCTGTTCCCGCCACGCGTTCGGCTTCACGTCGAGCCCGATCGAGCTCGGCCAGCAGACTTCCCAGTCTCCGTTCCTCTGTCTCGAGAGCGGAAAGACGCGTCTCCGTCTGCGAGACCCGGGCCTGGACGTTCGTCAGCCGTCGCTGTCGCTGCCCTTCCAGACGTTCCAGATCGCCAATCTCCCTTTCCTTCTCCATGCGGAGTGCACTGAGACGTGCATACTCGCTCGCCAGTCGCTCTCGCTGCTCGGAGAGCTTCTCCTCGAGCTCTCGCACCTGGCCGACGAGCAATCGATCGTAGCGCGCAACCAGGTGGAGGTACTTGTATCGACTCAACAGTTCGCCGAAGGATCGTGCCTCGAACAGGACTTGAAATGCGTGCAGCTGACCGCGCTGGTAGATCTCCCGCAGCCGCTCTTCGAGTTCCGTACGCCGGAGGTCGAGTTCATCGCGCGTGTGAAGCATGTCACGGGTCGAAATATCGACCTGCTCTCCGTACGCGTCGATCTGCAGATCCAGTTCAGCGAGGAGACTCGCTGTCGATCCGATCTGCGCCTCGATATTTCGGATCTCTTCTGAGACGTTGTGAACCTGGCCCCGAAGCTGACCCGCCTCGCGCGACAGTTCCTGACGTTCACGGCGGATCTGCTCCAACCTTGTCTGGCTTTCCCGGATGCGCTCGCGGATCTCCTCCTGTGCCACGGCGGGGTGGGGAAGGGCGACGAAGGCCAACACGACGGCGCCGACGGCCAGCCGACCGGCCCGACCGAGAGACAGACGTGAGACCGGTGGCGCGAGCCGTCGAAAGACGCGGACCCTGGAATCGATCCGCCGGTTCACGTCAGACTGCCTCGATTCTGCGGATCTCTCGACGCACGGCACGACCGGCCGCGACCACACCCAGCAGCGCCGCCAGAATGAGCCCGAGCGCGACCCACAGGTCCGGGAGCCACGAGAGTGACAGCAGGGTTCGGTCGACCACAGCATGGACGAGCCAGGTCAACCCCAGCGCAAGCAGCCCGCCGGCGAGTCCGGTCAGCAGTCCCTCGATGAGAAACGGTCGCCTGATGTAGGAGTCAGTCGCTCCCACGATCTGCATGATCGAGATCTCTCGGCTGCGGGCAAGAACCGCCATCCGAACCGCGATTCCGATGAGCAGGATCGCGCCCAGTGCGAAGCTTCCGCCAAGCGCCAGCGCCGCGCCCCCCGCGATTCGCCGGAGAGCGTAGACCTTATCCACCCACTCCCGGCCGTACCGGACTTCCTCGACGAAATCATATCCGCGCAGCCGCTCAGCGACGCGCTCGACGTCTTCGGGCGTTCTGGATCCCTCGCGCAGCCGGATCTCGAAGGAAGCCGGCAGAGGATTCACCTCGAGATCCGAAAACACATCCGAAAACTCCGTCAATTCCCGCGACGCATCGTACAGGGCCTCGACCTTAGAGACGAAGTGAATCTCCTCGACCTCCGGGAATCCCCCGATCTCACTGATAGCCACGGACACGACTTCCTCGGACGTGCCCTCCTCCAGGTAGGCGACGACTTCGACGCGCGACTCCACGCCGACGAGCGCCTCATCGATGTTGTGAGCGGTAAGCGCGAACAGCCCGATGATGAACAGGCTGAGACCGATCGCGGTGATCGAGAGTCCGCTGAGCAGAGGAGCCCGGCGAATCCCCTGGGTCGCCTCTCGCAAGCTCCTCATTCTGCTGCCTGGCCTGCGGTGGGTTCGGCCAGGACAGGCCCTGGTGCCGGGTGCGGTGCGGATTCCGAGTCGCGGGAATCGAATACGACCGCTCCCGCCTCCAGCTCAATGACGCGTATCGAGGGGTGTCTGCGGATCAGCTCTGCGTCATGTGTCGCCATGACGACCGATGTACCTGATGCGTTGATCGTCCTGAACAGGTCGAAGACGCCGGCCGTGGCGCGCTCATCCAGGTTGCCCGTCGGCTCGTCTGCGAGCAGAATGATTGGTTCTGTCGCCAGGGCCCTGGCAATTACTACGCGCTGCTGTTCTCCACCCGAGAGCTCTCTCGGCAGTGACCGGGCGCGAGAGATCAGACCGACCTGGCCGAGCAGACGTTGAACCCGCGGCTCGATCTTAGCTCTTGGTGTGCCCGTGCACTCCAGTACGAACGCGACGTTCTCGGCAGCGGTGAGGTCTTCGAGCAGGCGGAAGTCCTGGAATACGTAGCCGACTCGCCGCCTGAGCTCAGGGACTTCACGCCGCTTCATCTTGCGCGAACTGAATTTCGAGACTCGAACCTCCCCTTCGGTCGGCATCATCTGCATGTGAATGAGCCGCAGAATCGTAGTCTTCCCCGCGCCCGATGGGCCCGTGAGAAACACGAATTCTCCCTTGCGGACGTGAAACGACACGTCTGCAAGAGCCGGATCAGACCGGTCGAAGTGCTTGGTCACGGAACGGAACTGGATCATGCGCTCTCCGTCAGTCCGCGATGCCGCTCACAGAAATCGATGCAGGCTTCAATGGCGGCGGCCATCGAGCGTGGATCGGCGATTCCACGTCCCGCGATATCGAAAGCCGTTCCGTGATCCGGTGAGGTGCGCGGAAACGGCAGCCCGGTGGTCACGTTGATACCCGCTTCGGGCGCGAGAGTCTTCAACACAGCGAGTCCTACGTCGTGGTACGGCACGACTACGAGATCCACTTCGCCGGCGATGCAGCGGCGGAAGACCGTGTCTGCCGGGAACGGACCGGTCGCCTCGACCTCGTCTTCGTCTACCAGGCGCTGAATGGCCGGTCGAAACACGCGCTCCTCCTCGTCTCCGAACAGCCCCCCTTCCGAAGCGTGGGGATTGAGTCCGGCGAAGGCAAGGCGCGGACGGTCGATCCCCCACCAATCCCGCAGGCCACGCGCCGCGATCGTAGCCCGCCGGATCAACAGTTCTTCCGTGATCAGATCGGGGACCGATCTCAGCGGTACGTGAACGGTCGCGAGTGCCAGTCTCAACGGACCGCCGAGCGGAGTCCGTTCTGCGGCCATCACCATCGTGACATCGGGTACCCCGGTCCGATCCCGCAGGAACTCCGTGTGACCGGGGAACGGATATCCAGCTGCGGAGATTGCTTCCTTGGAGATGGGTGCCGTGACGAGTCCGTCGACTCGGCCACTCATAGCCAGCTCGATGCCGCGCTCGATCGCCGCCGCGGAGAGCTGCCCAGCTTCGGCTTGGCCGCTTCCTGTCCACGTCCCGATGCCGTCGAACTCCACCGCCCACGAATCCACACGGTCTGCGCCCGAAACCCGGACGAGTCCGTCCGGTCCGATGAGGACGAAGTGCGCGCGGCCGGCACCGGCACCAGCGACGAGCGCAGCATCGACGACCTCGGGCCCGATTCCCCTCGGGTCTCCAAGCGTGATTCCCAAAACCGGCGGACCGGGGCGACGGTTGGTCACGGTCTCAATGCCTGGCAAGAAAGGTCAGTAGCGCATATCGACGTAGGTGTCCTTGCGAAGCTCATCCACGAACCGCTCATAGCCCTTCTGGAATGCCAGCTGGTCGCGAACCTGTTCGCGGATCTCGTCGAGGTCCCATGCTCCCTGTTGCTTGTACTCGGTGACCCGGAGAACGACGTATACGGGTCGATCGGGAACCAATGTCGTATTCTCGAACGGTCCGGTGACCGTTCCCGGGATCGGGTCTGCAAGGGCCTGGGCGTACACAGAGCCAAGCCGCTCCTCCAGCTCGTCGTACGGGATCTCGGGAACCCTGACCGGGATTTCCTTGACGCCGTAGCGTTCCGCAAAATCGATGACCGAATTTCCTTCCCGAACGCTGTCGGCGAGAGCGTCGGAAAGCTCACGCGCCCGCTCCACGTCTGCAGGTCCCATCTCTGGTCGAATCAGGATATGACGGATCTTCCTCTCACCGCCCCTGGTGTTTTCGACCTGGATGATGTGATAGCCGAATCGCGTCAACACGGGGCCAATCGGAAGTCCGGTTCGCGCGGCCCATGCCGCGTTGGCAAAGGCCGGAACCAGCTGACTGCGGCGGACCCAGCCGAGATCGCCGCCTGTCTCCCGATTCGACATGTCGTCGGAATAGCGCCGGGCGACGACCGCGAAATCCTCCCCGTTGCGCAGTTCCGCCAGCGCCTGCTCCGCCTCCGCACGTGCACTGTCCAGGGCTGCCTGTCCGGGTTCCGGCTCGATGACGATCTGCTCGAAGCTGACGCTGGCAGGTCTCGTCTGTCCTTCGAGGTTTTCGGCGTACCAGGCCTGGATCTCTTCCTCGGTTACCACCACCGGTGGCATGTTCTCACGGCTCTGGCGCACGAACTGGTCGATCAGGATCTGAGCCCTGACCTGGCTGCGCAGGAATTGCCTGTATTGAACCAGAGTCCTGCCAGAACTTTGCACCGCCTCCTGAAAGGCGGTGGCGTTGGGAAATCCGTTTCGAATCTCCTGAAACCGGCGATCTGTCTCGCCATCGAGCATCTCGGGCGGGACCCGCAACTCGGTCTGTTTGGCTGCATGGAGAAGAATGAGCTGGTCCACGAGCTGCTCGGTAGAGAGTCGCGCGACCGAATCGAACGCGGGAGTTCCCGGGTCTGGAATGTCCGCTCCCTCGGCCTTGAGCTGGAGCAGGGATTCCAGGATCTCCGTGTACAGGATCGCCGTGTCACCCACGACTGCAACGATCCGGTCCACGACTTCAACCGAGTCCGAGGCCTGCGAAGGCCGAGTCTGGCCGGCCGTCTCCTGCGCGACGGCGGCGCTGGCTGCAAACCCGACAAGAGTCGCCGCGGCCCCCAGGAAGCTCAGTGGCCACCTGCCTGACAACGGAGGAATCAACCTACGTGCTCCGGGTCAGCGTCCCCGGACTCTGACCGGTCATCGTGATCTCCCGGATCATCCTGATTCACCGAGTCCGCCGCCGGATCCGCCGGCGGATCCTGGCTCGACGACTGGCGGAGATCCACGGCGAGTCTAGCTGCCGTCTCGGCCCCCCGCTCGTAAATCACCACCGGATACTCCGGGTCGAGCACATAGCGGAATTCGGTCAGCCACGGTACAGGCCGCTGCGCCTGCAGTACGCCCTGCAAGAAGGACTCGCCCGCGAGATCGATGCGGAACGAAGGGTCCGTCACGAAAGCATGGCTGATGTTGTAGGTCGTGGCGACACTGGCAAGTTGGGCAGCCATGGCGGCTTCCAGTTCCAGACGTTCGGTTGCGCTCGCAGCGAAACCGCTCGCTTCGGCTGCTTCCACGATCACCTCGTCAGCCGCCAGTTCGAGCAGATATGTCTCGACCTCGGGTACGGATGCGAGCGCAAACCCGTCTCTGAGTTCAGGTCGCACCCGGAACAGCCGTCGCAACTCGCCCGCCGTGAGCGAACCGCCGGCGAATCTCACCAACGGCGTAGAGGCGGAGATCGCTCCTTCGGCCATACCCTGCTCGGAGGCAATTCTGAGCGCCGCCGCCGCGGCCCCTTCGGGCACGGCTCGCTGTGCCGCCGCGAGCAACGAGTCCACGGTCCGGGCCTGACTTTCGCTCGAGCGATCTTCGACCATTCGATCGAACGTCATCTGGCGCGCCTGGTCGTATTCTGGCGTCCGGACCTGCTCCACGCGGTAGATGAGCATCGCCTCGTTGGTCGCGAACACCGGACTGATTTCACCCGGGCGCATCGTGAACAGGGCGCTGTCCGCGACTTCCGGTACGGACTCGTGTCCCTGGAACGACATCACGGAGCCGCGATTCGCCGGGGGATCAGCGCTCCTTTCTCGCGCTACTTCCACGAAGTCGGCGCCTCCTGCGAGTCGTTCACGAAGGCTGGACGCCGCTTCGTACAAACTGTCCCGGACCTCCTCGGATGCACCCGCCGGCACCGGGATCACGATCCTCCGAAGATCGAGTCGCGTGAAAGGCTTTCGAGTATCGAAGTACGCCCGGACTTCCTCCTCCGTGGGATCGGCATTCTGATTGAGAACGCTGTCCCGGTAGCGCTCGACCGCCATGTTGGCAAAATACCGCCCCTCTTCGAGCAGGGGAGTGAAGTCGATCGAATGCGTCGTGTCGGGCTGCGCATATATGCTGGCGAGGATCACGTAGTCCGACCACAGTTGCGCCACCTGCCCGGCAATGCCGGCAGTCAGACCCGAGTCAGGAATCGGTGACTCGGCCATGAGCCGCCCGAGGGAGTGCGTTCCCAGGTCAACACCCATGACGCTCGCGGCCGGTCGGGAATGAGCGGTCAGGGCATCGTCGACATCCCGGCACGACACCGAAAGACTGGCAAGCAGAATTACGGCCAGCAGCTGAATCGCGTTCGTTCGTTTCATGCGCTTCGTGTATCCAATCAGGTTCGATCGTGTTTCGTTCGTCAGGCGACCGGATCGGTTGCCAACAATTCCAGGGCCTCAACCAGCGTCGGAGGGAGTGGCTCTACCCCGGCGCGGACAAGCCGTAAGGATAACGGCTGAGTACGGCGTACTTCAACCGTGATCTGTCTGTCGCCAAACGCCTGGCTCAATCTCGCCAGCCGCGGAACGGCGTCAGAACGGAAATTAAGCCGGGCCGTCCGATCCGATACCGCGATCCATTCGATTCCGAGCTCGCCCGCCAGGAGCTTGAGCCGGGCAGCTTCGAGCCACCGATCGGCCGCGGCGGGCACGGGTCCGAAGCGATCCTCGAGCTCGGCTCGAAGAGCGTCTATTTCCGCTCTGTGCTCCGTCCGGGCCAGCCGGCGGTACAGGTGCAGCTTCTGGTCGGAGCCCGCAATGTAGTCGTCCGGCAGCAGCGCCTCTCCTTCGACCGAGACCTGGGCGGGAGTCCTCTTTTCGTCGATGACCTCTCCCCTGAGCCTCTTCACCGCTCGCTGAAGCAACCTCTGGTAGGTATCGAAACCAACGGCATGGGCAAATCCCGATTGGGCGCCCCCCAGCAGGTTGCCCGCTCCACGAAGCTGCAGATCCTTCAGTGCTACGCGATACCCCGAACCGAGTTCGGTATGGTGCTCGAGAATACGCAGCCGCTGGACGGCATCAGGAGTCGCCGCCGGCGGAAGTAGAAGGTAGCAGTAGGCCCGGTGATGAGATCTTCCGACCCGGCCTCGCAGCTGGTACAACTGTGCCAGACCGAATCGATCAGATCGATGCACGATCATGGTGTTCGCGGTCGGAACATCGAGTCCGTTCTCGATGATCGATGTAGAGACGAGCACGTCTATCCGTCGATCCAGCAGGCGATCCATCACCTGCTCGAGTTCACGCTCCGGCATCCGGCCGTGCGCGATGGCGATACTCGCGTCCGGTGCCAGCTCCTGCACGCGCTGGGCGATAGCACCGATCGTCTCGATCCGATCGTGCACGACGAACACCTGGCCCGATCGGTCCATTTCCCGGCGAATCGCGTCCTGCAGGATTCCGTCGCTCCACGGCATGACGTGCGTGATCACCGGCATCCGGTCACGCGGCGCAGTCTCGATCAGTGACATGTCCCGCATCCCTCCCAACGCGAGCTGCAGGGTCCGCGGAATCGGAGTCGCCGTCAGAGTCAGCACGTCTACGGTCCGCTTCAACTCCTTCAGACGTTCCTTGTGTCTGACCCCGAAGCGTTGTTCCTCGTCGACCACGAGGAGCCCGAGATCCCGGAATCGAACATCGGGAGAGAGCAGCCGGTGGGTGCCCACGAGCACGTCGATTCTCCCCGCGGCCAGACGCTCCAGCACGCTCGACTGTTCCGCTGCCGTGCGCAGACGGGACAGAGCCTCGATCGTGACCGGAAATCCGGCGAGCCTCTCACGAAATGTATGCAGATGCTGCTCGGCGAGAATCGTGGTGGGCGCCAGGATCGCTACCTGTCGTCCGTCCTGGACCGCCTTGAACGCGGCCCGGATCGCGATCTCGGTCTTGCCGTAGCCCACGTCACCACAGATCAGGCGATCCATGATGGTGGGGGACATCATGTCATTGCGGACGTCATCCCATGCTCTGCGCTGATCCGGTGTGTCTTCGTACAGGAACCCCGATTCCAATTCCCGTTGCCACCGGGTGTCAGCGGGGAACGCATGTCCCTCAGTCACCTGTCGATGGGCGTACAGTTCGAGAAGCTCCGTCGCCATGGCACGGATCTCGGCCTCTGTCCTGGTGCGAAGCTGCTTCCAGCGCTTTCCTCCGAGCTTGTGAACCGGCGGCGGTTTCACGGGATCGTCGCCGTCGGCCAGTCCCGTCCATTTCTCGATCAGATCGATCCGATAGTGGGGAAGGCGCAGAATCTCACCGTCCGCATACTCGATCTTCAGGGTCTCGATCGTTTCCTCGCCGACGGTTACCCGCTCGAGGCCTGCGTATCGCCCGATCCCGTGATCCATGTGAACGACGTATTCGCCCGCGGTCAGCGAGGCGATCGATTCGAGTGATGCGACTCCGTGCAGGTTGCGCCCACGTCGGGGCCTGTGAGATCGCTGGAAGATCTCGTGGTCGGTAAGGACCAGTAACGGCTCCGGCCCGGGGATCCGGAAACCGCCGCTGAGCGTTCCGAGCGCGAGCCTGACCGACTGCAGGATCGTCGGCCCCGCCAGGTCCTGGAGGATCTCCTCGAGCCGCTCGAGCTGGCCCTGATTGTCGCAGAGGATGAGCGATCGCTCGCCCCGGGTTCGAGCCTCCTGCACGGCTGCCACGAGGTGTTCCATCTTGCGGTCGATCGCCGGGGGCGGCGCCAGTCCCAGATCGACCCGGGTTTCCGACGGTACCGAAACGGCGTTCGTCGGCTCCACGCGAACGCGGATCAGCCTCGCGAACTTCCCGTCTGCCGCGCTCGGGGGCAGAACCAGGTCTTCAGCCGAACGCCTGCCACCGGGAGCATCATCACCCCAGGCTTCCCGAACTTCGTCCCACAGTCGCTCGCGGCGTCTTCCCGATCCCGAGTCACCCACCTCGATGACGATGGCGCCGTCTGGCAGCAGCTCGAGCAGGCAGCGTCTCTCCCATTCTGCGTCGACCGCGTCGAACAGTTCGGGGTTGAGCGAAACCGGCAGGATGGCCGCTTCTTCGTGCCGCTCCACCGAACGCTGCGACAGGAGGTCGAAGCTCCGGATGGACGCGATCGCCTCGTCCCAGAGTTCGATTCGGAGCGGACGATCCACTCCGAACGGGAACACGTCGACGATTCCGCCCCGGACGGCGAATTCGCCCAGTTCCTGCACCGACCCGGTTGACTCGAATCCCATTCGCCGCAGCCGGTCGGCCAGGGCCGATCGGCTCCAGGTGTCTCCCTCGCGAAGCGAGATCGCGAAGCTCTCACCCTGGACCGCGACCGGGCTCCGTTCGACCAGGCCGCGGGCAGTCGTGACTACGAGTCGCGTACTGCCCGACAGCAGGGCGGAGAACGCATCGGCACGCTGGCTCGTAATCTCGACATGCGGGTCACTGTCCTCGAACGGTAGAGTCTCTCTCTGAGGGAGGAGACGGGCGTCGTTCATCCCCGCTCCGGTCGCGAGGTCCGTCAGGGCGGCCTCGGCCAGAGACGGGCTGTCGACCACGAGGACAACGGCCGGGCTGCCCCGTTCCAGCAGTGCCGCAGCCAGGAGAGCCGGACTGGCTCCCGGACAGCCTTCGACGCGCAGGGGGCGTGCTTCACGCGGCAGCCTTCCCGCGGCCTCGAGGCCGGTCAAGTGATTCCGGAAGCTGTCGAAGATCACGCGCGAGCCTCTGTCGCGGCCGAGGACCGCGATCTTCGGGGAGCAGCCAGAACCGCCTCGAGTACCAGCGCCAGCAGCACGATCACCACAAGGGCCGGGCGCAGGTCTCGCCCGCGCCGTCGCGCGAAAATGGCGTCTTCCCACTCCGCAGCTGACCGTACGACTCGAAGACCGTCGGACTCGATCACCCGGGTCAGATCGTCAGCTCCAATCGGTGCAGGATCTGATTCGGGTTCCGGGACGTTCACTCCGATGAATCGGGACTCGGTTCCGTTATCGGTTCGCAAGGCCAGCCGCCAGCTTCCTGCGAGGCGGGGTCGCCAGGGTGCGCCGCCTTCCACGCGCTCCGCCCGACCCGACGGGCTGGCCAGCGAATCTGCCCGCGGCGGCAGCGTGAGGTGCTCTCCTGCCTGACGGCTGCCGGGTGGATCCCCCGGGCGCATCCAGCGATTCACGAGTACATCGACGAAGTCGACCATCGCGACACTGACGGGGAGTCCAGTAGCATCCGGGTGCAGCGGCGAGCCGAGCAGGACGTAGGTCGCGGACCCGTTGATTTCTCCTCGCGCCACCCAGGGCTCTCCGTCTGAAGTCCTGAGAAGAATCGAGTCCGCTGGCGATCCAGGTGCCTGGATCGCGCGCAGACTGTAGCGCCGGCTGACGAACTGGTCGCCAAGCCCGGGGACCTCCCGTCCATCGATCCGCAATGCGCCTGGTTGTGGATCCAGTTCGGCGCGCCACGGGACACCGAGCGAGGAAAGCTCCTGGTTGAACGCCGGAAGGGCCAGCACGTCCAATGGTGGAATGAGCAAGATTGACGGTTCCCGTCCTGCCTGGCCCAACGGCAAGCGCTCGCTGGCTCCCGGGCCCACCAGGATCGCGACGTCTATCGGGCCCGCCGTCGAGAGGTCGATCCGACCGTCGGTCTCGAGAGTTTCGAGTGCACGCTCCAGAAAGTCGCCATCCGGGCCGGCGCCACGGTGAATCACGACCCGGGCTGCGTCGGCTACCCGGACCCCGGTCTGCCTGCCGTCGTCTGCTCGCAGGCCCGATGGGTCGATCTCCACCCGCACGACGTGCGAGCCCGGAGTCGGTGACGGGATCGAGAAAACCACATCGGATCCCCAGGCAGCGGTCTGGACGCCCGCCGTAAGGCCATCAAGCAGAAGTCGGGCGTCGACTTCAGCTGGAGACTGACGATCCGCCGAAAAACCCGGACCATTTCCGTCAGGCCACCTGGTGAGCCGGGCCGTCACCGTCACCGCCGATCCTGGCGGGACAGGTGTGGACGGTCCGATTTCGACCGCCGTCACCGCGCCGTTTGGCACGACATCGGGAATGAGTTGGAGGACCCGGACCGAAATCCCGTCCCCTGGCCGGACGGCTCCGGAGAACGACCCGCCCTGGAGGTCGGTCAGCACCTGGAGTTCCCTCACCCGGCCTTCGACGCCAGGGACGGCCGAGACCGTCAGCTCGATCGCTTCGGGGATGGATCCACTCGCGTCCGATCCCCGGATCGATTCGAGAGCCCGCGCGGCCTCCAGCGCCGTCCCTCCCGTGACCGCCATCCCATCCACCGGTGTCGCCAACCAGACCCGGTCTTCGGGACCCATCTGCTCCAGGGTGACTTTAGCCGCAGATCTGGCAACATCGAGCAGCGCCGAATCCCCCGACAGTCGAACCATGCTCGCCGTGTTGTCCAGCACGAGAATCAGGTCCGTCGGTGGATGGCTGCCGGCTTCTCCACGGCTGACGAGAGGGCGGCTGGCGGCACCCGCGAGAAGGACCACGACTGCAACGCGGACGAGAGCAAGCAGCCAGTCTCGAATGCGCATCGATCGAGCATTCAGACGTTCGGCGCTCTGCAGATACCGCAGGGCGGGGAACGGGACTCTCCGCCTCGTTTCCCGTCTCACGAGGTGCAGAAGAAGCGGGACGGCGGCGAGCGCGGTAAGTCCGAGGGCCCATGGATAGAGGAAGCTCATGCCAGGCGGGCACGCTTCTCCAGGTATTGACCGAGGCCTGGGTTCATGGGCGTATCCGTGGTCAACAGGTGGTAATCAGCACCCATCTTCCGACACTCGCGGCGCCATTCGGCAACGGCCCTGTCGACCGCATCGGCATACTCGCCACGCAGGGCTGCGGAGCTGGTCCTCAATTCATCGCCGGATTCGGGATCGAAGTAGATCGCATCTCCCGATGCCGGCAACTCGCGCTCGCCGGGATCCATGATGTGGAATACGAGAACCTCGTGCCCCCGGTGACGGAGAAAATGAAGCGCTCGACGAGTTCCGGCCGGGTCCACGAGCAGATCCGACATCAGCACGATCAAGCCCCGCCGTCGGAGCCGGATGGCCACATCCTTCAACGCCGATCCGGCCTCACTCTGCCCGTGCCCTTCGAGGGCGACGAGTTCGCGCAGCAGTGTCGCGAGATGTCGGCGGGAAGCGCGCGGCGACACGTGCGCTCGAATCCGATCATCGAATGCCACGAGGCCGGCCGCATCTCCCTGTCGCAGCAGGAGGTTGCTTATTGATGCAGCCAGTAGTCGAGCATATTCCAACTTCGACACCCTGCGCATCGGATCGGACGACCAGTTCATCGACTGGCTCGAATCCAGCACCAGGTAGGCCCTGAGGTTCGTTTCTTCTTCGAACTGCTTGAGATACCACCGATCCGATCTGGCGTACATCCGCCAGTCCAGGAACCGGATGTCGTCCCCCGCGTAGTACGGTCGATTCTCCGCAAATTCGACGGAAAAGCCCCGGTGCGGGGATCGGTGAAGTCCGATCAGGAAGCCTTCTACAACGCCCCGCGCCACGAGCTCGAGTCGTCCGAGATCGGACAGGGCGCGCGGATCCGCGAGATCCGGTCGGGTTCCGGACCCCGCCCCGCTCACCGGGTCGGTCGCAGCTATTTCGGAACTCCCGGTGTTGTAAGATTCAGTGCCGTCATCAAGGCCTATGCGTCCCGAGCGACTTGCGGGCGAGTATCGGTCTGCCGGCGGGCAACACCGGCGGTGCTCCGGAGTACACACCCGGATCGCGCGCGTGTTCCGGGTCCGCGGCCCGGATGGAATACGCTGCGGCCAACGAAATAAGGAGACACAGGGATGATCAGGACGGGCTTTGGAATGTGGGGTCGGGCAGCGGCGCTGCTCCTCGTGTACGCGCCGACGGTTTCCGCCCAGATGGCTGCGCCGCCGCCACCGGAAGTCTCGACCGCCGCTGCGACGATCAGCGTGGCGGACATGAAGCAGCACATGGGAGTGATCGCCGACGACTCGATGCGGGGCCGTGACACCCCCAGCCCCGAGTTGATGGAGACCGCCCAGTACGTAGCGGATCGTTTCGCCGAATTCGGACTCGCACCTGGAAACGGGGACTCTTACCTCCAGCTGTACCCGCTGTCTTCGATCAAGGCGGCGCCGGCCGCGGATCACCGGCTGGTTCTCGATGGTCCGGACGGAGAGTTCGAGCTGGCCTATGGAGATGAGTTCTTCATGCTCCACGACGCGAAATTCTCCGAAGGTGAAGGCGAGCTCGAGTTCGTTTCGATGGACACTGACTCTGACTTCGGTGACGTTGATGGCCGCGTCGTTACGGTGCTTCTCACGGCGGCCAATATCAGGTCCGTGCTGGGCGGTGGTCTCAAGGAAAAGCTCGGCGACCAGAAACCCGCCGGCGTCCTGGTGGTGCTGGATATTCCGGAGAATTTCTTCTCCCAGTTGAAGGGATACCTGAGCGGAGACCAGACGCGGGTCGGGGAAGTGGACGACGAGTCTTCACCAGCGGCGTTCGTAGCGATTTCATCGCTTCCGGCAGAACTCGCTGCCTCGCTGCAGGATGGATCGGGGGCCGACGGCTGGTCGGCAACCTTGCGCTCCGAAGCCCAGGTCGACGTCGTCGAGGCGCCGAACACCATCGGCTGGATCGAGGGATCGGATCCGCAGCTCAAGGATGAGTTCATTGTTTTCACGGCGCACATGGATCATGTCGGTGTCGGAAGTCCGGTCGACGGGGACTCGATCTACAACGGCGCCGACGACGATGCGTCGGGCACCGTGACGATCATTGAACTTGCACAGGCATTCGCTTCACTGCCGGAGCCGACGCGCCGGTCGCTGGTGTTCATGACCGTGAGCGGGGAAGAGAAAGGGCTGCTCGGATCCGGCTGGTACGCGGAGCATCCGACCTTCCCGATGGACCAGACCGTCGCCAACCTGAACCTCGATATGGTCGGCAGGAACTGGACTGACACGATCGTCGCGATCGGTAAGGAAGAATCTTCGCTCGGTCCGCTCGTCGAGAAGATCGCCGCCGAGCACCCGGAACTCGACATGGCGGTAATCGACGACATCTGGCCGGAAGAAGGGTTCTACTCGCGATCCGATCACTACAACTTCGCGCGGCTGGGCGTACCGATCCTGTTCTTCTTTAACGGGACGCACGACGACTATCATCGTCCTTCCGATCACCCGGACAAGATCGGCTACGACAAGATGGCGCGGATCGGGAGGCTTTTGTTCTACCTCGGATACGAGGTGGCGACCGAGGATGATCGTCCGCGTTGGGACGCCGAGGCTTACGACCGGGTCGTAGAGAAGACGTCCGATTGAATGAGCCTGCCCGGGGGTCTAGATTAACGATCTGATTCAACCTCGGGCATCCGGAAGGAGCAATTACGATGAGTGACGGTAGAGACGAGACACCGTACGTGATCGTGGAGAAGCGGGGATCGGGCTTCGGGGCCTTTCTCGGTGGCGCGATCGCCGGGGCGCTGGTCGCTCTTCTTTACACGCCCCGTACTGGCGAAGAGACGAAGCAGGAGATCCGTGACGGGCTTCTCCGGCTGCGCGAAGATGCGGACAACCGGTTTGGCCAGCTACGGTCAGAGGTCGAAGAGCGGTACGACCGCGTCAGGGAGGAAGTCGGAGAGCGGATCGAACTCGCGCGCGGCGATGTGAAGCACCGCAAATTTCAGGCGGAAGAGGCTGTAAAGGCGGGGCGCGAAGCGGCCAGGAAAGCCCGCCAGGACCTGGAGAAGAGGGTAGCCGAGTCGAAGGACACGTACCGAAAGAGCATCGATGAACTGGCGGAGACCGCCGAAGTCGATGTCGAAGAGGTGAAGAAGGCTGCCAGAGATGTGAAGGAAGCAGTCAAAGAGGCGCTCGAGGACTGACCTCTGCCGGAGACTGTGCAGCCGACCGGGAGCGGTCCGAGGCTGGTACCTGGATTCGGCAGTGGGTTTCGAGGTGGCCTGGAATTCGTGCGCGAAGTGTACGACCAGGCCGCCTCGGACGACATCTTCTTTCTCGCGTCCGGGCTGACGTTCAGCATCATGCTCGCCGCGATTCCTTTCCTGGCGCTGCTTCTGGCGGTCGCCGGCGCGATACTCGCCCCCCAGATGGACGCCCCGCGCAGCGTCGTGCTCGATTGGATCGGCTCCCTGCTTCCCGTGTCCAAGGAGGTCGAGCAGGAGGTCGTGGCTCAACTGGTAGACGTAGTCGAGATCTCGAAGTCGCTGGGGTTCATCAGTGCCGTCCTCTTCGTGTGGTTCTCTACGCGGCTGTTTGGATCTCTTCGTACGGCCCTCGACGCCGTCTTTGATCTGAGGGAGGGACCGGGAATCCTGAGGTCGAAGATCATGGACGTGAAGCTGGTGATGATCGCTACTTTCCTGCTAACGGCGAACGTGGCGATCACGACGACATTCCTCACGATGAGCCGCGAATGGATCGAGCAGCTGCCCGTGGCCACGGGTCCACCGGTGCAGGTCCTGGGATACACAACGGCGTTCGCCGCAATATTCCTGATGTACTTGCTGATCTACAAGTTCGTCCCTGCCACGAACCTGAGATGGAGGACGGCGGCGATCGCGGCCCTGGTGGCCTCGATCGGATTCGAGCTTCTTAAGGCCGCCCTCGGCTGGTACCTGTCGGATGTGGCCGATTTCTCGCGGTTCTTTTTTGCGTTTGCGACGCTCGTAGTCCTGGTCGTCTCTTTCTACTACGTGGCGATTGCCTTCGTTCTCGGCGGCGAGGTGGCCAAGGTATACGCTTTCAGGCGGGCCATGCGGCAGCAGCGTGAAGCATTCGATTCCGCCTGATCCCACGCCACTCCAGTGGCGGGCCAATCCACTCCCTTCTAGTTTGTCTCCGTCCCGTCCGTCCGCTGTGTGGCTTCAGGAGAATTGGTGGCAGAGAAGGCCGGGGGAAAAGCGCCGACCATCCGGAATCGGAAGGCCCGCCACGAGTTCGAGATTCTCGAAGAACTCGAAGCGGGCCTCGTGCTGGAAGGGGCCGAAGTGAAGTCCCTCCGGGACGGTCGTGCGAACTTCACGGACGCGTTCGCGCGAGTGGAGAACGGAGAATTGTGGTTGCACAATCTCCACATCAGTCCGTGGGAACACGCCACGATAGATGTTCCCGACCCCGTGCGTCCCCGCAAACTCCTGGTTCATAATCGTGAACTCCGCCGACTCGCTGCCAAGACGGCGGAGCGGGGGCTCACGATTGTCCCGCTCGACATTCACTTCAAGCGGGGGGCGCGCAAAGGTCACGATCGGCTTGGCGCGCGGAAAGAAGCTGCACGATAAACGCGATTCCCTGAAACGGGATGACATGCGGCGGGAGGTCGAGCGTGCGCTTCGGACGAGAGACTGATGCAGTGAGAACGGCGGCAGGCAGGCCTGGTTCGAGGTTGCCGGGAGCCAGCTGGCTCCTCCTCGTGGTATTTGCCGGCTGGCCGGCCGGCCTGTCGGCCCAGGCTACGGCGGGCCCCTACGAGACGGTCGTGCTCGCCGGCCGGGAGTACTCGGTGGCCGTGAATCGGGATCGCGGCTACCCTGCGTTTCGCTGGACCGGTGCGCCGGAGGAAGTCTTCCACCGGGCTGCCCTCACCGGCGGCCGGGGAACGGCCGCGACATCGTGGGGTGCCGGGATCGAAGTCCGGGCGGGAGCCCCCTTCGCCCGGGTCGGCGAAGTCGCCCTAACGATGCTCAACCCGCCGTATGTTTCGAACGGAGAACTCTGGGTCCCGCTCGAGTTTCTCACCAGGACCGCTGCCGCCAGGCCAGGCAGTGCGGTTGAGTCTGAACCACAGGTGGCTGCCTCCATCTCACCCGCGGCGCCTCCCGCTCGCCCGCGGCGCCGCAACGGGCCGTGGAAGGTCACCATCGATCCCGGACACGGCGGTCACGATCCGGGTACCGTGAATCCCCGCACCGGGGCTCGAGAGAAGGACATCGTCCTCGCGGTCAGCAAGTATCTGCGGGACGAGCTGCGTGATCGACCGGGGATCGAGGTGGAGCTGACGCGAGACGAGGACCGGTTCATCAAGCTCGAAGAGCGGCCGCGGCAGGCGCTCAGTAACGGAGCTGACCTTTTCCTGTCTATCCACGTGAACGCGGAGCCGGGTCGAGGTACCTCCGCACGCGGATTCGAGACCTATTATCTTGCCCCGGCCAGGGACGACAGATCGAAGCATGTCGCCCGGCTCGAGAACAGTGTGATCGAGATGGAAGATGACGGACCGAAGTACACGGGCCGGGACAATCTCGATTTCATCCTCGCCGGACTCGACACGGACGTGAACCGGAGTACTTCGGGTACGCTCGGCGGATACGTTCAGAACTCGATGCGCGGGGTCGCGGTGGGTCCGGACCGGGGGACGAAACCCGGCCCGTTCTGGGTCCTGGTTGGCGCTACGGGCCATATTCCGGCGGTACTCGTGGAGTTGGGGTTCATCACGAACGCCGAGGATGAGCGACAATTGACCAGCAAGAAGTACCAGAAGCAGCTGGCTTCGGCGCTCGCCGAAGCCGTCGAGACCTACCTCGACTACTATGACGGAGCCCAGATACGGTTGGGGGGCGCTCGTTGAATTCAGGTCCGTCGCGTGAGGTCGTACTCGCCGTCCTGATCGCGGGTCTGACGACCGCCTGCGTCTACTACAACGCGATGTACGATGCTGGCAACGCCTACGATGCAGGGGTTGACGCCTTGCAGGAAGGGCAGGCCAGCTCCGCCCGGATGCAGTTTGACAGCGTAATCGCGAAGACAGACCGCATTCTTCGCAGTCACTCCGATAGCAAATGGGCAGATGACGCGGCGCTCCTCAAGACGCGGTCCGAGATCAACAACAAGTTGTGGGACTCTGCCTTTCAATCGTCCTCTCTCGCTCTCAGGCTCTCGGGGAGTTCGAAGGACTCCGCTACTTCCCTGGGTCTGGGAGGAATTGCGGCGCTCCAAACGGACAGACCTGTTCAGGCGGACTCCATGCTGAGCCTGGCACTGGACGGGGATATCAGCAGCGACGACCGCGCGACATTCCTGTTTCATCGCGGACTCGCGCGTCTTGAGATAGGCCTGCCGTCGGAGGCGGCAAACGATCTGCAGACCGCATCGGAACAGATCGATCTGACCCGGGAGGCACGTCTGGAATTGGCGCGAGCTCTCCGCCAGATCGAGCAGTACGATCGCTCGACCGACGTCACGGTCGACATTCTGATGGCAAACGAATTCGCGTCACTGTCTCTGGCTGAGCGGGCCCAGGTCGATTCCCTGAGCGAGTCGGCTCCCGCTGTGTTCGAGCTGGCGCTCAGCGAGTCGCTTACGACACCAGGTCTCCAACCTGCAGTGCTTACCATGCTTCAGACATTGCATGGCCAGGCGTTGGAAAACCTGGGAGATAGAGAAGCGGCCGTTGCAGCGTTAGACGCCGCTGCCGGGTCAGGGCCGAACAATCGTTGGGCGCAGGAAGCCAGTCTCCGTGCTTCGGTGATCCGGATCCACAACGCGAGCGAGCCGGGTGATATCCAGGAGACGATACCGGCACTCAACCTGGCACGGGCATCGCCCAGCTCGGGCATTGCGGATACGGCCAGGCGAATGGCCCGATCTGCCATGCTGTTCGATGAGTTCACCAGGGCATGGGAAAGCCGGGGGAGTTCCGCCGCTGAGGCTGCTCTGAGGTCCGCTGAACTGGCCGGTTCCGAGCTTCAGTCTCCGGCGGTGGCGCGTGGACTCTACCTGAAGTACCTGGAGCTCGCGCCAGAATCACCGTGGGCCCCGAAAGCGATTTACGGCGCCCTGTCGTTTTCCGGCCATCAACCAGGCGATTGGGTGCGGGATGAAGGAGCCGAGACCAACAGGGAGTTGCTTGGCCGGCTGGATGCGATCCCGGCGGACAATCCCTACCGCGTGGCCCTGCTCGAGAATCTGCAGAACGATTGGAACGACTCCACTTATGTGCTCGCAGAGGTCGATCTCGAAGCGAGAATCTCGGAGATTCAGATGCTGTTCGATACAACCGTGGTCCGGGTCCGACGGGATTCGGTTCCTATCCTAGCTGCTCCCGGGGAAGCTGACCCCGACGGGCAGGTCGATCCGAATGTTCAGCCCTGATGGCCGCTCCTATCCGACGCTGGGCGGAGGTGCGGTCGATCCGGGAGGCCGCGCAGGAGACCTGGTGGATGGAGCTCGATGCTCCAGCGATCGCGGCTACGGCCGAACCAGGGCAGTTCCTGATGGTCGGCCTCGGGCTCGCACAAGTGGGTGCCCCATTTCTTCCGCGCCCGTTCAGCGTCGGTTGGAGAGATCGATCCAGCGGAACGGTCGGTCTGCTGATCCGCGAATTCGGAGCTGGAACCAGGCGGCTCGCCCACCTGGGTGAGGGAGACCACCTGCTGCTGCTCGGCCCGCTCGGCAGGGGATTCCGTGTCGCGGCCGGACGTCCCATCGTCTGCGTCGGAGGCGGCGTCGGACTCGCCCCATTCCTGTTCCTGGCGGCGGAGGCCCGCGACTCCGAGGCAGAGGTACGGTTGTTGTACGGAGAGCGAACCGCCGCTCGAGTCTTCGATCCGACATTGATTGCGGAACTCACCGGCGTCGAACCCGTCGTGTACACGGAAGATGGAAGTAGCGGCAGACACGGACTGGTGCTCGACGGGATCGACCTCTCAGATAACCCTGTACTTCTAGGGTGCGGACCGACTCCGATGTTGAATGCGCTGGAAGAGTTGGCCCGGCAGCGTGGGGCCGCATTCCAGGTTTCCGTGGAGGAGCACATGGGCTGCGGCGTCGGAACCTGCCAGGGGTGCGTGGTGCGCGACTGCGATGGCAACTGGCGGAAGTCGTGTACCGAGGGGCCGGTGTTCGACGCTGGAGAGCTGGCATGGCCGATCTGACTCAGGCCGTGTTCGGGGTGGGCTGGCAAAGTCCCGTCCTGCTGGCATCGGGTACCTGCGGATACGGCGAGGAATACGCGGAGTTGATTCCGCTGGATCGAATCGGCGGAATTGTCACCAAGGCAGTGAGTCTGGAGCCGAGACAGGGGAATCCGCCCCACCGGGTCGCCGAGACCCCGGGTGGCATGATCAACGCGATCGGGCTTCAGAACGTGGGCCTGTCGGCGTTTATACGCGAGAAACTCCCATGGCTGGCCGCGAACCTGTCTCACGCCCGGGTTCTGATCAATGTGGTCGGGCATACTGAGCGAGACTTCGTCGAAGTCGTATCCGGGCTGGATGACCAGTCCGGATTCCTCGGATTCGAGATCAATGTCTCCTGCCCGAATGTCAAGGATGGAACCCTGTTCGGCGCTGATCCGGAGGCGCTTTCGAAGCTGGTGGCCGCCCTGCGGCACGAGACGGAGCGGCCGCTGGTGGTCAAGCTCACGCCCAACGTCCCGGATATCGGATTGTATGCCCGAATCTGCGAGGAAAACGGGGCCGATGGCCTGAGTGCGATCAACACATTCCCGGGCATGCTGATCGATGTCGACCGTCGTCGACCCGTGATCGGAAACGTGTCAGGCGGAGTGAGCGGCCCGGCGATCCTCCCGATGGGGGTCTACCTGACATGGCGCGCGCGGCAGGCCACGTCACTGCCGATCATCGGAATCGGCGGAATTCGATCGGGTGGTGATGCGCTGCAGTATATCCTCGCCGGTGCGACGCTGGTCCAGGTGGGGACGGCGCTGTTCGTCGATCCACAGGCCGCGATCGATGTCCACCAGGGGATCGATGATTACTGCGAACGCAACCAGGTGAACCTGCGGCAGCTGGTCGGCGCGCTCGAACTTCCGGGAGATTCCGCGTGACCCGTATGCCAGATGTGATCGTCGCTCTCGACTTTCCGGATCCCGAGACGGCCTGGGAGCTGGTGGAGCGCCTGCCCGCGGGCACGTGGTACAAGGTCGGTCTCGAACTGTTCACGCGAGCCGGCCCTCCGGTCGTGGAACGACTTGTCGGTGAGGGCCGTAACGTATTCCTCGACCTGAAATTACACGACATTCCGAACACGGTGGCGGGGGCCGTGAAATCTGCGTCGCGACTCGGGGCGCGGCTGCTCACGGTGCATGCGGCTGGAGGCGAATCCATGCTGCGAGCCGCCGCACATGCAGCTGCCGAGTACGCTGATGGCGATGGTGCCGGCGACCGGACGGACCGGCTTCGACTCCTGGCGATCACGGTACTCACCTCACTCGATGATGCTGCTCTGTCAGCCGTGATCGGTCCGGGCGCATCGGTGCAGGAGACGGTCGGTCGACTGGCTGGACTGGCGCGTGAAAGCGGGATCGACGGCGCCGTTTCGTCCGTAAACGAGTGCAGGGCGATCAAGCTGGCCTGTGGTGACGAGTTCCTCGTGGTCACGCCTGGAATCCGGCTGACGGGCCAGGGAACGCAGGACCAGATGCGTGTCGCAACGCCTGCCACGGCACGGGCGGCCGGCGCAGACTTCCTGGTCGTCGGTCGGACGATTACCCAGGCCGTCGATCCCGCCGAGGCGCTGGAGCGTGTCCGTGCGGCGCTGTTGGACTGACTCGGTATCACAGGTGGCACGATCCCGGGCTGCCAGGCCGCTGTTCGGTCTTGTCTTCCTGTCGTGCACCTTGATCGCATGTTCCGGCGATCCGGATCCCACTGACCCGATTGCCTGTACCGAGGAGTTCCGTTCCTGGGGTGTGGTCGTCATCGATGCCGCAGGAGAGCCGATCGACGGGCTGACGGTCCGGGTCGTCCGTGCGTCCAGTGGAGCGCTTCTCCCTTACGGAGACGCGGCGTTCTCGGCGGGGGGCTACCAGATCATGGATGATGGCATGGCGGCCTCGATTCGGATCGAGGGAGAGATCATCGAGGCGAGTGCAACGGGCGGAGAGGCGACTTTCGACGCGGCCTGGGAGTTTGGGGCCGACGCGTGGCGATGTCACGTGGAGAAATTGTCCGGTCCGGACACGGTCACTGCCATCATCGCTCCCTGACCGAGCGACTGTCCCTCATTTTCTTCCGGTTCCTTCCGATCTACACGTCTTCCGGGGACAAGATCACGGGCGCGTCCTGATTACGCTGTTCGAGGTAGCGTCGGTACACTTCCGAATGCGCTGCTCGCTCCGTCACGACGCTCCGGTAGTCACCGGTCAATCCCAGCAACAGCTCGGCAGTTTCTCGGACCGCATGAGCACCTCCCTCACGTCCGGTCACGTACTCGCACAGGCCCTCATGTTCGGCGTGCTGAGCGAGCAGCGGCGCCCCGCCGTTCCGCACCAGGATCCGAAGGCCGCACTGCCCGGCCACACCGAGGTCCAGCACGTCGTCGAACAGAAAGCAGATCTGCTCGGGACGAATGTCGAATCGCGTTTGCATGTCTTCGAGTGCGACCCGCTTGTTCAGAAATCCCCGGTATACGGCCTGAAATCGCTCCCGTTCGGCCAGTCGAACCGCTGTGGGATTGTCCTGCCCGGTCAGAATCCCCGTGAATGGCAGACTGCCCTGGTCACGCAGCCACCAGCCGAAGCGCAGCAGGTTCGTGCCCATCGAATCGGCCTCTGAGAAGCCGCTGGGACTGCTTTCGCTCTTCCGGCCGGTGTTGAACACCCCGTCCCAGTCGAACAGGAACGCCCGGACGCCGGACAGTCGTGCCCGGATATCTCCCACCGGCGCGATCAGTGTGGCGCCACCGGCTCGAAATGGCGCCAGGACCCGCTCGGTCTGATCCACGCCCGGTCCACCGAATTCCCGTGCCGACATGGAACTCACAGATCCTGGATGTCGAGCATACCGGCCGGTCGGCCGTGATCGAGCACAAGGAGATTGTCGACTTTGTGCCGGTGGAACAGCTCACTGGCCTCGTTGAGTCTGGCACTGGCGTCCACCGAGATCGCCGTACCGTACTCGAGGTCGCCCATGCGTCGGTCCAGCACGTCTCTGCCGTTGCGCTGCAGGAGCCGCCGGAGATCGCCGTCCGTGAAGACGCCGATCAGCGATCCGTCGTCAGCGATAACCGTCACGCAGCCGAAACCGTACTCGGTCATCTTGACGATCGCGTCTCTCAGCTCCATGTCCCGGGTTACGACCGGGTTTACACTGCTCATGACCTCACCGACGGACTTGGTGACCATCCGCGTGTGCAGCCGGAACTGGTCGGTCCCCACGGTGGTGAACACGTTCTCGGTGAGCCGAGTAAGGATCGAGAACGGTACCGTGATGGTGTGGACGCCAAGCTGGAGTGCGTTGCGGACGTGCTCGACGTGGCGCACGGACGAGAACATGACCCGCGTGTCGTAGCCGTATCGCTCGACCGCATCGACCGAGTCCGCGACCAGTGCGAGCGCGTCCTGACCCTGGTCCTGCAGCCGACCCACCAGAGGGCAGACGTATGCCGCTCCCGCGTGCATCGCCATGTATGCCTGCTGCAGGGTGTACACGAGGTGGACGTTTACCAGCAGCCCCTCATCCGTCAGCCTCTTGCAAGCCTTCACTCCCTCTAGCGACACCGGGACCTTGAACACGGTCCGTCCCGGGTCCAGTCCCAATTCGACCTGCCGGATCGCTTCGCCGCGGATCTCATCGGCGGTTTCACCCAGCGCCTCCACCTGCAGCACGGGAACGATGCCGGCGATCTCCAGAAGGTACGCATCGACGTCTTCGATTCCGTGCCGGTGCATGAAAGTCGGCGTCGTCGTCAGGCCGTCCAGGAAGCCGAATCCGAACGCTTCTTCTATCTCCTGCCGGTCCGCACTGTCCAGGTACAGCTCCATGTCGAGTCTCTCTTCAGCTCGGGTCGCGGTGACGGACTTCGACCGCGTGCAGGTCGATCAGGGGGGCGAGAAACGCCTCGAGGTCGAACACGCACAACTGACTCGCGGCGTCGCAGTGCCTGCGACGGATCCGGGTGGGTTTCTATGAAGACTCCGTCCACGCCGGCCGCGACGCCCGCCCGGGCAATCGTCGGCAGGAATTCCCGTGCTCCGCCCGCCGGATCGGCACTCGGAATCCCGTACCGACGGATCGAGTGCGTGATATCAAACACGGTCGGGAATCCGGTGGCGCGGAGATGCTGAAACGCCCGCGGATCGACGACCAGGTCATTGTATCCGAAAGTGTATCCACGCTCAGTGAGGATGATTCGCTCGTTGCCGCGGGCCAGCACCTTTTCCACGGGCCGGATCATGTTTTCCGGCGCCAGGAACTGTCCATGCTTCAGGTTCACGATTCTGCCGGTGTCCGCTGCCGCTACCACGAGCTCGGTCTGCATGCACAGGTATGCCGGGATCTGGATTATGTCCAGCACATCACCGGCGGCCGTCGCCTGGGCGGGAGTGTGAACGTCCGACAGGATCGGGAAGCCGAATTCTTCCCGGATCCGTTCCAGGGCGCGCAGTCCTTCTTCGAGTCCCGGCCCGCGATAATAATCGAGTGAACTGCGATTGTCCTTGCTGAACGAGGACTTGTAGACGATTCCGATCCCGGTGCCCTCCGCGACCCGGCGGAGTTCCTCCGCGGTCCTCAGCATCACCGATTCATCCTCGACTACGCAGGGGCCCGAGATGAGGAATAACTCTTCACCACCGAGCTCGATTCCTCCCACGTCGAATCGTCGTGTCGACATTGCTACAACCTGCGGTAAATAGACTCGAGCCGGTCGAGCGTGATCTCATCCGCCCAGTCCGGCCCGATCGCGTGGTCCCACATGTGGGGGAGCCCGTAAGCGATCTCCGCCATGCGCGAGATCTGCGCGTCGGTCCAGCCGGCGGACATCCCGTCCGGCAGGTTCACCGAGTGCTTCTCCACCATGGCCTCGAATTCGTCCACGCCCCGGGGATAGAAATCGCGGAGCTGGCGGAAAGCCAAGCAGTTCGCGATCCCGTGGCGCATTCCGAGCACGTAGGACAGTCCGTACGATATCGCGTGGCAGGCGCCAACTTCCGAGTAGGTCAGGCTGAGTCCGCCGAACAGGGAGGCGATCATCAGCTTCTCGTCGTTCTCGGGAGACCGGCCGGCACCTTCATCCAGGAATACCTGGCGGCACAGCGCCAACGCCCCATCTCCGTAAGACTTGCTGAACGCGTTGAAGTGTCTGCCCGTCTCCGCCTCGATACAGTGGATGTAGGAGTCCATCCCCGTATAGAACCACTGATCCGTCGGGACCGTGGCGGGCAACTCCGGGTCGAGAACGAGTTGATCAAAGGGCGTCCATTCACACTTGAGCCCGAGCTTCTTCTCCGGTCCGGTCAACACGGCGGTCATCGAGACCTCGGCGCCGGTGCCCGAGATCGTCGGAATGCCGCAATTCCAGACACCCGGGCGCTGGATCAGGTCGAGTCCCTGGTACAGCGTCGACGATCCCTCATTGGTGAACATCAGGGACAGGGCTTTCGCGAGGTCCATCACGCTGCCCCCACCGATCCCGACGACCCCTGAGGGCATGCCCCGCTCGGACAGGATTTCATCGCGCAGCTCATCGACCTGGCTGGTCTTCGGCTCCTCGTGGCTCGCGTCGATGAATCGGACCACGTCTTCGGATAGAGCCGGCAGCCGATCAGGCATCTCGCGGTTCTCGAACCAGTCATCCACGAGGAACACGAAATACCGTTCGCCTTCCGTTCGTTTCGGATCGAGGATCGATCCCAGCTGGTCGAACGCTCCGCGACCGTAAACGAGCTGACCGACATTTCGGAAGTTCTTGTGCATCTTCTCGTCGCCCGTCATCCGAGGACCCGGACAAGCGCCGCCCGAAGGTCGTCGGCGATCCGTTCCGTCCGTTCGGACTCCCACCCGCAGCCGATGCCGAGCGAGATCAACCGGCCCACCACGTCCTGAGAACGCGGCAGCTCCAGCGCCTGATAGTCCTGGGGGGCTCCCAGGGAGTGGATCGCGAGGGGAGCCGCCGAATCCAGGTTCTTCAAGTGGTCCCATTGGTTGATGAAATGATACATGTTGGTGTACCAGTAGTTGATTCCCGGAACGCCCGCCTCGCGCATCGACTCTACTGCGGCTTCCGCGATCCCGCGGTCCGGGAGCAGCAGGTTGAGGAAGGTCCCTGAGTCTCCTTCCGGATCCGGAATTCGTCGGAATGACAGTCCCGGAAGATCGGAAACGTGGCCCCGGAGGACTGCCTTGTTCTCCCGCTTGGCCGACCGGACCGCCTCGAGCCTGCGCATCTGGGCGAGTCCGACCGCGGCATGGAGTTCGCTGATGCGGTAGTTGAACCCGATGATCGGGTGGTTTTCCATCCCCCGATTCGAGCCGACATGATCGTGGCCATGGTCGGCGTAACTGTCCGCCAGCCGGTAGCGTGCCTCGTCGTTGGTGACGAACACTCCTCCTTCGCCTGCCGTCGTGATCTTGAAGAAGTCGAACGAGAACGCACCGGTAGCGCCGAACAGTCCAACCGATCTGCCATGATACCAGGCGCCCAGCGCCTGGCCGGCATCTTCGATCAACACGAGGTCATGCTCCCGACACAGCTCGAGGATCGGGTCCATGTCCGCCGCCGCCCCGCACATGTGAACGAGCAGCACAGCCTTCGTGTCGGGCGTCAGGGCGGCCTCTATGCCGCCCGCGTCGAGGCACAGCGTGTCATCGATCTCGGCGAACACCGGCAGTCCGCCGGCGAGCAGCACGGCCTCGATCGTAGCCAGATAGGTGAACGGGGGAACGATGACTTCGTCGCCGTGGCCGATTCCGGCTGCCGCGAGAGCGCACGCCACGGCGGTCGATCCGCTCGACACCGCCAGGGCGTGCCTGGCTCCGGTGTAGTCTCTGACGCAGGCCTCCATCTCCCGCGCCTTCCACCTGTCGCGCCTGAGCTCATCATGCCCGTACCGGAAAAGGATCCCGGTTTCGAGCACCTCCATGACCTCCCGTCGCTCGTCATCGCCGAACAGCTCGGTTCCCGGCATGGCCTCTCGCTCATCGGGTAGTTGGATTCCTGCCGGACGGGACCTCCCCATCCAGGCGAAGCAAGCTATGGGCGGGCTCCGGGGTCGTCCAGCGATTCGGCCCTCGCTCGGCGCTGAATCCAGCTCCTTGAGCATGCCTTCGAGGATGCTATCGCGGCTCGGTTCTTGCCCTGCCCGTCCGCGAGACCGATACCGTCCAGAACCCCGGAGGATCACCATGTTCGCGTTGGTTTCGAAACTCACCCGATTTGCGATTCTCACCGCGGTGGCGGTCCAGGTCGTGATCCCTCGCGCGCTGTCTGCTCAGCAGAGCGACCGGGAGGAACGGATTGCAGAGCTGTCCGAGCGGTATGAAAAGACGGAACACCGAGTCGCAATGCGAGACGGAACTACCCTTTACATGGCCGTCTACGCGCCGCGCGACCGGACTGAGGAGCTTCCGATCCTCCTGACACGAACGCCCTATAGTTGCAGGCCTTACGGCGCGGAGCAGATGTCGCTGATGATCGGCCCGAGCCGGACGCTCGAGGACGACGCGTTCATCTTCGTCTGCCAGGACGTCCGCGGCCGCTACATGTCGGAGGGAGAGTTCGACAACATGCGGCCGCACGTCCCCGGAGAGTTGCCGATCGACGAGAGTTCGGACACCTGGGACACGGTGGAATGGCTGGTGAACAATGTGCCGGGCAACAACGGCAAGGTGGGAATGTGGGGAATCTCGTACCCCGGGTTCTATGCCGCGGCCGCGCTGCCCGAAGCGCACCCGGCTCTCGTCGCTTCGTCTCCG
Organism: uncultured Gemmatimonadota bacterium; assembly: GCA_942490755.1. Classification (GTDB taxonomy): domain Bacteria; phylum Gemmatimonadota; class Gemmatimonadetes; order Palauibacterales; family Palauibacteraceae; genus Carthagonibacter. The sequence continues at coordinate 55,251 of CALNYN010000015.1, forward strand.
CAGGCGCCGATATCCGATTTCTACTTCGATGACTTCCATCACCATGGAGCGTACACGCTCGCCTACTGGTTCATCACTCCGGTGTTCGGCTATCAGCAGGACTCGCTCAATACCGGCAACTGGTTCACCTTCCCCGCCCGCAGCAGCCGAGATGGGTACAAGTTCTACATGGACCTCGGACCGCTGAAGAATTCCGATTCCTATTATGGTGCGGACAACTTCTTCTGGGCCGACCTCGTCGAGCATCCGAACTATGACGACTTCTGGCAGGAGCGGAGTATTCTGCCCCATCTGACGGGCGTGGATCACGCCGTGCTCACTGTAGGCGGCTGGTACGATGCCGAGGACCTGTTCGGTCCGCTCAACATCTACCGGAAGCTGGAGCGGGAGAATCCCGGAATCGCCTACAACGGTCTCGTTATGGGGCCTTGGGGACACGGGGACTGGGCCCGTTCACGTTCACCCCACGTCATAGGTGACATCGACTATGGTGGGGACATCTCGGGCTGGTACCAGCGCGTGGTCGAAGCCCCGTTCTTCCGCTACTGGCTGAAGGGCGAGGGCTCTCCGCCGGACTTCGATGCGCTGACCTTCGACACGGGACGCATGGAGTGGCGTTCGTTTCCCGCCTGGCCACCACCCGAAGCGACGATTCGGAAACTCCATCTGCGTGACGGCGAAGCGCTGTCGTGGGACCCGCCGGCTGCGGGCGAGGCGGAATTCACAGGGTACGTCAGCGACCCCAACGAGCCTGTACCCTACACCGAGGACGTGCGCTTCGTATTCACTCCGCGGCGCTACATGAATGAGGATCAGCGGTTCGCGGAGCGCCGGCCTGACGTGATCGAATTCCAGACGGAAGTCCTCGAAGCAGATCTCACGCTCGCCGGCGACATCGTCGCGCGCCTGATGGTCTCGACGACCGGAACGGATGCCGACTGGGTCGTGAAGCTGATCGACGTGTATCCCGATTCGCTGCAGAACGGGGAGAATACACCTGACGGAGTCGTGCTCGGCGGATACCAGCAGATGGTGCGCAGCGAGATCTTCCGGGGAAGGTTCCGAGACAGCTATGAAGACCCGAAACCGTTCGTGCCGGGTGAAGTGACGAAGGTAGAGTTTCCGCTGCAGGACGTCCTGCACACCTTCAAGGCCGGGCATCGAATCATGGTGCAGATCCAGAGCACCTGGTTCCCGTTGTTCGATCGAAATCCGCAGACGTTCGTGCCGAATATATTCAAAGCGGATGAAGCGGATTTCGTCGTCGCCGATCACCGGATCTGGCATTCGCCGGCCAGCGGAAGCGTGCTCGAGGTGAAGGTGGCTCCTGCGGAGGCCGGCCAGCTGGTCGAGGGAGACTACAACTCGGATTAGGGCGCACCGGACATCTCTCGGCTCCGGAGCCATACCCCGGCGTAAACTGCCAGGTTGAAACCGAGCAACAGGACGCCCAGCCATAGGTGGAGGCGGTCCCAGTCGGCCGGGTAGAGGACTGGACCCAGGTAGCGCTCCAGGAAGCCGCCCTCGATGCCGGCCTCGCCGGCGCGTGTCCGCAGGCTCCACTCGAGTGGGGTGAGAGGGCACACCCAGCCCACGAGCTCGATCGTGACACCGTACGCAAGCGCCGGCAGGTGAAGCCACGCCAATCGAGGTCGGACCAGGACCAGCAACCCGCCCAGCGCCACGAACAACACGAAGGCGAAGTGAACGAGCATCACGAGATCCGCCAGGATTGACCAGGCCAACACGACCTCCGGCTGCTCCGAATCGGTTCGGTTACCGACCCGTCAGGGAATGCACCCCTCCCTTGGTCGATTCCACCCTGACCGTGAACGGGCCGGATCCGCGGACGACCCACTTCACGACGACAGTGGCCATGCCCGGGATGTTATCGATCTCTATGCTCTGCGGGCGATACTCCTGCTCGACCGACCGGTCCAGCAGCGGATCCTCTACTCTGAATCCGGCTATCACTCGCCCGCCTTCGATCGTGATCCGATCCGGCGGACTGATGCCATGCTCTATATCCTGGGCCGTACGGGTCGGTGTGAGTCGCCGATTCGCCACGATGGCGCGCACCTCGCTGAGCCCGCCAGGTAGCGACCGGACCTCGATCGAGTCGACCTGTGCAAGTGGCATCTGTCCGGCCTGGTAGAGCGTAAAGGCCATGTTCCGATGCGCTTCCTCCCGCAGCAGGAAGCCCGGGATCGCCCGGGTGTACTGCTTCTTCTGCCCTCCGACCTCGATCATGCCGTATTGCGGGTGCTCGACTGGAGTCCATGGAACGAATGCCTCGCCGAACAGCAGGTACCGATCGAACCGGTAGCTGTCCCGGTCCCAGCGCTCCGACTCCGGCTGTTCGCGGAAGAAGTTGAACGAGGTCCAGAGTTCATTGCTGAACGTGAGGATTCCACGCCCCCCGTAGAACCAGTCGAGCTGGTTTCCCCAGGTGGTGTACAGATCCTTCCAGATCACGATGTACCGGTAACCTGGCAGAATCTCCTCGCCGCGACTGCCGATGACATCGTACACCTGGCGATCGGCGGACCGGACGGAGTCCTGTTCGATTCCCGGACCGCGGAGAATCATCCCGCCGGAATTGTGATATGTCTGCCCTGCGGCGATGTTCGGGTGAGCGATCACGAAGTTCACCACGGCACGAGTTTCGGGCAGGGAAGTGGGGTAGGCGTCTGCGCCGCCCTGGATGTAGCCCGGCGCCCAGCGCCACGGCCAGTTGCGGTTCGGATCGTAGTAGCCGGCACGGTCCTCATTCACCCGGCCGTCGCCGTCGTTATCGAACCCCTCGTTTCCGAGCAGTTCCCACTCTCCCGGCTGGTCCGGACGGGCCCGGACCATCAGTCGCGGGTCCTCCGGTGAGACGACCCAACGCCCGTTCGAGTTTCTGCGGCGCATCATCGTGATGTTCCCGTCCCCGTCCAGGTCGTCGAAGTCGTCCTCGTCGAATTCGCCGTCTCCATCGTCGTCGCGGGGTGCGACGCCGCTGCGCGGACTGTGCGGCGTATTGGCCTCGTAGATGAAGTTGTCCCTGCCGTCTGGATTGATGGTCGGCACGATGTACATCGTGCGGTCCCGAAGGAACTCGGCCACCCACTCGACGCGCTCCGCCATCTCACACAGGTACCAGGCGGTGTACAGCGCGATCTCGGACCCCTGGACCTCGTTGGCGTGGATGTTCCCGTCTATCCACATCGCCGGCTTCAGATCGGGATCGCCGACGCGAAAGTCCGTTACCGTAATGAGCCAGATGTCACGGCCCTCGACGCTGTTTCCGATCGAGGACAGACGGCAGTAGTCCGGCCAGGCCTTCTCCAGCCGCTGGCCGATCTCGCCCAGCGTTTCGTGGTCGTAGTAACGATCCCAGGACACGGGCACCCGTGGGTCGGGAGGGGCACCGAGTCCGGCGAGCGCGCCGGCCGGCGACTGCTGTGCCACCGCGGGCCTGATAGAGGTCGGTCCCGGCAGCGAACTGAGGATGCCTGCCAGGAGCACCGCGAGTCCGGAAATCCGGCTGAGGATACTGAGTATCGTCTTCATCGCAGTTCCACCTCCCGCCGGTCCTCTCCCGCCGACGGCGTTCCGGCCCGGATGGTCACCTTGCCATTGCCTCGACCGACGACAGTCCAGGTGAGTTCGGTTGCGGCGCCGCTGCCAGGCAGGGCTTCGATCGTCTGAATTCGTCGGCCGCCTGCGATCTCCTGGCCGCCCGTCTCGATCTCGACCCGGATCGCTCGTGGCCGCCTCAGCTGTTCTGCGAGGGCCGTGCGAGTCGGCAGAAAGCCATCGTTGGCGATGTGGGCCGTCACGCGATATGTGCCGTCGCCCAATGCCTCTGATCCTGCTTCAACGATCGAGACGCGTGGGAGCAGGGAAGCGAGTTCAAGCAGGAAGCGAACTTCGCCCTCGATCAGCGAGTCAAGTGCTGAAGCCGGGGGGGTCCACCGGCTGTAAGGAACCAGGCCCCCTACTTCGACCACACGGTTCGGGAAGTCGGGGTGGCTGACCGGGGTCCAGTCCACGAAATCCGCCGGGCGATTGGCGCGGATCCATCTCAGGAGTCGGCGTTCCGCCGCCGCCGGGTCCTTCTTCCCGTCGTCATCCCGGCTTTCGGGACGAGACGCGGCGGAATCGGCTTCGGCCGTGGAGGCACTGTCGGCGGGAACTCCCTCGACGTCCTCCCCCTCTGGTTCCACTTCCTCTGCGACGACGGGCGGCGTCCACACAGAGGAGCCGAATGCCCACCTGCCCATGTGGAAGTAGGCCCATGAAAGCGGGTCTCCGCCCGGCGGCGTGATGCCCAGTGTGTCCGCCGTGGACCGTCCGGTGGCCTCGACGTACCGGCGCGAGATTTCCGCGAACCACGGGGAATCTTCTTCGAGTATTGTCTTCAGAGGCTGACGCACTCTGCGTCCCGGGTCTTGGCCTTCCCCGGCAGATCCGGCGCCATCCCCCGGTTTCGACTTCCACGGGGACAGCAGGTTGTCCTGCACTCCGAGGACCACGACGGCTGCGATGTCCTCCCGGCTCGTCAGAAGCTCGGCGAGCGCTCTGGCTTCGGGCGCCGAGATCGCATGGTCGCCGGCGCCGGCGGCGAACCACGGATAGTCACGCGGAAAGTTGAGGCCGATGTCGACGCCTCCCGGCGGGTCTTCGTTCCATTGCCCGTCTTCGTCGTCGTCCACGCCCTCCGGCAGCACGCGCCAGCCCCGGCGTTCCCCCCTTGCCGGATCGGCAATCCTCATCAGACCCGGATCGTCAGCGTCCTCGGTCCATTCCCCGGTAGGATCCGCGATCCGCATCATCGTAATCAGGCCGTCTCCGTTGAGGTCGTTCGGGCCATCCTCATCGACCAGACCGTCCCGATCGTCATCGAACGGAGATTCGTTCCAGATCTCTCCCCGGACCGGCCGCCGGCCAGCGCCATCAGCGGCATCGGGACTCAGCAGCGGAATCACGAGCACCGTGGATCGGTCCAGTAGCGCGGTGACGGCCGAATCACGGCCGTATTCCTCCGACAGACGCTCGATGAGAGCGAGGGCCACGTCGGTCCCGATCCTGTGCGCGGACCGAGCCCCGGCCACGATCAGAAGAGTCGGCCGGGCGTCGCTCGAACCGCGCCCCGAAACGCTGGCCAGCGAAACAGCCCGTCCTCCGGGCGACTCGCCGATGCGAGTCGTCTCGACTCTGTCCGAACGGGCCAGCCGCTCGAGTTCGCGAGCCGGGTCAGGTGGCGGTTCCTGTGCCTGGATGGAGACGTCCGCGATCAGCGGGGGAAGGAAGATCGCAGCGACCAGCAGCATTGCCCTGATCGCCCGGCTCGACTGGATCGGCATTCTCCGAAGCCTCGGGTCTGAATGTGTTCTGTCCGGCCTGCGAATGAGACGAGCCCGGAACGTCGTGTGGCACGCGATGCAGGGCAAGACGATGTCGTTCGCGCATCGCTTCTCCTCAAGGTGGTGGACCCCGCCAGCCCTCTCACGGTATTCCAAGCTCGGGGGAGGTGCAGCAATGAAAGCAATTCGAATCCTGCGCTCGGGTGATCCGGATGTCCTCGAGCTCGTCGATGTCGAGCCCGGCCAGCCCGGCCCGGGCCAGCTCGGTGTCGCCGTGCATGCGACGGCCGTGAATCGGGCCGATCTGCTGCAGCGACGCGGCGGCTACCCGGCACCGTCCGGCTGGCCAGCTGATATCCCCGGGCTCGAGTTCTCGGGTACCGTCGAACAGGTAGGGGAGGGGGTCGACGAGTCCGTTGTCGGCTCCTGGGTGATGGGCATCCTCGGCGGAGGTGGATACGCCGAGCACGTAGTGACGGACAACTCGCACGTGCTCGGGATTCCGGTCGGTTTGCAGTTCGTCGAAGCGGCGGCCGTACCGGAGGCATTCTTCACGGCCTACGACGCACTCGTTCTGCAAGGTGGTCTGCGCGAAGGAATGACGGTGCTCGTTCATGCAGCAGGAAGCGGCGTCGGAACGGCTGCCCTGCAGGTGGCACGGTCATTCGGCGCATCTCGCATCTTCGGTACCGCCTCAGCGGGGAAGCTGGAGGCGATCGCTGAGCGCGGACTGCCCCTCGATGTACCGATCGACTATACCAGCCAGTCGTTCCGGGACGTGATCCGCCGTGAGACCTCGGGGCGTGGCGTCGATGTCATACTGGACCTCGTGGGAGCTACCTACTGGAGCGAGAACGTCGCCAGCCTGGCCGGGCAGGGCCGATTGCTACTCATCGGGCTGATGGGTGGAACCATGGCTCAGATCAACCTCGGAGTCCTTATGCGTCGCCGTCTCACGGTGATCGGGACGGTCCTTCGCTCACGGAGCGCTGACGAGAAGACCGTTCTCACGGAGCGGGCGCGTCGCGACCTGTCTCCCCGCTTCGAGTCGGGCGAACTCGAAGCGGTAATCGATCGGGTATTCCCGCTGGCGGGGGCCGCGGAGGCCCACGCCTACGTGGAAGAGAACAGAAATCTCGGCAAAGTGATGCTCAGGGTGAGGGACTGATCCGGTCGAAATCGGGCAGGCTCAGATTCTCCTGCAGTCCGACGATCCCCTCCTCCATCCAGAGATACTCGCCGTCCAGCACGGCGCGCGCCGTGTCATACGACCGGACGTCATCGTTGCTGTCCAGAGCGCGGAACAGGGAATCGACGCGGCGACGTGCCTGGCGGCAGAACAGGTCAGCGAGTTTGACTGCCCGGTCGGCGTCCGGGTTGCCGGTGCGCACCAGCATCTGGGCGCGGCCCACCGTAGCCGCTATCGCGAACAGTTCGGCCCCGATGTCCACCGCCCGGAACAGCAGCATCTGTCTTCGCTGCAGCCCCGCTCCGTACCGAACCATCTTGTGAAACAGCTTCCGGGCGAGCCGCCGCGACGTTCTGCTGACATACCGCATGTGTGTCCGGAGCGCGCCGTAGTCCCGCGGGACCTTGCCACGCGGGAGCCATTGCTTCGGATACCAGACCGCGTAGAACGCCATGACTTTCGGAAGCAGCGCGAGCTTCCCGAAGAACGAGAGGTCCCCTTCGACGAGCGGACCGGCGACATCCAGGTGTTTGTCGAGCGCCTCCCGTGCGATGAACAGCCGCATGATCTCACTCGAGCCCTCGAAGATGCGGTTGATCCTGAAGTCCCGAAGCATTCTTTCCAGCGGAACCGGTTTCTCGCCCCTCGCGAGCAGTGAGTCCGCTCGTTCATATGCCCGGCCGCCACGTGTCTGGACAGCCTCGTCGATCAGTTGCCAGCCGAATTCCGTATTGAACAGCTTGGCGATCGCCGCCTCGAGCCGAATATCGAATCCGCCCCGGTCCACCATGATTGCCGACAGCTCGGCGACGGCCTCCATGGCGAAAGTCATGGACGCGATAAAGGCGATCTTCTGCGCCACGGCTTCGTGTTTTCCTACCGGCTGGCCCCACTGGACCCGCTCCGATCCCCATTCGCGGACGAATTGCAGGGCCGTCTTTCCACTTCCGACAGCCACAGCCGGGATCGACAGGCGACCCGTATTGAGCGTTATCAATGCGAGCTTGAGTCCCCGGCCCTCACCCCATAGCAGGTTTTCCTTCGGCACCCGGACATTCGTGAACCTGAAATTCGAGTTCTCGATCCCGTTGATTCCCATGAAGTGGTTGCGCTGCAGCAGCTCCACTCCGTCCCGGCCGGCCTCCACGATGAACGCAGAGATCTTCTTCGTCTCTGGATGCCTGGCCATTACGACCAGCAGTTCAGCGATCGATCCGTTGGTCGTCCACAGCTTGTCGCCGTTGAGGAGGTAGTACGTGCCGTCTTCGCTGAGTTCCGCGGTAGTGCTCAGGCGGGCAGGGTCGGAGCCGACGTCCTCTTCCGTCAACGCAAACGCCGAAATGGTGCCGGCCGCGCAGCGCGGCAGGTACTTCCGCTTCTGCTCCTCGGTTCCGAACATCTTCAGTGGCTGGGGAACTCCGATCGACTGATGAGCCGACAGGAGTGCGACGAGGCTGCCGTCGACGCTACCCAGCGTCTCCATGACCTGGTTGTACTCGACCTGGCCGTAACCCAGGCCACCGTACTCGGTGGGAATCTTGAGTCCGAACGCCCCCATCCTGCGCAGCCGGCGGATCACATGCTCAGGGATCTTCCGGTCGCGGTCGATCTGTTCCGAGTCGACCTCCGTACGCAGGAATACACGCAGTTCATCCAGGAACTTGCGGCACCCGTCGGAGATGAAGTCGTTCGGGTCGGGATACGGATCGATCAGATCGAGGCGGAAGTCACCGAAGAACATGTCGCGCACGAAAGTCGCGTTCTCCCACTCGCTTTCACGGGCGGCCTCTGCGACCCGCCGGGCTTCGTCTTCGCTTGCGTGTACTCTTCCGCCGGAGCGGGTGCGCTGGTCGGCCATTTGATTTTTCCGGTTCCCGGTGTGCTGTGTGGAATGAGGACGACTTCGACCGTCGTCGTCGCGATACCCGACACTGCCTTGGGAGTGCCTGATGCAACGGGAGGCGCCATCTGTCTATATTCCACGCAGTACGGCTGGGGATTCCTCTGGCCGGGCGAGAGTGCCGTTGGGGTGCATGGCGTACAGCGTAAGGGGGATTGAGGCCAGGTGGAGAACAGACACACCGAATCGTCCCGCCAGACCCCGCTGTCCCGGGAAGAACTGCGCGAAGGGCTCCAGGAAGTCCGTACGCGGACCCTGAATCTCGTGCGGCCGTTGTCCGAGGACCTGCTGCGTCGGCAGCATTCTCCGCTGATGAGTCCCGTCGCATGGGACCTCGGTCACATCGCAGCGTTCGAGGATCTGTGGCTCGTACGGAAACTCGGTGAGGTGTCGTCGGAGCAGGAGATCGAGCAGGAATTCGACGCATTCCAAACGCCGCGCTCCCGCCGCGGTGAACTCGACATCCCCGGCACAATGGATCTGTTCGAAAGGCTGATGACTACACGACGTGCAGCGATGGCAGGCCTGGAAGCCGTAGATCTGGACTCGTCGAACCCCTTGCTGCGCGGCGGTTACGTGTACGAGATGGTTCGCGATCACGAGGCACAGCACCAGGAGACGATCCTGCAGGCCGTGATGTTGATGGAAGACGAGCGATATGTGCCGGTGTTGCGAGAGGCGGTTCCGCTGCCCGATCCCGTGGCACCCGCCGCCGGATTCATTCGAGTCCCTGCCGGCCCGTTCCGGATGGGTGACCGCTCGCCCCGGTTCGCGTATGACAATGAGAGGCCGGACTGGGACGCCACCACCGATGAATACGAGATTGGACGCTACCCGGTGACGAACGCCGACTTCCTGGAGTTCATCGCCTCCGGTGGATACCTGGACCCGGAACTCTGGAGTCCTGAGGGCTGGCGCTGGAACGCGGAGGCCCGACTCGCCGCGCCCGGCGAGTGGTTCCTGCGCGGCGAAACGGAGCCACCCGATGCGGAGATCGCGAATGAGGCAGCCCGTGGAATGGGCCTGTCCGCATGGCGCTGCCGGTCGTCGATTGGAGAAGTCGACCCGTTGCCGCTGGAGCCGGTGCTGCACGTGTGCTACTGGGAGGCAGAGGCGTTCGCCCGTTTCGCCGGGGCGAGGCTTCCAACCGAGATCGAGTGGGAAAAGGCAGCCGCATGGGATCCGGACTCGGGGGAATCCCGTACCTATCCATGGGGTGATGAGGGAGAGACGCCTGCCCGGGCGAACCTGGATCAGCTGCGGTTCGGTCCCGCACAGGTCGGCGCGTACGCCGGGGGCAGGAGCGCTCTCGGGTGCTGGGGAATGCTCGGCGACGCATGGGAGTGGACTCAGTCTTCGTTCCTGCCCTACCCGGGATTCACGGCGTTTCCCTATGCCGAGTATTCGAACGTGTTCTTCGGCTCTGCGTACCGCGTGCTCAGGGGAGGCTCGTGGGCCACGCGCTCGACGGTCGCTCGCTGCTCGTTCCGCAACTGGGATTATCCGATCCGCCGGCAGATCTTCGCCGGAATCAGGCTGGCACGGGATGTCTGACGGCGGATCGACAGGGTTGGGGGACGGAAAGGACGTTTCGGCCACGAGCACTCCGGGACAGCGAATCCTGCTGCATAACCGGCTGGAAGAGCGCTCCAGTCCGTTCCGTCTTGCCGAGGACGCGCTGCGCGGACTGACGTCAGTCCCGAAGACCATGTCGCCGAAGTACTTCTACGACGCCCGCGGCTCGAGGCTGTTCGAGACGATCACTCGCCTGCCCGAGTACTACCAGACTCGTACCGAGAAGTCGATCCTCGACAGGTGGGCTCCGGACCTCGTTAAGGACCTGAGGCCAGGAGTCCTGATCGAATTCGGATCAGGGAGCGCCACGAAGACTCGTGCGCTGCTCGACTCGATGAGGACAGAGGGGCTGCTCTACGGGTATGGTCCGTTGGACGTGAGCGCCGACGCGTCGCGTCGAGCTTCGGAAGCCCTGGCCCTCGAGTACCCGGAGCTCCAGGTGGAGGGCGTGATCGGTGACTTCGAGCGCCCTCACGACCTGCCGTTTCCCGGTCGCCGGCGGCTCCTGGCATTTCTCGGCTCGACGATCGGGAACTTCGACCCGGATCGCGCGGTCATGTTTCTGCGAAGCGTGGCTCGCGAGATGACCCCGGCGGACGGATTCATGATTGGATTCGATCTCGTGAAGGACCGCGAGACACTGGAGAGTGCCTACAACGACTCTGCTGGCGTCACGGCAGAATTCAACCTCAATCTGCTGCGGGTCATGAACCGGGAGCTTGGTGCTGATTTCCAAATCGGAGACTTCCAGCACAGAGCGTTCTACGCCGAACAGGAGGCGCGAATTGAAATGCACCTCGTCTCCCGCCGGGCGCAGACCGTGCGACTGGCCGATATCGATCTCGTCGTCCAGTTCGAGCAGGGAGAATCCATTCGGACCGAGCTCAGCCACAAGTACTCGCGGAATTCGGTGGAAGGGCTGCTTCGTGCAAGCGGGCTGAGACTCGCCGCGTGGGAGACCGACCCGGCAGAACGATTCGCCCTGGCCCTGGCCCGCAGACAGTGAGTTCTCTGTCTGCCTCGGAATTGCGCTCGGCTGTCGAACGGCAATTCACTCCCCCGTCAGCTATCGATCCGGGACCTGGTTTGACGGGGGTGGAGCTCGAGCTGATTCCGCGGCGGGTGAGTCCCGGCGGAGGAGGCGAGTCCGTACCGCTGACGACCGTCGTGGAAGCCCTGGAGTCACTGTCTCCGGAAGCCGGATTCAGACGGCTTCCGGGTGATCGTCCCTCGTTCACGGTCGGAAGCGGTGGTTCGCTCACGTTCGAGCCCGGCGGACAGATCGAGTACTCCGGGCCACCGCTGCCCACGGCCCGCGAGGCCGGCGCCGATCTGCGCAATGTGCTCGGACCACTCAGATCAAGGCTCTACGCCGCGGGAATCGAATTGGAGGATGCCGGTATCGCGCTCCCCGGCGCCGCAGGAATGGTCGATCTCCAGCAGCCGAACCGCAGGTACGCGGCGATGGATTCGTATCTGTCATCCATCAGCCCATGGGGCCAGTGGATGATGCGTCGGACGGCGAGCATGCAGATCAACATCGACCTCGGTGCGGCGGAGCAGATTTCGCAGCGCTGGCGCGCCGCGAATCTGCTGGTGCCAGTGCTCGGCGGCGCGTTCGCCAATTCGCTCCTTCCGCTTCCGGACGGGACCCGGGCTGCCAGCGGCCGCCTGTGGATCTGGCCACGGATTGACCCGAGCAGAACTGGATTCGTGCTGCCTTCACCGGGCGGAGATCCGGTCGATCCCTATCTCGAGTTTGCGCTCGGGGCCAGGGAAATGCTCCGCGGGTCGGGCCCGGATGTGCAACCGGGGGACAATCGGAGTTTCGCGGAATGGATGGCGGAACCAGGGGATCGGGCCCCGGCATATGAGGACTGGATCACCCACCTGACGACGCTGTTTCCACATGTGCGACCGCGATCGTGGATCGAGGCCAGATTCATCGATACGCCAAGGGAAGAGTGGTGGGATGTTCCGCTCGTGATCTTGCCCGCACTCCTGTACGACGACGATGCACGATCGACCGTAATTGACCTCCTGTCTCCGACTGAGACCCGGCTCGAGACTCTGACCGAGACCGCCGCGCTGTCGGGAGTGGCGGATCCGGAACTGGGTACGCTGGCGGAGAAGGTGTTCGAGGTCGCGCTGGACGCGGCAGAGCGGATGCCGACGGACTACTTCGGTGCGACCCAGGTTTCCGCTGCGGTGGCTTTCCTGTCCCGATTCACGTCCAGGCGTCTGAGCCAGGCCGACGAATCCGTGCGGGCAGGCGGATAGAGCCCGGCCTGACGGGCCGCGACGATTCTGAACAGGTCACGGGTGCCACGCCAGGCTTCCCTTGCCGGGCGGACGCGACGCGACGCCATGTGCTTCCATGAAACAGGGACTTCGTGAATGTCCATACCCAGTCGCCGGGCGACGAGCAGGCACTCGACATCGAAACCGCTCGTCACGCCGGCTCCTTCCGGCGCATCGGGCCGGTCGGGAGCGTACACGACGAGCTGATCGAGCACGGTCAGAAGTGCGTTGCGCTGCCATGCCTTGAAGCCGCACTGGGTATCCGAAAACGGAAGGCCGAGCAAGACCCGGCTCAGGAACATCTGGCCGAGACTGAGGACATACCGCTGCGGCGGCGCGCCCGGTCTCGTGAGCCCGCGGCTGCCGATCACGACGTCCGCCCCGGCCCGGGTGGCTTCGAGCAGCAGGGAGCCGTCCTCGATCGGGGTGGCCAGGTCCATATCCGACAACAGCACGACTTCGCCGTGCGCGGCTCGAACGCCGGCGCACAGGGCGGCTGCCTTACCCCCGTGTGGCAACTCGAGCACAACGTCGGCGGTGTGCATGGCGAGGGGAACCGTATCGTCGGTACTTCCATCATCGGCGACGATCAGTTCGGTGGGGAAGGGACGTGCCTGCAGCCATGCGCGCACGACCTCGAGCACTCCTGCTTCGATCGCCGATCCCTCGTTATAGGCTGGAATTACGACCGACAACGCAATCAAGATGCCCTCTCTCCCAACGGTTCCAACTGATCGGCACGGCCCGGTGACACGCGCCAGGCCTGCCTGATCCTCGTTTCCGGTACGCAAGGGAGCAAGCGCAGTGCCAAGCCGCATCGTGCGGATTCCCCGCACGTTTCTGTTCTCCTCGCAACGTGACAGCCGCGTTTCGCCCTGTGGCCGGGCGCCTCGCACTTCGATGCAACGGCGGGCCCGCCGTCCGCTGGATGGCAGGGCCCGCCTGAACCGACCTGTCTGTCGGGCGCCCCGTCGCTGGTTCGCCCGGTTTCGTCTACAGTTGTTTGACTTCCTCCAGAATCCGTCCGATGGAGTCACCAGCGTCACCGAACAGCATCATCGTGTTCCGGAGATAGAAGAGCTCGTTGTCCAGTCCGGCGAATCCCGGGTTCAGGCTCCGCTTCATCACGACGGTGTGCTTGGACCGGTCCACTTCGATGATCGGCATGCCGTACAGATCGCTGTCCGGATCATCCCGTGCGGCCGGATTTACCACGTCGTTGGCACCCACCACGAGGCACGCATCCACGTTGGCCATGTCCGGGTTCACATCCTCCGGCTCGTACAGCTGGTTGTACGGTACGTTGGCCTCGGCCAGCAGCACGTTCATGTGACCGGGCATCCGGCCTGCCACCGGGTGGACCACGTATTTCACGTTCACGCCGCGGCTCTCGAGGTTGTCGCACAGCTCGCGCAGCTTGTGCTGGGCCTGCGCGACCGCGAGTCCGTACCCCGGCACGATCACGACCTGTTTCGCGTAGGCCAGCAGCATGGCCACGTCGTCCGCCTGGACGTCGTTCACATCGGCCATCGTCCGCTTCTCGCCCTTCGCGACCGGGCCTTTTCCCGCCGCCTGTCCGAACGATCCGAAGATCACGTTGGCGAGCGACCGGTTCATCGCCTTGCACATGATTCGGGTGAGAATGAGCCCGGAGGCGCCGACCAGGGCACCCGAGATGATCAGGACGTTGTTGTTGAGCACGAATCCGGCTGCGGACGCCGCCAGACCCGAGTACGAGTTCAGCAGAGAAACCACGACGGGCATGTCCGCGCCACCGATCGGAATCACCAGCAGGATCCCGAGAAGCATTGCGGCGCCCCACAGAACCCAGTATGCGAGATTCACGGTGCTCGGGTCCGCCGCCAGGATCGCTTCCGGCGTACCGATGACCAGCCAGGCCATCAGGGCGACGATGCCGAGGAACAGGCCTGCGTTGAGGACCTGCTGGCCAGGGAATTTCACGGCCTTCTCGGTCACGATGCCCTGCAGCTTTCCGAACGCCACGAGGCTGCCCGAGAAGGTCACGGCGCCGATCAGGGTGCCGAGCATGATCGAGATCGAGCTGTCCAGCGGGACGTCCGCCGTGCCCGCCACGCCCATGGAATAGCGGAGAAACTCCGCGGCCGCCACGAGGCCGGACGCGAGGCCGCCGAATCCATTGAACAGTCCCACCATCTGCGGCATCGCCGTCATCTTGACGAACCTGGCCATGAATCCGCCGACCACGGCTCCGATCAGCAGGCCGCCGATGATCCACTGCCACGTGATGATCTCACCGCCGACGAGCGTGGCGACGACGGCGACCAGCATGCCGATCGCGGCCAGCTGGTTGCCGCCACGGGCGGTGTCCGGGTGGCTGAGGCGTTTCAGCCCCAGTATGAACAGCACCGCCGAGAGCAGGTAGGCGAGCTGCATCATGAGAAGTCTCGTATCCATCAATCTGCCTCGGGGTTCGCTAGTTCGTGTCGGTGTCCCGCCGGAACATCTGCAGCATCCGGTCGGTGACCATGAATCCGCCTATCACGTTGATCGTCGCCGCGATCACGGCCACCATCCCGATGACGTCGAACATCACCCCTTCGCCCATCCCGGCGATCACCAATGCACCTACGATGGAGATTCCGGAGATTGCGTTCGAGCCGGACATCAGAGGCGTATGAAGGGTAGGTGGAACCTTCGTGATGACCTCGAAGCCGATGAACATCGCCAGCACGAAGATGATCACGTTGACCAGAATATCGGGCATCGTGGCAGTCATGACTCGTACCTCACCGTTCCGTCGTGCGTCACGACGCACGCTCCCGTGATGTTGTTCTCGAGATCGACGACAAGCTCACCTTCGTCGTTCACCAGGTAGTTGAGCAGATTCGACAAGACCTTCCCGTACATCTGCGACCCGTGATGCGGAATCGAGGCCGCCAGGTCCGTCGCCCCCAGGACCAGAACGCCGTTCCGATTCACCGTCTCACCGGGCTGCGTGAGCTCGCAGTTGCCGCCCGCTTCCGCGGCCAGGTCGACGATCACCGATCCGGGGCGCATCCCATCGACCATGTCCGCGGTGATCAGGACAGGTGCCTTGCGACCGGGAACGAGTGCCGTGGTGATTACGATGTCCGACTTCGCTATGTGCTCGGCGAGCAATTGGCGTTCGTGCTCCTGCTCTTCGTCCGAGACCTCCTTGGCATATCCGCCCTCGGTCTCAGTGTCCTCGCTTCCCTCCCATTCGACGAATTTCGCCCCGAGGCTCTGGACCTGCTCCTTCGCCGCGGGTCGGATGTCGAAGGCCTCAACGACGGCACCGAGCCGTCTCGCGGTCGCGATCGCTTGCAGACCCGCGACACCGGCGCCGATGATGAACACGTTCGCCGGAGCGATCGTGCCGGCTGCCGTCGTGAGCATCGGGAAGAACTTGCTGCCGGCTTCGGCTCCCCGAATCACCGCCATGTACCCCGCCACCGTGCTGAAAGCCGACAGGGAATCCATTCGCTGGGCGAGCGTCGTGCGGGGCATGAGCTCCATGGAGAAAGAAGTCACGCCGCGATCGGCCAGTCGCTCCAGAATCTCCGCGTTTGCGTGAGGCTTGAGCTGTCCGATCAACAGGGCTCCGGCAGGAATGAGGTCCACCTCGTCCAGGCCGTCCTCACGCTTGTCCGGTCCGTTGATCTTCAGCACGACGTCGGCGCCTTCGAACAACGCCTTCGGGTCTGAGATGATCTCGGCCCCCGCTTCGCGATACTCCTCGTCGGAGTGCGACGCGGCCAGGCCGGCGCCGCTCTCGACCACGAACTGCATGTTGTCCGACGCGAGGCGCTTGATCGCCGACGGTGACATGGCAACACGCCGTTCGTTCGGCGCGCGCTCCTTTGGAACCACGATTCGCATGGTGATCCGCTCTATGTTCAGGGTTCGCTTGTTTCGGACTCCCGGCGATCGACCTCACGGCCGAACACGCACGAAGCCCCTGAAGCAGCCAGTTCGCTTGACAGCACTCCAGTCCCCAATAGCTTGACCCGGGTCGAAATCGGGACGCCTGACGCTTCCCGAATGGGGGAGCGTTCTTCCTGTCCACGTTCCGTCTCGCCCGCGAAGAAGGTGCTCCGAACGGTCGGCTTGCGTCAGCGAGAACCGTGCCGTGGTCCGTCGTGCGGATCGAAGTCACAGCAGCGTCCCGGACCGGCCCCGTGAGCTCCCGGAAGACGCGGAAATCATAAGGCGCAACGGCATTTTCGCCTGGCCGGACCTCGCGACCCGGCAAGCCGGGGTTGAGAAACGCGGTCCCATCTCCGAGTTCGATGGGACAGGATAACCCCCGCCGGGACGACTTGACCATAGCGTCGCAGGAAGCCCCGGAATTAGCGGGTTCGTCCACACACTTGCGGACAGACAACTGGAGACTACCGATGCGAAGATCGATCTCGATACTGATCCTGGGGCTTATTTCCGGGAGCCTGCCGGCCGGGGCGCAGCAGACGGGCAGCTTGGACCAGATCGAAGGTGCCTTGCTCGCTGCGCCGGAGTCTCTGCAAGCGGGGGCTACCGTGCTGGGAATGGGCGGGACGCCCCGTTCCGACGACGTGCTGACGGTGCTGCGGGAAGGCACGAACGAGCTCATTTGTCTGGCCGACGATCCCGGTCGAGAAGATTTTCACGTCGCCTGCTACCATGCGTCGCTCGATCCGTTCATGCGGCTCGGCCGGCTGCTGCGTGCAGACGGGCTCGACCGGGCTGGGGTGCTCGAGGCACGGTATGCCGCGCTCGAGTCAGGGGAGATTTCGATGCCTGAGGCGGCGACGCTGTACTCGCTGACGGCCGACTCCCGGCCAGCGCCCGGCGCCGAGTCGGACGCCGATGGGCTCCGACGGCTCACTGCCGTGTATCTTCCCAACGCGACACTCGAGGAAACGGGCCTTCCCGGCAGACCCGCCGGCGGGCTTCCCTGGCTGATGCTGCCAGGAACACCCTGGGCCCACATCATGATCTCGCACTGAGGACGATCTTGCCGCAGCTCACACGACAGCAGATCGGCGGTACACTCCTGACCGCCTTGCGGGGCGCGGGTCTGGGAGTACGGGACCTGTTCGAAGGCCGGCAGGAGCCAGTCAGCTGGTTCTTCAGATGCCTGGCCTACGATCAGTCGGAACTGGACATCTTGGAATCCGGGGCGCTCGACATTCTCCACGCTCCGTCGGCGCTCGTCGAGCTGGCCCTCGATGAAGTAGCGCTCGCCGGTTCCGAGATCGGCCCCGAGGGGCTCGCCGCATATCTCGCTACAGAGATCCCCGGTGACACCGCGGAGTCGTTCTCTTCCGAGGTCGATGACCCGCTCTCCGAGCTCGGTCCTGACTCGAACGAGTCACTGTTCGCTTTTCACCCCGATGTGATGCTCGGGAGCCTGGTGATCGACGTGGCCCCACCGGCGCTGTGGCTCGACGAGCGTCCGGCGGATCCGGAAGGAAACGAAAGACTGGCGAGGCGGTTGGGGATTCTGGCGCAGGAGGTCGGGCGGGATGCCGACGCCGTCGAAGTGCATATCGAAGGGGCCCTCGACGCATCGGAGGAGGGGTGGGCGGACAGCGCGGCTCGCGTCAGACCCGCCGGTGTCTCCGTGCACTTCGCGTTTGATATTCCACTGCTCGGAGCTGACGAGCGAACACTCGCCCGGACGTTCGAATCCGGAGCCCGGGCGGCGGCCCATTCGCTGGAAGCGATCCGGCGGGTGTTCGAGCGACTCGGCTAAAGCGTGTCTGCTCTCCGTGACTGTCTGATGTACTCGAAGAACACGTACTGGGTCAGCGGAAACGCCAGCGCCGGCAAGCCCCACTGGTAGATCTTCGAGAACCACTCCCTGGACCAGAAGAGATCCCCGGTCCCGTTGAGCAACAGCCAGATCAGGACCAGCAGAATCCAGTTCGGTTTCTTCAAGCAGACCGCAAGCACTGGCCAGAGCCAGATCTGGTGGTGAATCCAGCTCAGGGGGGCCGCCCACAGTATGAACGGCACCATGGCCAACAGACCGAGCTCGAACCGATCACGCTTGATCGTGAGCACGGTGAACACCCATGCGATCCCCGACAGACACGAACCGACGAACCAGATCCATCCGGTCAGACTCCCGAGGGCCGCCCGGTTGCGGTAGGCGATCGCGAACAGGCCCTGGTTGTCGTTCTTCGGGTAATTGTGCCCATGCGTGGGATCCGCCAGGGTCTCGAACCACCCGGAATACACGGAGGTCCCTCCCAGCAGGAAGGCCAACAGGCTGAGGCCTATCATGACGCCGAGCATTGCGACGAGCGTCCTGTTCCTGCGTGCCAGGACGGCCAGCAGCAGGATCGGGGACCAGAAGGGTTTGAGCAGGATCATCACGGCGCTCGATCCCCCGGACATCGCTGGCCGGTGGGAAAGCGCCATGGCCATCAGCCAGAGGATGAGAAAGGTGACGTTGGCGAATTTGAACTGCCAGGACAGGGCGTGGATCACGAACACGAACGCGATCAGCAACTGCTTCTGCGTCAGTTCGAAGGCCTGCTCAAACCGGCGAGCGCTGTCCCAGATCCAGAAACCATTCAGTCCGGCCCACAGGAACTTGGCCAGCACCCAGGGGAGGACAGAAAATGGCAGGGACAGCAGCAAGAAGATGGGATGGTACTTGAACGGAGTAAGCGCCCTGTCCTCGTACACGTCTGCCCAACCCCCGGACAGAAAACGCGCCCCGGCTTCGTAGTAGACCAGGAAATCCTCGGCGTCGCCCGCAGCCAGGGCGATGGCGCAGACGAGCGCCAGGACGAAAAGCCAGTCGATCTTCCGGACCGGAAGAGTCACGGAGTATCCAGACCCCGCGCGATGAGGACGCTGTCCACGGCCGACCGAAACCGATCCATCGACACGACTCCACGGATCGCCACGCTGTCACCCACGACGAAGAACGGCGTACTGGTGATCCCGGACCGCAACGCCGAGTCGTAATCGGCGACCTGGAGCGGCGCGGTGACGTCGTTGCGCAAACAGTACCCGAAGCTCTCGACCTCGATGCCGATTTCCTCTGCCCATTTCACGAACAGGCCGAAGGGATCCTTTGCCGTCTTCCACTGATCGACGCGCTCGAACAGGATATCATGCATCGGCCAGAAACGGCCCGCTGCGCCGGCGCAGAAAGACGCCTCCACAGCCGGCCAGGCACGCGGGTGAGTGGAGTTGGGGAACGAGATCCACAGATAGCGTGCGATGCCCGACTGAACGTACAGGCTGTCGATGATCCGCGCGCTTTCAACGTGAAACTGTGCACAATACGGACACTCGAAGTCAGAGATCTCGACGATCCGGATCGGTGCCGCCGTGTCTCCCTTGACCCGCGCCCGGTCCGCCCGCTGAAGAACTACCTCCTGGTCCGCCGGAACCACGTAGGGCTCCTGGGCGGCGACATCGACCGGCAGGACGAAACCGAAACCGAATCCGAGGAGTGGAATCGAGAGGAGAATGCCCCCGGTTCCCGGCGCACGCGTCACGCTGAGAGATCCTGCAGAACCTGCCCCGGATTGTCCGCAGCCTTGACCTTCGCGTAGACCCTTTCGATTCTGCCCTCTGCGTCGATCACGAAGGTGGATCGCAGAATGCCTTCATATTCACGCCCGTACATCTTCTTCTTTCCCCAGGCTCCGTATGCTTCGGCAACCGCGTGATCCGGGTCGGAGAGGAGCGGAAAGTTCAGATCATACTTGTCCCGGAACCGGTCGTGCGAAGCCACTCCATCGGGGCTGACACCGATCACGATCGCGTTCTGTTCGGCGAGTCCAGCCTGATTATCACGAAATCCGCAGGCTTGCTTCGTGCACCCGGAGGTATCGTCCTTGGGATAGAAGTACAGCACGACCCGCTTCCCGAGCAGATCCGACAGCTTAATCGAGCCTCCACCATCCGTCGCCAGCTCGAAGTCCGGCGCCATATCACCCTCGGTAAGCATCGTTTCCCTCCGTATTGAATTTCAGTCGGTCCGAAGATCCTCGTACGACTGCGTCAGTTCTGTCCATGCCGCCTCGAGGTCCTCGTCCCTGACATGCGCGCTTCCGACAGCCAGCCGAATCACGAACTGGCCGGCAAGCTCGGTGTGGGACAGGAACACTCTTCCGCGCCGGTTTACCTCGTCCAACAGACGGCGGTTCCAGTCGTCCGCCGGTGAAGGGCCGGAGCCATCGATTGCGGGCCTGTCGGATCGGTCGTCACCCGCCGGCAGTGCCCTGAAGCACACAGTGCTGAACGGCGAGGGCGCGACCAGCTCGAACCTGTCATCCAGGCGAACCCGATCGGCGAAGCCGTTTGCCAGATCGATGTGGCGCCGAAGCATGTCCCGCAGTGCCTCGGCTCCCAGCCGACGAAACAGGAACCACAGCTTCAACGCCCGAAACCTCCGTCCGAGCGGAAGGCCGTAATCCATCAGGTTCCGTGCTTCGATTCCGGTCTCCAGATAGACTGGCGTCGCAGCCAGGGAACGGCGGACGGCCGCCGGATCGCGGAATAGTAGCACGCTGCAGTCGATCGGGGTGGTGAGCCACTTGTGAGGGTTCAGCACGATGCTGTCCGCGCGCTCCCATCCCTCGAACAGAGGTCGCAGCTCGGGGAGAGCTGCCGCCGGGCCGGCGTAGGCCGCGTCGACATGCAGCCACACGCCTCGCCTGCCGCAGATCTCGGCGATGGCCCGCACCGGATCGATACTCGTGCTGGAGGTCGTGCCGATCGTGGCACACACCATGACGGGCACATGGCCTGCCTCCAGATCCGAAGCCAGGGTCCGGTCCAGCAGGTCGGGTCGCATCCGGAAGAGATCGTCGCTGGCGATGCGCCGAATGTTGTCGGAACCGATTCCGGACGCGATGACAGCCTTGTCGATCGACGAATGGGCCTGGTCGGACTGGTACACGAGCGGCCGAACACCGGGCTCCCCGGCTCTGAGCCCTTCTGTTCGGCTGCCCGGCAACGCCTGTTCTCGCGCCGCCAGGAGTGCCGTAAAGCTGGAGCTCGATGCCGTGTCCTGGATCACGCCGTCGAACAGGTCCGGCAGACCCACGAATTGGCGCATCCACTCGATCATCCGCGTCTCGAGTTCCGACGCAGATGGCGCTGTCTTCCACAGCATCGCATTCACGTTCAAAGCCGCGGCGATGAATTCGGCCAGGACACCGGGATCGGACGAACTGCTCGAGAAGTAGGCCAGGAAGCCCGGATGATTCCAGTGCGTGAGGCCGGGCACGATAATCCGGTCCAGATCGGACAGGATGTCGTCGAGGGACTCGGGGGCCTCGGGCGGCGCCTTCGGCAGAAGCGCGAGCGTGTCTCCCGGGCTGACGTCAGGCAGGACCGGAAGCTCCGGCAGCCGCGTCCGATAATCCGATATCCACTCGGCTACCCGGGCGGCCGAGTCGAGCCATGGATCTGCGCTCATCCTGGCGCTCTCTCCTTCGACGGATTCACCGCCGTGATCATCTGAGAATCGGGCCGATGGTCGCGCAGCGGACTCGCTCCAACCCGGCATCGCGCAACCAGCCTGTGTATTCGGGAAGGGACCACGTGCCCCCGTCGTCGGTGCTCAGCAGCATGGTCAGCGCGAACAGAGGGGCAAAGGCGGATACACCGCGCACGAAATCGACGATCGCCACGCATCCACCGGGATTCAGTCTCCCGGCGGCCTGGCGCAGCAGCTCAAGATTCGTCTCCGGTCCGTAAATATGCGTGACGTTGGCCAGCAGTATGACGTCGTATGACTGTTCGGGCAGGGCATGAAGGAAGTCCGCGGGCACGAGATGGATTCGCTCGTCTGTGCCCAGTCCGTAGGTCTCGGCGACGAGTTCGATCACTTCCGGCCTGTCCAGCAGACTCACTTCGAACCCGCGGTCAGCCAGTGCCCTGGAGTATACGCCGGGTCCTCCACCGACATCGAGCAGAGTCCTGGCCCCGGGCGCCGTACCGCGGACCGCATCCGCGACTGCGGCGACGTTTCCAGGCGACCTGTTGGCCATCGCAGCCATGAATCTCTCCAGGTCCTTGCCCTGCTTCGCTCCACGGGCCGGGGAGTCCTCGGTCGCCGGATCTCCGGTCCGTACCGTCTCGGAAGATCCGCCGACCAGCGGCGGATCGTGCGCATCCAGTGCAACAGGCTGTCTGCTTCGTAGTCGGGAGCTTCCCGGTCGAGGAGTCGGGCCCGGCCGGCGCCGGTCAGCCGCCATCCCGATTCCTCGCCGCTGACTGCGCCCAACTCCTCGAGAGCGCCCAGCAATGTATGCACGCCGCGGACTCACGTTCAGCCGGCGCGCGATCTCGAATGTAAGGAGCGGGCCACCTTCGAGGGCGGCGATCATTCCAAGCTCAACGGCCGTCCCGGCCGCGATGGCCCACTCCGCTCCGCGACGGAAAGCATGAAGATCATTCAGGTCGGGCATGCGAGCAGGCTATCTCACCGGGTCGTCACGCTCAAGGTGGCCGGGTCCTGCCCGACCGGTCCCGGCGTGCGTAACTTGGCGGCCATGGCCGAAACCTCGACCCCCCTGGACGAACTGCTGGATGGCGGTCTCCTCGCTCTCGACGAGGAGATCGATGCGGTGCGTGAAGATCTCCAGTCCCGTGGACTCGGATCCCCGCTCATGGCCTCTGGTGGAATCCGGATCGGCCGGCCCGGGCTCGCCACGCAGTACGAGTGGACTTTGCCACCCGGCCGGTACTCTATCCGGCTGGAAGACGCGGTGCGCATCGAGTGCGAGCGCGGAAGCGGCCTGGGTTTCGTCACGAAGTTCGATGCCGCGCGTCCTGCCGTGCGCGTGCGTCTCGGCGAATGGCTGGGGCCTCACCCCGGGCCCGCGACGCTCACCTTCGATCCCACCTGGCTGCTCGGGGGGGGGGGGGGGGGGGGGGGGGGGGGGGGGGGGGGGGGGGGGAGGCCCTGGCCTTCCGACTTCGCGAGATCGGGGACGACCCGCAGCGGTTCTACCCGTCGACGGCGCTGCGGTTGTTCGGTCGAGAGTTTCCGGAGACGGGACGTTCCGAACTTCCGCCTGATGTCGACGATGGACTGAACGACTCTCAGCAGGATGCACTGGCCCGGATTCTCGGGAGTCGGGCTCAGTTGGTCTGGGGGCCGCCTGGAACCGGCAAGACCCGTCTGCTGGGCAGCGCGGTCGCAGCTCTCGCCAGGACGGGCCGCGTCCTGGTCGTAGCGACGACCAATGTGGCGGTGGACGAGGCCGCTTCACGTATCGCGGACTGTCTCGGCGGCGCGGCCGTGGAGCAGAATCGATTGATTCGAGTGGGAGCCGAATTCAGCCCGACCGGAGACCCGGCCCTGGCGCTGGAGACGGCCGTGGAGCGCGCCGAGCGTCGTGAGCCGACAAGGGTGTCCCGGGCACTGCTGGAACTCGAGGATGCGCTGCTGGATGGCCGGTCGCGGAAGGAGACTGCGGACCTGATGCTGGCCGAACGGCAGGCGCGCATTCTGGCCCGGGCGCGCGGCGAGGGAGACGATGCACTGGTGCAGCGTGCCGGGCGCCTCACGGGCGACCTGGTCCGCGCGACGCGCCAGGTGCTGGACGACGCCGACGTGGTACTCACGACCTTCGCGCGACTGGCCGTGCGCGATGAACTGGCGGCGCAGCGCTTCGATTTCGTGGTCATCGACGAAGCCAGCACGGCACCGTTGCCGTACGTGCTCCACGCCGCGTGTCTGGCATCTGAAGGAGCCGCGGCATTCGGAGACTTCCAGCAACTTCCCCCCGTGGTGGTCAGTCGTGGTGGGTATGCCCGCCGCTGGTTGAGTCGGGACCTGTTCCGGGAAACGGGAGTCGTCACGGGCTCGGGGGTGGAGCAACTCCCCTCGCCCGACGATCGGCTTTGCGCGATGCTGGTGGAGCAATATCGGATGCGTCCAGCGATCCGGGCTCTGGTCGGGGACCTGTTCTACGGTGGCCGTTTGCTTGATGCCGCGCCGATTGTCGAGGCCGATCACCGGGCGCCGGCACTCGCGCTGCTCGAGACAGGACACCTCGATCCCGCCGTGAACCGGGTAGACGGTTCGCGAGAGAATTCGGTTCATCTGGAAGTCATCACGCAGCTGCTCGAAGTCCTGAGTCGCGAGGGGGTCGCCGATGTCGGTGTCGTGACCCCGTACCGCGCACAGACACGGTCCCTGTGGCGCGCCGCACGCGGAAGACTGGGCCGCACTGCGCCCTCGAATCTGGAGATCAGCACGATTCACCGGTTCCAGGGGCGAGAAAAATCGGTGGTCATCCTGGATACCGTGGACGCTCCGCCGGGTCCGAGCTGGTTTCTGAATGAGCGCCGAAACCCTGACTTTCCGAGGCTCCTGAACGTGGCCCTGTCGAGGAGCAGGGATCTGCTGATCGTAGTCGGAACGAGCGCCGGGCTGGCCCGGACGCTCCCCTCCGATGCCCTGTTGAATCGAGTCGTCCAACGGATCACCAGGGACGGAGAGACGATAGATGCTCGCCGTCCGACGGACGCCGGACCCCTGGTGCGAGCGATGCTCGATTCGCCTGGAAGCGAAACGGCTTCAGAGGACCCTGGATCGCCGGAGGCGACATGAGGACTGTGATTCAGCGCGTAAGCAGAGCGTGCGTGCGCGTGGAGGGACGGGTCATCGGTGAGATCGGAATCGGGCTGCTCGTACTGGCCGGTTTCGCACCGGGCGATGGTGACGCGGAGCTGGAGTGGATGGCACGAAAGATCGAGGGCCTGAGGCTGTTTCGGGACGCCGATGGATTGATGAACAGGGACGTCTCTGAAGCCGGGGGGGAACTCCTCATCGTGTCACAGTTCACCCTGTACGGGGATGCTTCGAAGGGCCGCCGACCGAGTTTCGTGCATGCGGCTCCACAGGCGGAGGCTGAGCGGCTGTACCGACAGTTCCTGGATGCCTGCAGACGCGGTACGGTGCCTGTCGCCGAGGGGGAATTTGGCGCGATGATGGATGTCGAGCTGGTGAACGACGGACCCGTCACGCTGGTGATCGAGCGATGAGGCCCACCCTGGTGCTGGCATCGGCGTCACCCCGGCGGGCGCTGATCCTGGATTCGCTGTCGATCCCCTATGAGGTAAGGGTTCCGGGTAGCCAGGAGGACCTGTCAGAGGGTGAATTGCCGGCCGTCGCCGCGCGGAGGCTGGCGACGGAGAAGGCTGCCTCCATTTCCCTCGCGTCCGGCGAGATCACGATTGCCGCGGACACGATCGTCGCGCTCGGGTCAGAGTCCTTTGGCAAGCCCGCAGATCCAGGCGAAGCAGTTGAGATGCTGCTGCGCCTGTCGGGGCGGGATCACTTCGTCTACACCGGGCTCGCCGTAAGGTCTGCGGCGCACCTGGTGTCCGGAGTTGAGCGGACGAGGGTGTCTTTTCGGCAGCTTGCTCGCCCCGAATGCGAGGAATACGTTGCCACCGGCGAGCCGCTGGACAAGGCAGGCGCCTATGGAATCCAGGGGCGCGGCGCCGCGCTCATCGAACGCGTCGACGGCGATTTCTACAACGTGGTAGGGCTTCCCGTGCAACTCCTTTTCTCTCTCCTCTCCCGGCACGGGATTCGATACGACTTCGCGGGTCTGGAGATCATTCCGGCGGGGAATCCGGGCTCCTTGTGAGTACTCACAGTTGAGTCGACAGATGGCCGTCCTGGCGATCGACCAGGGTACGACGGGCTCCCGTGCCCTGCTGGTCGGGCGTGATGGTGCGATTCTCGGGTCGGCATACGAGGAGTTTCCCCAGTACTTCCCGGCTCCGGGCCGGGTCGAGCACGATGCCGACGAAATCTGGTCGTCGGTCAGGTCCGTGATCGAGCGCGCACTGGCAGATTCGGACCTCGATCTGGCGCACGTGGCGGCGATCGGCATAACGAATCAGCGTGAGACGACCGTTGTGTGGGATCGGGTCACCAGCCGGCCGCTTGCGCCTGCAATCGTGTGGCAGGACCGGCGGACCGCCGGGCGGTGCGAGCAGCTGCGGGCGGATGGTCTGGCCGGCATGATCCGGGCTCGCACAGGGCTGGTGGCCGATCCGTACTTTTCGGCGACGAAGCTCGAGTGGCTTCTCGAACGGAATCCGGAGTGGCACGCCAGGGCGGCAGATGGAGAGATCTGTTTCGGCACCATCGACTCCTGGCTCGTCTTCCGCCTGACTGGTGGTCGAGTTCATGCCACCGACCATACGAATGCGTCACGCACGCTTCTCTACTCGCTCGATGACCGAAACTGGGATCCGGAGCTGTGTTCCCTGTTCGGAGTGCCGGAGCCCATGCTGCCGGAGGTCCGTCCGTCCGCCGCTGACTTCGGCCACACCGACACGGAAGTCATGGGAGCCGAGATCCCGATTACGGGAGTGGCCGGTGACCAGCAGGCGGCTCTGTACGGTCATGGTGGCTGGAACCGTGGCGACGCTAAGAACACCTACGGGACCGGAGCGTTTCTGCTGCTCCATACGGGGAAAGAACGAGGCAGAGAGCAGTCCGGAGTGCTCACTACCATGGCCTGCGGTCCGCGCGGTGAACCCGAATATGCGCGAGAGGGTTCCATCCTGGTCGCGGGGGCAGCCGTTCAGTGGCTGCGTGACGGACTGGGATTGCTGGCGAGTTCGGCCGACAGCGAGGCCCTCGCCCGCAGTGTGAGCGACACAGGGGGGGTCGTATTCGTGCCGGCTTTCGCCGGTCTCGGGACACCGTACTGGGTTCCAGAGGCTCGCGGAGCGATATTCGGTCTGACCCGGGGAACTCAGAAAGCTCACCTCGTTCGGGCAGCGCTCGA
The DNA here is from genome assembly GCA_942490755.1 of uncultured Gemmatimonadota bacterium. Taxonomy (GTDB): domain Bacteria; phylum Gemmatimonadota; class Gemmatimonadetes; order Palauibacterales; family Palauibacteraceae; genus Carthagonibacter. The sequence goes on from CALNYN010000015.1 coordinate 82,347, forward strand.
GGCCATGGCCTGCGGCACGGTGGAGGTGCTTGAAGCAATGATGCGCTCCGCGGAGGTATCCATCGGCCGTTTCAGGGCCGACGGAGGTGCCGCGGCGAACGACTGGTTGATGCAATTCCAGTCAGACCTGCTCGGCCTGGACGTATATCGCCCGGAGGCGACAGAGCTGACGGCGATCGGCGCGGCTGGCCTGGCGGGCGTGGGCAGTGGCTTCTGGGCCCGGCCGGAGGAGTTCCTGGGCGCGCTCGGAGAGGAATCGGTGTTCTCGCCCGGTGCAGATGCGGCAGACGTACGTGACCGGGTGATGACAGATTGGGGCAGGGCGGTTCGCGCCGTGATCGGGTGGGCAGAGGACGGATCCGGATGACATTCGGATCTCCGGGGTCCAGGCCGATTCGCATCGGGGTGATCGGTTCAGCCACGGCTTCCGAACGGGGAAGTGAGACGGCCCGGTCCGTCGGACGGGCCCTCGCTCTCGCTGAGGCCGTTCTCGTGTGCGGGGGCGGGACCGGTGTCATGGCCTCGGCCGCCGCCGGCGCGGCCGCCGAAGGAGGACTCGTGCTCGGCATACTGCCGGGAGATGACCCGCAGGCGGCCGCACGGGGGTGACGATCCCGATCGCCACCGGGCTGGGCGAGAGCCGCAACGCCCTCGTGGTGAAGGCGTCCGAAGCGCTGATCGCCATCGAGGGAGAGTGGGGAACGTTGAACGAGGCCGCTCTCTGCATGAAGATCGGTCGGCCGCTCGTCGGAGTCGGGGATGCGCTCGGCGACCGATTTCTGATTGAGCGATTCCAGGAACCGGCGGCAGCGGTCGCGCGGGCCCTGGAACTGGCCTCGGCCCACCGTCATCCGGACGGCGGAACGGGACATCAAACTCGATAAACAGGCGGTGCAAACGTGTACGCGGTCTACATATTTGGTGGAATTCTCGCAGTCCTTCTGGCGGCGGTCATCTTCGCGCCGATGATCGAACGCAAGGGCGTGCGGGAGGCGGAGTCACCTACGGCCGAGGGCCGGAAGGCCAGGGCGCTGGATGCTTTGCGCGAGCTGGAATTCGAGTATGAGACCGGCAAGATGGCGGACTCGGACTACAACCGGCTCCGGGCCCATTGGGCGAACGAAGCCATCGAAGCCCGTGATTCCCTGGGCGAGTCGATGGACAGGCCTGTCGGAGGAGTGTGCCCGGTGTGCGGCGCGGATTTGCGTGCAGAAGCGAAGTTCTGTTCGCGCTGCGGCCACTCGGTAGCCGACGCCACCGACGGTGTCTGAGGGGCCGCATTCATGATGCAGCCGGTCGACCTCCGAAGTGACACCGTCACCCGTCCGCCCCCCGGGATGCGGCGCGCCATGGCCGAAGCCGAGGTAGACGACGACGTACTCGGCAAAGATCCCACGGTGGATCGGCTCGAGCGGCGCGTTGCCGAGTTGCTGGGGAAGGATGCAGCGCTGTTCTTCCCGTCGGGTACCCAGGCGAATCAGACGGCCATGTTGCTGCATACGTCGCCGGGTACCGAGGCCGTGTGCGACAGCGAGTCGCACGTGTTCAACTATGAACTGGCAGATGCGGCCTGGCTCGCCGGAGTTCAGTTGCATCCCGTCGAGTCCGATCATGGCCGGTTGACGGCAGCCGACGTGGTGAAAGCGATCCGGCCCGGTGATCGCCATCACTCCCTCACCTCGCTCGTGTGGATGGAGAACACGCACAACATGCACGGCGGCGTTGTCGTCCCGCTGGACACGATGCGGTCGGTGCGGGAGGCGGCCAGCGAACGAGAGCTTCCCGTGCATCTCGACGGAGCCCGGCTGTGGAATGCATCGGCGGCGTCAAAGACGTCGCTCTCCGACTATTCCGCCTGTGCCGACACGATAATGGTGTGTTTCTCGAAGGGGCTCGGATGCCCGATCGGCTCGATGCTGGCTGGGCCGCAGGACCTGATCGATGCGGCATGGTCCGTTCGAAAGCGGCTGGGAGGTGGAATGCGCCAGGTCGGGATCCTGGCTGCCGCGGGGCTCTGGTCGCTCGACCACGTCCTGCCAGGACTCTCTGAGGATCATTCCCGTGCCAGCAGGCTCGCAGAGGCGTGCGCTAAGATCGACGGACTCATGCCGGTCGAGCCGGAGACCAACATCGTGATGGTCGACATCACTACCCCCGAAATCGATGCCGCCGGTCTGGTGCGGCTGCTCGAGGAACACGGGGTCTATCTGTTGCCAGCAGGTCCCACCAGGGTCCGCGCGGTGACTCACTTCGATGTCGATGACGATGGAATCGCCCGGGCCATCGCAGGATTTCAGTCAGTTCTGTCCTGACCTGCCCCCGCACGTGTAGTATGGAAGTGTTCAGCGTCCAGTGCCTGGACGAAAACGCGTGAAACCACGAAACAGGAGACCGTCATGTCAGTTGCGAAAGTATCGGAAATCACCGCGTCGTCGAAGGTCAGTTTTGACGATGCCGTGAAGGTCGGAATCGCCCGCGCCAGCAAGACGCTCAAGAACATCAAGGGCGCCTGGATCAACGAGCAGACCGTGGAAGTAAAGGACGGCGAGGTCAAGTCCTACCGGGTGAACATGAAGGTTACGTTCGTGCTCGACGACTGAGGCATCTGCTGCGGGCGGCGGGCGCATGACAGCCGCTCGCAGAAAGCCGTCGGATCGGCCTCGGCCCGGGCCGCCCGGCTATCCCTCCAGGGTCTGCGCCCCCGTCTCAGGCATCCAGGCGAGAGCCACCAGTTCCACACCGATTTCGCTCTTGCGCGGTGACAGCGTCACTTCCTCGATCTCGATGGCGTCCACGTCCCATTCGGCCCTGACCTGCTCCATCTTTCCGGCGAGTTCCGCCTCGATCCGAGCAAGCTGATCGCTGAGCTCCTGAATCGATGTTTCCGCTCGCTGAACATCATCTCGCTGCGTCGATGCGCGGCCGACCTGCCGCGCTGCGCTCGCGGCCCTGGATCTCGTGACGCTCCGTCGCCCGAGCAGAGCGCCGAGCACCGTCGAGCCCAGGCTGACGGCGCTCTCGAGCCGTTGCGAATCGTACTGCGACTTCTCTCTGTCGAGTCGATTCCGCGCCGTAGCCAGCCTCCCGTCGATCGAGTCCACCTTTCGTCGGTACTTGTCTCGGATTTTGGCGACAGCCGCGTCCCTGGACGAGCGAGCTTCCTCGCGGACCCGCACCCGGAACTCGGCCTCGGACTCACCTGGAGCCGACGTCAACTTCAATGCCGGAATGCGGTACAGCCGCAGCGGCCGCTCACGGTACAGCCAGGCCTTGAGCTGCGACGGCCAGCGTCGGCGCTGCTTCGCCCCGATCGCGCTGGCGGGGAGCGGTCCGTACCGGGCTACTGCGGGGGTAGACTGATCCAGTTCCGGAATCTGCCGCAATTCTTCAGCTCCGTCCCACGGGTCGGTCACCGGGCTTTCGCTGATCGGTGACAACACGGCCACGTCCTGCCAGACGTCGACACCGAGTGACGCCCGAGCGTAATGCAGGCCTGCGAGCCCGAGCAGCGCCGGCCGCCAGACCGCAGCGGAGTCGTCGTCTTCCTCCAGTTCGGGAGACAGGAAGACCTCCCGGACATCCGGCGGCACGACCGGACGGTCCGGCGTCAGATCTGGTTCCGCGACGGTCTTCGAACCGGGCCCGAACGGCTGCACCGATCCCGTACGGATGGGATCCGGGACGGCCGGTTCCTCTTTCCGGTCCTGGGTCAGGCGACGGATCTCAGATCGAGTCAGAGGGCCACGCAGGTACGACATGGCCCACCGCGTCTTGATCAACTCCGGACCTGCGGCGTGCACGTTCCCCACCAGGAAGGTCCGCTTTTCAAGTCCTGACAGCAGGCGGTCCATTCGCTTGCGGTCGAGCCCGCCCTCGGCTGCGCCAGCTTCAGTCTCGAGACCCTCGATCACCTTTTCCTTGTCACGCTCGGTCTGCAGGCGGCCGAGGAACCACGTACCGGTATTCCCCAGGCCCTTGTAGTCCAGATCGACTGGATTCTGGGTGGCCAGGACGATTCCGAGTCCGTAGGCCCGGGCCTGTTTGAGCAACGTCAGGAGCGGCGGCTTCGACGGTGGCTGCCGGGTGGGCGGCAGGTAGCCCATCACCTCGTCGATATACAGGAGCGCGCGCAGGGACGATGTGCCCGGCTGCGAGCGAGCCCAGGCCAGGAGCTCGTTCAGCAGCAGCGTCACAAAGAACATCCGTTCCGCTTCGGGGAGATGAGCGATCGAGAGGATCGAAATCCTGGGCTTGCCATCGGGGGTCCACAACAGCGACGGAATGTCGAGCGGTGGTCCTTCGAGCCAGGCCTCGAAGCCTGGAGCGGCGATGAGGTTGTTCAGACTCGTCGCGAGTTCGAATCGGGCTTTCGCCGGGAAAAAGGACTCGAGGTCGAGGACACCGACTCGCTCGAATCCCGGCTGTTGGACAGCTCGAATCAGGGTTCCGAGATCAAAATCCCGCGAGGCCGCCCACCCCTGTTCGATGATTCTCGACAACAGGATGTGCTCGCGGCTGCGGACGGGATCGGCCTCGATTCCGGCCAGTGCCAGGAGCCCGGACACGGCCGTTGCCACCATTTCCCTCAGCGCACCCCTGTCGTTCCTAACTGCTTCGGGAGGCGCCTCGAACGATCTGAGGACCGCGATCGGAAGACCGTGCGTCGCGCCAGGCGTGAAGATCGGTATGTCGACTGCCGCACGAAGCCGCCCGATCCGCTTTCCGTCCTGGCCTGACTCGACGAGCCCGTTGCGCCACAATTCCGCCGTCTGTGCGGCGAGTTCATCCGCTGAGATCCCATTTCGTGCCGCCTCGGCTTCATCGATCCACGGCCGGAAGTCCTGCGGCCGGAGGTCCGGGAAGGTGAGGAGGAGGTTCCCGATATCTCCCTTCGGATCGATGACGAGGGCCGGGATACCGTCAAGCGCGGCTTCTTCGAGCAGCGTGAGACAGAGTCCCGTCTTGCCGCTTCCGGTCATCCCGAGAACCACGGCATGTGTGGTCAGGTCACGAGCGTCGTACATGAAGGGTGGGGAAGCGTCTTCCGTAATCAGCCTGCCGAGGTAGAATGCTCCGAGTCCCTCAATCGCGCCGGCAGGTACGGGTAGCGGGCCTCCTTTGCCCTCATCCGTCATGACTGACCCTCCGATCTGGTGTGGCGCCAGGTGCGGCCGATGCCGATTTCCGGCATCGCCGTATCTCGCATCGTGACCCGGTCGATCCGTGAAGGCAAGGCGGGTGCGGAATTTGTTGACCGACCGATGAGACATCGCCGCGATGTCTGCCCCGTCCGGGCGTACCGGCCATCGCCATGGTCCGCCCCTCGGGACGGACCCGAACAAATTGCGAAAGTCGGAGGGTCCCGGTATACTGATTGCACCGACAACCGACCCCGAATTCGAGGACAGAAAGCGATGGCATTGGAGTTGAGCGAAGAACGGAGAAAGGCCCTGACCGTGGCGATCAATCAGATCGAACGGCAGCACGGCAAGGGAGCGATCATGCGGCTCGGTCTCGATCGAGCCCGGGTGAGGACACCGGTGATTTCGACCGGGGCGCTGAATCTGGACCACGCTACCGGCGTCGGTGGAATTCCACGTGGTCGGGTGACCGAGATCTTCGGACCGGAATCTTCGGGCAAGACGACACTGACGCTCCACGTGATCGCAAACGCGCAGAAGGATGGCGGCGTGGCGGCGTTCATCGATGCGGAGCACGCGTTGGACGTCCAGTACGCGGAACGCCTCGGAGTCGACGTCGAGAATCTGCTCGTATCTCAGCCGGACACCGGCGAGCAGGCCCTCGAGATCGCCGAAGTTCTCGTCCGATCAGGCGCCCTGGATGTGATCGTCATCGATTCCGTGGCGGCGCTCGTCCCGCGGGCCGAGATCGAAGGAGAGATGGGCGACTCGCATGTCGGTCTCCAGGCCCGGCTCATGTCGCAGGCGCTCCGGAAGCTCACCGGTGCGATCGGCCGCTCTCACGCTGCAGTCATCTTCACGAATCAGATTCGCGAGAAGATCGGCGTCATGTTCGGTAGCCCCGAGACCACGACCGGCGGCCGGGCGCTCAAGTTCTATTCCTCCCTCCGGCTGGACATCCGCCGGATCGCCTCGATCAAGGAGGGCAATGAACAGGTCGGAAACCGGACGCGCGTGAAGGTGGTCAAGAACAAGTGTGCTCCGCCGTTCCGGATGGCAGAATTCGACATCATGTTCAACGAAGGATTCAGTCGGCCCGGTATCCTCGTGGACCTGGGCGAAGAACACGGAATCGTGCAGCGCTCGGGAGCATGGTACTCCTACGGCGACGATGTACGGCTGGGGCAGGGACGGGAGAACTCGAAGGCGTTCCTGCGTGAGAATCCCGATGTCGCGGACGCGATCGAGCAGCAGCTTCGTGTGGTGTTGGGAATGACGCCAGTCGACGAGGCGGAGGTAGAGGCGGAGGATGAGAACCCGGAGGCCGCCGAGGTCTGAGCCCGACGCCTCATGCCGAGGATAACCAGCCTGACCGCGAGCCGGCGCACCGGGCGGGTCGAACTCGAACTGGACGGTGAGACCTGGGGCTCTCTGCCCGACTCGATCGTGCAGGCCCGATCGCTTCAAGAGGGACAGATCCTCGACGGTGCAGAGCTGGAGGCTCTTGGCACTGAGGTCGCCCTGGCCGAGGCGCTCGGTGCGGCCCTGTCCTGCCTCTCCTATCGTCCCAGGAGCCGGACTGAGCTCCAACGCCATCTGCGCAGGAAGGGCCACGCCGAGGAGCCGGCGCAGACGGCGATTGGCCGGTGTGAGGAATTGGGATACATCGACGACAGGGCGTTTGCCCTGTCATTCGTGCGGGACCGGATCCGGTTTCGTCCTTCCGGCCGACGGCGGCTCATATCCGAACTCCGAGCACGTGGGGTCGGGGCAGCGGACGCGGACGCTGCTCTCGAAGAAGCATTTCGGGAATTCGCTGTTTCGGAGCTTGACCTGTTGCGCCAGTCGGCTGCCCGTCGGGCCACGGCTCTCCGGTCGGTTGAGCGATCCGCAGCTCGCCGCCGTCTGTTCGGGTATCTGCTGCGTCGCGGCTTCGCAGGCGCCGATGTCAGATTGGTCGTCGACGAACTGCTGCCCGAATCTGAATGACCCTGAGACGGTGCATGTCCTTCCATCCGGGCGGTTCGATTGTATCGGTCGCTACCTCGGTTCATATTGAAGGATTGTGGAGGATCGGCCATCGTCGGCCTGTGAACCCGAGGTACTTCAAGCGGACGCCATGACTTCGCACGAGATTCGATCACGCTTCATACAGTACTTCGAGCGGCAGGGGCATCTGCACCTGCCGAGCAGTTCTCTCGTCCCCGAGGCAGATCCGACCCTGCTGTTCACGAATGCCGGGATGGTCCAGTTCAAGGGGATCTTCGTCGGTGAGCAGCAGGCCCCCGGACCGCGCGCCGTCACATCGCAGAAGTGCCTCCGCGTGAGCGGCAAGCACAACGATCTGGAAGAGGTCGGCAGGACGGCCCGCCACCATACGTTCTTCGAGATGCTCGGGAACTTCTCGTTCGGGGATTACTTCAAGCGAGACGCGATTCGGTTCGCCTGGGAATTCGTGGTCGATGAGCTGGGACTCGATCCGGCGCGACTGTGGGCGACCGTGCACCACAGTGACGATGAAGCCGCGGAGCTGTGGCCCGAACTCACGGGGATTCCTGCCGAACGGGTATTCCGCCTGGGCGACAAGGACAATTTCTGGCAGATGGGCGAGACAGGTCCGTGCGGCCCATGCTCAGAGCTGCACTACGACATGAGGCCCGAATCCGAGCGCCTGGCCCGACTCGATCCCGAGACGTTCGTTGCGCTCGGCGATGCAGACCGGTTCATGGAGATCTGGAACCTCGTCTTCATGCAGTTCGAACGGACGGCCGAGGGAGACCAGCCGCTTCCCCGACCGTCGATCGACACGGGTGCCGGGTTGGAGAGAATCGCGGCGATTCTCCAGGGAACGTGGACGAACTATCACACGGACCTGTTCATTCCGATCATTGAGCGGGCGGAGGAGATCATCGGAATCCCGTACTCGCGCGATCCTGAGAACTGGGAGGCAGGACTGCCGTTCCGCGTCCTGGCCGATCATGCGCGAGCCGTGGCGTTCATGCTCTCCGACGGGGTGTTCCCGTCCAACGAAGGCCGCGGCTACGTCCTGCGCAGGATTCTCCGCCGTGCAGGCCGTTACTCGTGGCTGCTCGGCCGTCGCGAACCGACGCTCGATCGTCTGGTGGGCGTTGTGGTGGACCTGATGGGCGACGTGTACCCGGAACTGGCAGCCCGTCGTACGCATATCGAACGGACGACGCGGGCTGAAGAGGAGCGATTCCTGGCCACGATCGAGGCCGGCATGAATCGGTTCGAGGAGGTCGCTCCAATCGGATCCACGGGGTCGATTCCGGGGAAAGAGGCGTTCAAGCTCTACGACACGTTCGGATTCCCACTCGACCTGACGGAACTCATGGCAGCCGAGCGCGGGTGGACTGTCGATCAGGCAGGGTTCGACGCCGCCCTCGAAGAACAGCGGCAGCGCTCCCGGGATTTCTCGACCGCGCTCGGGTCGTCCGTGCTTGTTCCGGGTGGATCCGGACTGACGCCAGAGAGTCTGCAGCAAGCCCGCGGAATCGGCGCTGATTTCGAGCAGGAGTTCGTGGGCTACGACAGACTCAGGGTCGAGACACCCGTTCTCGCGCACGAGCAAATGAACGGAATCCGGGCATTCGTCCTCGAGCGGAATCCGTTCTATGTGGAATCGGGGGGACAGGTCAGCGACAGCGGGTATCTGCGGGGAGACGGGTGGGAGCTCGCCATAGAATCCGTGGTCACGAACGACCGGGGTCAGACCGTCCTGCTCGGGGAGCCGACGCACGGGGAGATCCCGGGCGCTCCAGACAGCGTTCTGGCAGTCGTTGAGGAGCACATCAGGCGCGATACCGAGCGCAACCATACGGCAACGCATCTCCTGCATTCCGCGTTGAGATCCGTGCTTGGCGAGCACGTTCACCAGGCCGGATCGCTAGTGGCGCCGGACCGTCTGCGCTTCGACTTCAGCCACCACGGTCCCCTGACGGCGGAAGAGCGCTCGGTGATCGAGCGGCAGGTGAACGAAGCGATATGGGGGAATGCGCCGGTGGAAATCGAGCGCCGACCATACCGAGAAGCCCTGGCCGATGGCGCGATGGCCCTGTTCGGTGAGAAATACGGCGACGTGGTCCGCACGGTCAGCGTTCCCGGGGTGAGTCTGGAATTATGTGGCGGTTGCCACGTCCGTTCGACAGGCCAGATCGGTCTGTTCAGGATCGTATCTGAGACAGGTGTAGCGGCGGGCATCCGCCGAATCGAGGCGGTGACCGGGCCCCGTGCCTACAGCCGTCTCCTGCGCATGGAAGGACTGGTTTCCGACCTCGCCGAACGTCTTCGAGTTCCGGCGTCGGATGTGCCGCGTAGAGTCGAAGCCCTGCTCGCGGAACGCGACCAGCTCGAGGGAACGCTGGCCGAACAGCGAGGAGCAGACTCACACGGAGTGGCGCGTCGTCTGGTGGAAGAAGCCGGGCCCCTAACCGCCGAAGAGACTCGGCTCGTTCGAGCGGAGATCGAGCTTCCTGAGGGCTCGGATATCGCGGCGTTCGGTGACCAGCTCCGCTCCGGCCTGGGATCTGGTGCGGCGATTGTTCACGTGCAGACGGCCGACGGTAAGAGCTCGATCCTGGGAGTGGTCACGGACGATTGGATCCGAAAGGGTCTGAAGGCCGGAGACCTGGTTCGGGCGGCGAGCCAGGCCACGGGATCGGGCGGAGGGGGCAAACCACACCTGGCGCAGGGAGGAGTGGGAGATCCGGCCCTGGTATCAGATGCGCTCGACGCTGCCGCGATGCTGGCGAGGGAAAAGGCGGCCGGCGGAGCATGACGACTCTCGCGGCTACCCAACGGTGGCTGGACGAGCGGCTCGCCGGGGCTCCGACGGAACTCGCCGCTGATATTCGGACCCTCATCCGGGCCGTGGCGGACGACGCACAGGATGAGAGCGGGAACGCCATCGCGTTGCTCCTCGCCCGGGCCGGGCTGGCGGGTCTCGACGAAATCGTGGAGGGTCTCGGAGGCCGGGAATCGGCGCTTCGGCTCCTGGCGGCAGACGCCGCTCTGACCCTGGCCTTCGAGGCCGGAGCAGAGTTGAACGGCGATGTCCAGGCGCTGTGCACGTGGCTCGGCCCGCGAGGCGAACTCGGGAACCGCCTGGACAGCGGGACCGGGGCAGGAGGTGGTCGCTGAGCCCGGAATCCTCACCCCAGGGCACGCTTGTCGATCTCCATTGTCATCTCGTGCCAGGTGTCGACGATGGTGCTCGTACTGTTGAAGATGCGATTTCTTATCTCGAGTCGTTTCGAGACATGGGGATTCGGCGCGTGGTCACGACGCCCCACCTGACGGCGAGTCACGTACAGAGCGCGTGGCGGCAGAAGATCGAGAGCCGCTTTCAAGCGTTGCACGCCGCTGCACGGGAACGGGTGCCGGAAGTAGAGTTGACCCTGTCGTTCGAGATCCGGATCGACGAGCCGGAATCCGATCTGTCCGATCCCGACCTTGGCCTCGGGGGAGGCGCGCTGCTGGTTGAATTTCCCCAGCTTATGCTTCCGGCGTTTCCGGATCTGATGCTCAAGAGCGTGCAGGAGCAGGGCTGGCGCGTAGCGCTTGCCCACCCGGAGCGATATACGGGAATCGGCCGTTCGTACGGTTGGATCGAACGCTGGCGCGAGGCAGGAGCGCTGATGGTCGTCAACGTCGGCAGCCTGCTCGGGGAATATGGCCCGGAAGCGGAACAGGTCTCCCGGCTGATGCTGGCCCGGGGACACGTGGACTGTCTCGCTTCCGATCACCATGCCCGGCCTGGACGTTCGACGTCGCTGAGAGACGGTTGGGATCGACTGAGTCTGAGCCCGACGCCGGACGCGGCAGATCTTCTCACGATGGCGAATCCTGCCAGAATCCTCGCGGGAGAGGAATGCGAGCCAGTACCTCCGGTGGACCTGTCGTCGGCTATCGTGCGACGATTGCGGAAAATGGTAAAAGGGGAACGGCAATGACGACGGTCGATCCGGTGGGCAACGTGAAGGCGCAGCTCGAAGATCTTTCGCAGACGGCCATCCGTTGCGCCGAAACTCTCGCGGAGCCTGTCGGGCAATACTCCCGACTCGTGATAGAGACCTTTGAACGAAACGGCCGACTCCTGTTCTGCGGCAACGGCGGCAGCGCCGCGACCGTCGAGCATATCGCCACGGAGTACGTGATCCGGTTCAAGCGACAACGGGAGCCACTGCCGGCGATCGCGCTCACCGCAGGCTCGGCGCAGCTCACGGCGGCGGCAAACGACTTCGGCTACGAAAGCGTCTTCACGCGCGCGATCGGCGCGTTCGGTCGATCGGGCGACCTGCTCGTGCTGCATTCCACCTCTGGGGACTCGGCCAATCTTCTCGCTGCGGCGGGTGCGGCCGCCTCGCTGGGGATCGCTACGGTCGCCCTGCTCGGAGAGTCAGGGGGCCGGCTGGCACCGCGCGTCGAACTGCCGATCCAGGTGCCATCGAGCGACACGGCGAGGATCCAGGAGATGCACCTGGCGATCGAGCACTGCGTCGCCGACATCGTGGACGCGCACTTCGCTACCGGTGCGGAGCTGAAATGAACGACCCGGGAACTCTGCTGCCGGATCTCGATCCCCCCGAGGGGTTTCGGACGATCTGCGATCGGCTGGAATCAGCCGGGTTCGAGGCGTGGGGTGTCGGCGGGGCGATCCGGGATGCGTTGCGCGGAGTCGAGCGGGCGGATTGGGATATCGCGACGAATGCCGGACCTGAGCAGGTCCAGGGACTGTTCCGCCGGACCGTGCCGCTCGGGATTGAGCACGGCACCGTCGGCGTAGTCAGTCCGGACGGGTCGATGTATGAGGTCACGACATTTCGGCGGGACGTGACAACCGACGGCCGGCACGCGGTTGTCGAATTCGCGAAGTCGATCGAAGAGGATCTGTCCCGTCGTGACTTCACGATCAATGCGGTCGCGTGGAGACCCGCCACGGGAGATGTCGTGGACCCGCACGGGGGACGTGAGGATCTCGACCGGGGAATTCTCCGCGCCGTGGGGAATCCGGCAGAGCGGTTTGCCGAGGATTACTTGCGGGTGCTTCGTGGCCTGCGATTCGCCGGCCGATACTCCCTGGACTTCGATCAAGGCACCCGCGAGGAACTCGTGAGCGCCGTCAGCGGACTCGGGCGACTGTCGGCGGAACGCGTTCGCGAGGAATTGCTGAAGGGCCTCGCCGGTCCGCATGCAGGGGATATTCTCGCACTGTACGCGGAGACGGGCGCCCTCGAGTCATGGTATCCCGAGCTCGCGTCCGTGGCGCGCGACGACCCGCGCTGGGCATCGACACTCGCGGCGATCGATGAGATTCCAGCTCATCGGAGCTCTCTGCGGCTCGCCAGATTGCTTCTGTCCCTACCGCGTGATGATGACCCTGACGGGACGAGGGCGACGCAGCTTCTCGAGCGGTTGAAGTGCTCCAACGCGGAAACGGGCCGCACCGCGCACCTCTGGCGCGAGTATCTGCCGCTGGTGAACCCCGCCGACTCGGCAGCGAGGATTCGACAGTGGCTATCGGAGGTGGGGGTAGCCCACGCGCGCGACCTGTTCCGACTGCACTTCGCGGGCGCGAGGGCTGCCGGAGCCAGCGAGTCGGAGCGAGCGCTGCTGCACACCTGGCGCCGGGTTCACGATGAGCTGGTCAGCGGTGCTCCGATTGACCTGTCGGACCTGGCGGTGGACGGCAACGACCTTCTCGAGCTCGGGCTGCCGAGTGGGCCGCTGGTTGGACTGATGCTCGAAGAGCTGTCTGCGCAGGTGCTCGAGGACCCGTCCCGGAACGAGCGCGAGACGCTCCTCGCTGAGGCTCGCGAGCTCATCGAACTCGGTGCGCTGGACGGGCTCGATGACCTCTGACGGCGACCGGGTGACGAACTCGCCCAGTCTGTTCGGTCCAGATGCGGGGCGCGTCGGTGGCGGCTTGCAGATGCCCGAGGCGGGAGCGCCCCTGGCGGCCCGCATGCGCCCCCGGACCCTCGACGAATTCGTCGGCCAGGACAGACTCGTTGGCGAAGCAGGACCGCTGCGCGAGCTGATCGAACGTGACCGGGTTCCGAGCCTGATTCTGTGGGGCCCTCCAGGCTGCGGGAAGACAACTCTCGCGGCGATACTGGCCAGCAGGACAGGAGCCTGGTTCGAGCCTTTCAGCGCGGTCACAGAAGGCGTTTCGCGGGTACGGGAGCTGATCGCGCAAGCCGCCGAACGGAAACGGGCCGGAGGGGCAGACACGATCCTGTTCGTCGACGAGATTCATCGCTTCAACCGAGCACAGCAGGATGCGTTTCTGCCACATGTCGAGGCGGGGACGATTGTCCTGGTTGGCGCAACCACGGAGAACCCGTCGTTCGAAGTCGTGGGTCCCCTGCTCAGCCGGACCCGCGTGTTCGTGCTCGACCCGCTCGAGGCGACGGCCCTGGAGAAGCTGCTCGCGCGGGCGCTCACCGACACCGAGCGCGGCCTGGGTGAACTTGGCCTGCAAATCGATCAGGACGCCTTGCGCCTGCTCGCGGCGTCGGCTGACGGAGACGCCAGACGTGCCCTGAACGCGCTGGAGACCGCGGCTGAATTGGTCAAACCGGGGGGCCGGATCGGCACTTCGGAGATCGAGCGCGGACTGCAACGGCGTTTCCCACGTTACGATAAGTCTGGCGAGGAACACTACAACCTGATCTCGGCGCTTCACAAAGCGGTGCGGGGGTCGGATCCGGACGGAGCCCTGTACTGGATGGCGCGAATGCTGGAAGGGGGCGAGAACCCGATGTTCATTGCCCGCCGGCTCGTCCGGATGGCGGTGGAGGATATCGGGCTTGCCGATCCCGGTGCGCTTCGTGTCGCGCTGGCGGCGAGGGATGCCTACCACTTTCTCGGCTCACCCGAGGGCGAGTTGGCGCTCGCCGAAGCCTGCCTGTATCTGGCCGTCGCGCCGAAGTCCAATCGCGTATACCGGGCATTCGGTGCCGCGTCCAGGGCTGCACGAGACACGCCAGCCGAGCCGGTGCCGCTGCATATTCGGAATGCCCCGACCGGTCTGATGAAGGACCTCGGCTACGGGGCTGGATATCGCTACGATCATGACTGGGACGCTGCAGTGGCGCCCCAGAGATACCTGCCGGATTCCCTGACCGGAGCGACGTTCTACGAGCCCGGGGATCAGGGCGTCGAGTCCCGGATCGTCGTCCGCATGCGGGAAATCGGCGAGGCCCGGGAACAGGCGAGGCAGGTCCAGCCCGGTCCCGAGCCTGGTGACTCGGATGACGGCGAAGCAGGAGACTGACCTACGGGCGCGCCGATCGAACTCCGTCCTCCCGTCGAACGTGCCATCCTGGTCGGCGCGCCGCGAATCGACGAACCGGAGCGCCTGGTCGATGAGCATCTGGAGGAACTCGCACGCCTGGTCGATACGGCGGGAGCCGAGGTCGCCGGGTCGCTGATTCAGCGACTCGCGTCGCCACACCCCGCTACGTACATCGGACGCGGTAAGGCGGACCAGCTCAAACTCCTTGCTGAAGAACAGTCCGCCACTCTCATCGTGTTCGATGAAGATCTGACGCCGGCCCAGGGCGCGGCGCTGGAGAAGCGAGTCGGTATTCGCGTCATGGACCGGACCGAGCTCATTCTGGACATCTTCGCTCTGCGGGCGCGAACTGCCGAGGCACGTTTCCAGGTCGAGCTCGCACAACTCGAGTACCTGCGCCCGAGACTGAAGCGCATGTGGACCCATCTGTCGCGAACCCAGGGCGGGATCGGCACACGGGGTCCGGGCGAGACGCAGCTCGAGACCGATCGACGGATGGTCGATCGCCGGATCGCCCGACTTCGAAGGGAACTCGGACACATTTCACGGGCCCGCGATACCAGGCGAAAGGGGCGCGGTGAAGAATTCCGGGTCGCCCTCGTGGGCTACACGAACGCCGGGAAATCTTCGATTCTCAAAGGTCTGTCGGGAAGCGACCTGTTCGTGGAGGACAGGCTGTTCGCGACGCTCGATTCGGCCACCCGGGGCGT
This sequence comes from uncultured Gemmatimonadota bacterium, assembly GCA_942490755.1. Lineage (GTDB taxonomy): Bacteria > Gemmatimonadota > Gemmatimonadetes > Palauibacterales > Palauibacteraceae > Carthagonibacter. The sequence continues at coordinate 97,517 of CALNYN010000015.1, forward strand.
CGATCTCGACAGCGGATATCTCGCGCTCATCACCGATACTGTGGGCTTCATACGCAAACTTCCGCACGGTCTCGTAGCGTCCTTCCAGGCGACCCTGGAGGAGGTGGCCGAGGCAGATCTCCTCGTCCACGTGATCGACGCATCGAGTCCGAGCTGGGACCACCAGGTTGAAGCCGTGGAGGAGGTCCTGCATGAGATCGGTGCGTCGGGCCATCCGACGGTTCTCGCATTCAACAAGGTGGACCAGCTGACGCACACGGAGGAAGACGCTCTCAGACTTCGGGCAGCCGACCTGTTCGGCCCCCACGTTCTGACGTCGACCCGGGAGCAGGACGGACTGGCCTCCCTGAAGGCGGCCCTGCGGACGCGCGTCCGGGGACAACGTCCGACGGTGCAGCTGTCGATTCCCGTGAGCGATGGAAAGACACTCGCGCAGGCGTACCGGGAATCGGAGGTGCTGGACCGCCGCGACTCTGATACCGAGGTCGTTGTCACGGCTCGTGCCACCAGGGCGCAGATCGGGGCATGGGAAAAGCAGCGCGGGATCAGAGTCCGGATCTGTAATGACAGGTGATCGGGCTCGCGAGTGCTGACCTCTGACGGTACACTCTGCCGACCCGGAGATGATGCGGATTCGGTGAGCGGGAGAATCTCATGAGACTGTTCATCAATATCGATCATGTCGCGACGGTGCGGCAGGCGCGCCGGACCGATGAACCAGATCCGGTCCGGGCGGCAGTACTCGCCGAGCTGGGCGGGGCGGATGGAATTACGGTCCACCTGCGGGAGGACCGGAGACACATACAGGATCGAGACGTCGACCTGTTGATTCAGACCGTCAGGACCGGCATCAATCTCGAGATCGCCGCTGTCGATCCGATGGTCGATCGGGCGCTCAACTGGCGACCGGTTGAAGTTACCATCGTCCCGGAGAAACGGGAGGAGATCACGACCGAAGGTGGTCTTCAGCTGGCAGGACCGGCAGCGAACCGGACGTCAAACGCGGTGTCCCGTCTCACGGCGGCCGATATTCGGACGTCCCTGTTCATAAGTCCCGATCCGGATACGATTCGCATATCGGCCGAGCTCGGGGCCGATGCCGTGGAGCTGCATACCGGGGAATACGCGACTTCCACGGATGCAAAGGACCGGTCCCTGCAGCTGGCACGGCTGCGCGAAGCGGCGGAGCTGGCCCGTGACCTGGGACTGAGCGTGCACGCCGGACATGGACTGACGTACGAAAACGTGGGCCCCGTAGCTGCCCTCGAGACATGCGAAGAACTCAACATCGGGCACTCCGTAATCAGCCGATCCGTATTCGTAGGAATCGAACGGGCAGTGCTGGAAATGCAGGAGCGGGTGAGACGGGCCCGCGGCTGATGGACCGGGCGACCGACTGATGCGGGAGCATCGCTGGAAGACCCTGTTCGGGATCGTAATCACGATTGCCCTGTTGGCATGGGTGCTGCGCGATGTGTCCGCCGGGGAAGTGTGGCACGAACTGCGGGGTGCGGATCCGATCTGGCTCCTGGCGGCCGTCGTGCTCGCCACATTCAGCATGGTGCTCCGGGCAATTCGCTGGCGGATTCTGCTCGAGCCGGTGGAGCCGAACACCAGCTTCGATTCCCGCTTTGGAGCCGTTTGCATCGGGTTCGCGGTTAACAATCTGCTGCCGGCCCGGCTGGGTGAAATCACCCGGGCTTTCGCGATCTCCAAGACGGAACCAATTCCGCTGTCGGCATCGGTAGCTTCCCTCATTGTCGAGCGAATCCTGGATGGAGTCGTTCTCGCCCTGTTCCTGTTCGCAACCATCTCGGCGCCGGGATTCCCCCTCGGGGAGGGATCGACCGCGGTACTGATCCGCCGGACGGCCAACATCGGGGCGATCGCATTCTCTGTCGGGCTGGGTCTGTTGTGGCTCGCGGCGCGAAACCCGGGCCGAGCGGTCGCCCTGTCCGATCGGACGATCGGGCGTCTGCTCCCCGACCGGTTGTCGGAAAAGGCGAGCAGGGTGGCGGGCGCATTCGTGGCGGGACTCGGGGCACTGGCTCGACCGGGCGTCTTTCTCAGAGCGCTCTTCTGGACCTTCATCGTGTGGATCGACCTGTCATTGTCGATCTGGGCCGGCATCATGGCGTTCGGGATCACCGGTCCCGGTATCTCCGGGTCGCTGTTCCTGCAATCGGTGATCGCATTCGCCGTCGCGGCTCCATCGAGCCCCGGCTTCTTCGGTGTGTTTGAGGCCGCAGCGCGGCTGGGCCTCAGTTTGTGGAGCATTGCGCCAGCCCGAATCGTGAGCTTCGCGACGAGCTACCATATCCTCACGTTCATCCCCGTGACGGTGCTCGGAATCTGGTACCTGCAGCGCATCGGGCTGTCGTGGAAGGACGTCGGTACACGGGAACAGGATTCGGAGGAATCCGCGTGAGCCGAGCGACGGAGACTGTCCGGCGGCTCGCCCCGGCGAAACTGAACCTGCGGCTGCGAGTTCTGCAGCGAGACGAGACCGGGTATCACGGAGTCGAGACTCTGCTGCTCGCCCTGGAACTGGCGGATCGGATCACCCTCACGCCGGGCCCGGCCGGAATTCGACTCGAAGTGACTGGCGATCCTGCGGTTCCGGCGGACTCCACGAATCTCTGCTGGCGTGCGGCCAGGTCGTTGTACGGCACGGCAGGTATCGACCCCGCGCTTACCATTGAACTCGACAAGCGCATACCAAGCGCCGCGGGCCTGGGTGGAGGAAGTTCGGACGCGGCGGCCACGCTCGTGGGGTTGAACGAGCTGCTTGGCCTGCCGGTCGGTCCAGAACAACTGGCGCGGATCGCCGGAGAGCTGGGAAGCGACGTTCCGTTCGGACTCGCCGGAAGCCCTTTCGCTTTCGGATGGGAGCGCGGCCGCAGGTTGGTTCCCCTTCGGCCTCCGGCGACCCGGTCGGTCGCAATCGCGGTGCCGCCATTCGGCGTGTCGGCCGGCGAAGCGTACGGGTGGCTGGCGGCGGACCGCGGGTCGGCAGGTGCCGACTCGGGGGCGGCGGCTGAATCGGCTGGCGGACTCATACTTCCGCCGCCCGAGGCGCTCGTGCACTGGGATGTCCTCGACCCCCTCGTCTGCAACGACCTCGAGAGCCCGGTGTTCGGGCGTCATCCTGAGCTACGGATCATTCGGGACGGTATGCTCGAATTCGGGGCGAGTCAGTCTTTCCTCTGCGGCAGCGGGTCCTGCGTGGCGGGGATCTTCGAGACTGGAGAGGTGCGGGATCGTGCGGCGCGGGAGCTCGAGCAGCGGGCCGGCGTTCGGGTGATCCGGACCGTGACGAGGGAGCTGGAGGCAGGTTGACGCTCCGGGAGGTCCCGGCCATGTTCGCAGCGTCCGTTCGGAGCAGGAGACGCCGCCGTGCAGTGTCTGGCCCTTCGTCTAATGGCAAGACCCCGGCCTTTGGAGCCGGTAATCCAGGTTCGAATCCTGGAGGGCCAATCTTCCCGGTCTAAGTCTCCGGTCTGATCGAACGGGTCTCCTCGGATGGGCTCTCCTCGACTGGAACGCTCTCCCAACCCGGCGCCATTCGCTCGGGCAGGTGGAGCTGCCACCAGTCTCGCCCCATTTCGGCGTCCCATGGTTCGACCGGCAGGGCATTCAGGCGACCTAGCAGGTCCAGCGCGGATGCGGGCCGTTCAAGAGGGTCCTTTGCCAGGCATTCCAGCACGACCTGATCCAGTTCGGCCGGCACGGGGGTCTCGCTGAGACTCGACGGAGGGGGAGGGTCGTCCCGCACGTGCTGCGTGAGGACCGCGATCGGTGTCGCACCCTCGAAAACGTCTCTCCCCGTGAGCATCCAGAACGCGACGCAGCCGAGCGCGTAGAGGTCCGCCCGGTGATCTACCTGCCTGTCACCGACGGCGATCTCCGGCGCCATGTATGCCGGTGTCCCCGTCGTAACATCGGGCGAGGTCAGGTCTCGACCGACCGAGTCCTCGTCATTCGATGACTTCACCAGCCCGAAATCGAGGACCTTGGTGAAGTCGACCGCTACGCCCATCCGGCACGCGACCAGGTTCGACGGCTTGATGTCCCGGTGCACCAGACCCCGGTCGTGAGCCTCGGCCAGCGACAGGCAGACGTGCTTCAGAATGTGCACGGTGCGCGCCGCGCCAAGTGGACCGAACCGGCCGACGAGCTCCCGCAGGTCGAGTCCGTTCAGTAGCTCCATGACGTAGTAGAAGGTGCCGTCTTCGGTCGTGCCGAAGTCATAGAGCTCAATCGTGTGCGGACACTTCAGGCTGGCGGCGGCGCGGGCCTCGCGGCGAAATCGCTCGATCACCACCCGGGCCCTGTCCGGTCCCTCGGCGCCCAGCGCCTCGGGCCGGATCAGCTTGATCGCCGCAGGCCTGGCGAGCAGCCGGTGCGTCGCCCGATACACGTCGCCCATACCCCCGTGGCCAATCCGGTCGCCGACCTGGTAGCTGCCGAGCTCCCGCTCCCGAGACACCCGCCTCCCGAGACCGCGGATTACGGTCGCAGGAACGACAGCCAGCACGGCGCAGAGGTAGTTCGGCGCGAAAGTCCAAAGCAGTTCGAAGCTCGCCATGTCGTAAACGGTGCCCCGGGCTATCGAGACGCCGTACATGATCGGGTCCATGGTCGCCGCGAGGAATGCCGCTGCGAGCGTTCTCCAGGGGCCCGCGGGCGCGATGGCGGGGTAGACAAGGATCACGATGCAGACGAACGAGACGCCCGAACTCGGATACCATTCAGGCGGGATGATCAACCAGTTGAAGATCGCGATGAGGAGAGCATTCAGCACCTCGTAGCCGAGACCGATGTCGATGAGGAGTCCGGGGCGATGGTGCAGGGCACGGGCCACGAACACCATGAGGACGGCGAGCGCAATACCGAAGACCGTGAGCGCGTGCTCCATCGCGATCAGAGACGGGTCGACGTCGACCCGCACCCCGCCGATGGACTTGAGCACTACCGTGTTCATCACTAGCACCCAGGCCCAGATGCCGGCGAACACCATGCTGGCGAGTCCCACGCGTCTGCACGTCTGCTCGATGATCTCGGTCGGCAGCGCCCGCAGGTCACCAGCGATGGCTGGCGTGCTCAGATGTGGTGCGAGCCTGGAGTGCCTCATCTTGCCAATTCGTTCCCGGGGCTGTCACACAGACCGTTCACGTCACGTTCCAGCCAGGCAGCGATCAGCTGGTGCGCGGCTGTGAAAGGCGGTGGAAGGCGAATTCCGCCCGGTTCGCTCCACCTCTCCAGCGCGGCCCGGGTTTCTTGGCGCGTGAACCAGCGCACCTCCTCGACTTCCTCCCGGTCGATGTCGATTCGGTCGGAGAGGGCCTCGGCGAAGCACCCGATCATCAGGCTGGAGGGGAAAGGCCACGGCTGAGATGAATGGTACCGGACGCGACCGGCCTCGATCCCCGCTTCCTCGAACACCTCTCTTCTCACCGCTTCCTCCACGGATTCTCCCGGCTCGATATATCCCGCAAGACAGGAGAACAGTCCCTCGGGGTACCGCGGTTCGCGTACCGATCGACCCAGCAGCACTTGGTCGTCACGACACACCACCATGATCACGACCGGGTCGGTACGCGGAAAGTGCATGGTCCCACAGGCTGGACGGTCACAACGTCTCGAGTAACCGGCCTCCACCGAATGCGTCGGGCTGCCGCATCTCGCGCAGAACGGATGAACTGCATGCCAGGAGATGAGCGACCGGGCCTGCGCGACGATTGCCGACTGGTCCGCCGGAAGGAGGGCCGCTGCCGCTCTCGTGTCCCGGAACCCTGATTTCTCCGTTCTGGGACCGTCGCCAAGGCAGGCAGCGAACTCGCGATCTTCGACGGGGACGGCAAAATGTGCCGTACCATCCGCACCGACCCCCAGCAGCACGGCTGACCCCTCCAGAGCGTCATCGGGATGCCGCCCGCCCACCACGTCCAATCCCCGACACCACGCGATCCGCAATCCAAGGTCGGACTCCCACAGAAGCGGGCGAAGTTCGTGAAGCGGCAGCCACAGGGTGCCCGGGTCCGCCATGCGTTCCGCTACCCAGCCGGGATCGCGACGCGCCGAGGCCGCCCGGTCGAGCGGGTTCCCGGTGAAGGTGTGGAATGTACTCATGCCGCCGGCACTGCCCGTCCCCTGGCCCACTCCCTCAACTCCCGTATCCGTTCGGCCATGGTGCGTGAAAGCGGAACCGCCGTCTCGACCTCGGTCAGGAGAACCTCCGTATCGATTTCTCGTTCTCCGGACCAGGCAGTGTACAGCCCGGCGACGATCGCCTGCTCGATCTCGGCGCCGGAAAATCCGTCGCTGGCTGCGGCCAGTGATTCGAGGTCGAAGTCTCCCGGATTACGCTTCCGCTTCTCCAGGTGCATCGCGAAGATCTGGCTGCGTTCTTCGAGCGATGGCAGATCTACGAAGAAAATCTCGTCGAACCGACCCTTACGCAGAAGTTCCGGCGGCAATTGCGAGACCTCGTTGGCGGTCGCGACCACGAAGACTCCAGGTGCACGTTCCTGGAACCAGGTGAGAAAGGTCCCCAGCAGTCGCCGCGAGACTCCTCCATCGGCGTCGGCGCCCCCCGTAGCGAGGCCTTTCTCGATCTCATCGATCCACAGGACCACCGGTGCCATCGCATCGACCGTTTGCAGTGCCTGCCGGAGGTTCTTCTCCGTTTCGCCAACGTACTTGTCGTAGAGGGTCCCGGGGTCCAGGCGCACGAGCGGCAGGCCCCATGAACGGGCCACGTTTCTCGCAAGGAGACTCTTCCCGCATCCCTGCACGCCGATCATCAGCAAGCCGCGGGGCGGCTCGAGACCGAATTCGCGGGCTGACTGATCGAACGTACCCCTGCGCTTGCTCAACCAGTCCAGGAGCCGCTGCATCCCGCCGATCGGCTCGGGCTCGGTCGACGCAGGGAACCATTCGAGGACCCCACCGCGCGCTATCGCGTCCCGTTTGGCGTCGATCAGGCCTTGCAGGTCAGAGCGGTCGAGAACCCGGTCGTCGAGCGCGGCTCTTCTTACTGCGCGCCGGATTTCGACTAGCGTCAGCCCGGACAGATTGAGCGTGAGCGCTCTGGCGTCATCGACGGTAAGTCTGACCTCGATCCCGAGCTCGTCATGCAGTTCGCGGACGGTTCGGGTCAGTTCAGCGTGAATCGCCTCTGGGCCGGGCAGGACCATCGTCCAGGGAACGGAGTGAGTTGCGATCTCGGGCGGAAGATCGATTCCGTGGCCGGAAAGAACCAGACCGCGGCGGTCTCCGGTGAACGTCTGGAGAGAATCCCGAAACGTCCGGGAGACGACCCGGTCGGAGAGATACGGATGGAAGTCCGCGAGCAGGTAAAGGCCGGGTGCGTCGGATGCCGCCAGGTGCGCCAGAAGTCGTTGCGGATCTGAAGTGTCGTAGACACCCCTGTCCAGGCCATCTCGAACCAGGCCGCGCGTCCGGGTCCACTTGAACAGGTTCAGTCCCAGCCGATTTGCGGTGCGGCGCAGAAGATCCCTGAGTCGGTCCTCCTCGACCGTGTCCACCACGATCAAGGGGTACCGGGATCTGACCAGAAGTTCGATCTCCCGGGCCGCGTCCTCTTCCCAGGCTCTAGTCATTGCTGAACAGATGTCGCATGTGTTGTTGATCTCCGATCGGGGCCTTCGACACGAGCAGGCAACGTACGGTCGAGCCACTCCGACCTTCAATGCGCGTCGCCCGGACTCGGTCCTCGCTCCCCCGGTTGCGCGGGGCACCCGTGTCGACAGATTGGCACTCTCAGATGCACCTGGGCTCGTGGTACTGCCGATATGATTGGAGTGCGATATTGGACTTCCTGAATACCGAGTTCTTCGGAAACTCAGTCCGGGCGTGGCTGATCGCCGGCGCCCTGTTGCTGGCTTTCACAGCTGTCTACGCGCTCGTCCGTCGCCTGACGGCCGGACGAATCCAGAAGCTGTCCCAGCGGACGGAGAACCACCTGGACGACGCCCTGGCTGCAGCCGTAGCGGCGACGAAGCCGGCGCTGCTGTTCTTCATCGCCATCTTTTTCGCATCCCAGGCGCTGAGTCTTCCGGCGAGCGTCGAGAAGTGGGTCGGGATACTGGCGACGGTCGCTGCCCTCATGCAGATCGGCTTCTGGAGCATAGGCTGGCTCGATGTCGTCATGGCGTCATGGAGGGAGCGAAGGCTGGGAGACGACCCGGCCGCGTCGACAACCTTCAACTTCGTTCACTACGCGCTAAACGTCCTGGTATGGGCGATCGTGCTTCTTCTGCTGCTCGAGAATCTGGGGGTCGACATCTCGGCCCTGGTGGCCGGACTCGGCATCAGCGGAATCGCGGTGGCCCTGGCCCTGCAGAGCATCCTGGGTGACCTGTTCGCGTCTCTCACGATTCTGCTGGACAAGCCATTCGTGATCGGCGACTACCTCGCGGTAGATGATTTGAGCGGCACCGTGGAGTCGATCGGGCTGAATACCACCCGCCTGACGAGTCTGACCGGCGAACAACTGGTGTTTTCGAACCGGGACCTGCTGCAGAGCAGAATTCGGAACTACGGCAGGATGGAAGAGCGGCGGGTCCGGTTCCAGATCGGCGTAGTCTATGGGACTCCGCCGGACGTGCTGGAAAAGATTCCCGGCATGATCCGGGCGGCTATCGAGAGTCACGAACCGGCTCGATTCGACCGGTCGCACTTCAAGGAGTTTGCTGACTCCGCGCTGATATTCGAGACGGTCTTCTACATGACCGTCCCAGACTACAATTCATACATGGACGTCCAGCAGGTCGTGAACCTCGAACTGCTGCGGCGCTTCGCGACCGAGGGGATCGAATTCGCGTACCCGACTCGACACCTCTACCTGGAGTCGGTCGGCGCGGAGTCCTCGTTTGCCGCTCGATCGATGGCTCAGCCTGCCGCCGACTCGGTTGACGGTCCCGGGGACGATAAGTAAGATGCTCGGCTGTATTCCGAGCACAGCCGGCCTGAAGCGAGGGAGCGACACGGAGCCATGACCGAAGTATCGGCAACCGGAACGCCCATGATGGTGCTGACCGGAACGGCGAATCCCGCCCTCGCGGAGCGGATTGCCGAAGAGCTTGGCCAGCCGCTGTGTGATGTGACGGTAAAGAGATTCGCGGACGGAGAGATTTTCGTTCGAATCGACGAGAACGTCCGTGGTCGGGATGTGTTCGTGATTCAGCCGACGAGTCCGCCGGCCGAGAACACGCTCGAATTGCTGCTGTTGATCGATGCGGCGAAGCGAGCTTCGGCAGCGCGGGTCACGGCAGTAGTGCCGTATTTCGGATACGCCCGGCAGGACAGGAAGGACCAGCCGCGGGTGTCGATCGCGGCGAAGCTGATGGCGAACCTGATCGTGGCGGCGGGGGCGGACCGGTTGATCACGATCGATCTGCATCAGCACCAGCTGCAGGGTTTCTTCGACATTCCCGTGGATCACCTGTACGCGTCTCCGGTGTTCATGGACCACTACCGCTCCGCGGACAACGCGGACTTCGTGGTCGTGGCGACTGATGTCGGTGCCGCAAAGATGGCCCGCGGATACGCGAAGCGGATGGGAGCCGGGCTGGCCATCATCGACAAGCGTCGGTCGGGGCCGAATGTTGCCGAAGTCGTGAATGTCGTCGGTGAGGTTCGCGGTCGGAAATGCCTGATCCCCGACGACATGGTCGATACGGCGGGCACCATGGTGAACGCGGTCGAGGCCCTGCACGAACGGGGTGCGACGGAGGTTTATTGCATTGCGACGCACGCTCTGCTGTCCGGTCCGGCTGTGGAACGGTTGAGTGGAGCGGATATCGTCGAGATCGCGGTTACGGACACGGTCGCGATTTCGGAGGAGAAGCGTGCGTCGCTTCCGAATCTGGTGGAAGTTTCGGTCGCGCCGCTGCTGGCGCGCGCCATAGAGAGCACGCACTACAATCGCTCGGTGAGCAAGCTGTTCGACTGAGGGTCCGGCTGGACCCGCTGCGAGACAGCGACCGGGGCGAAAAGGCGGAATGATGACGAAACAGGCAACACTGAAGGTCGAGACGCGGGACGGCCGCGGAAAGGGAGCCGCCCGGCAGCTCCGTCGCGCCGGGTCCATTCCCGGTAATTTGTACGGGCGGGAGATCGAGCCGATCTCCGTCCAGGCGGATATGCGGGAGTTCGCTGCTCTGGTGGGCGCAATCTCGGTCGAGAACACGATCGTGGAGCTGTCTCTCGACGGTGACGCGCCGAGGCGCGTGCTGATTCGGGAGATTCAGCGACATCCGGTGCGGCCGGACTTTCTCCATGTTGATTTCTACGAGATCCGCGCCGGGGAGAAACTGAAGGTAAACGTTCCTCTGCACCTGATCGGAACACCGATCGGCGTCCGGAACGGTGGCACCCTGCAGCAGGTCCGGCACGAGCTCGAGGTCGAGTGTCTCCCGTCCGAAATCCCGCCGTCGTTCGAGATCGACATTTCAGGGCTCGAGATCGGAGATTCGTTCCACATCAGCGACGTGGATTCCGGTGGGCTCGAAATCCTGGAAGATGGTGGACGGACGATCTGCGCGGTCGCCGCGCCGAGAGTCGTGGAAGAGCCGGTGGACGACGAAGGTCTCGAGGGCGAGTTTGGCGAAGAAGATGCCGAACCCGAGGTCATTACGGCTCGTGGCGACGACGATTCCGACGAGGGCAGCGAGGACTGAGCCTCCAACCCGAGCCGGCAGATTCGTGAAGTTGCTGATCGCCCTCGGAAACCCGGGCGAACAGTATCGGGACACCCGTCACAACGCGGGTTGGTGGCTGGCGGATCACCTCGTTGTCCGCTGGTCGCTCGACCCGTTTCGGCGCCAGGGTCCCGTAGCGGAGTCTCAAGGGGGCGTAGCCGGCAAGGATGTCCTGCTGGTCAAGCCCCTGACTTACATGAATCGGAGCGGGCGGGTCCTGCGGCGATACCGGGATCACGAGGATTTCATGCCGGCGAGCGATCTGCTGGTCCTCGTGGACGACGTGGATCTCGAGCCCGGCAGGTTCCGGTTGCGTGCTTCCGGCTCCGCCGGAGGTCACAACGGGCTTCTTTCGATCGAAGGTGCACTGCGCTCACGGGAATATGCTCGGCTGCGGGTCGGAGTAGGCGCGCCTGAGGACCGTGAGGTAGACCGGGCGGATTGGGTCCTGGCGCCGCCCAGGCAAGACGAGGAGGAAGCAGTGCTCACTGCCTTCGACATGATGTCGGAGGCAGTGGAATGCTGGCTGTCGGACGGGGCGGAAGTGGCGATGAACAGGTTCAACCGGTCGTAGCAACGACCGGTCGGAACGAAGAGATCAGGAACTACACAGGGGAGAATGTCCCGTGGAGCACTGGATAGACTGGGCCCTCTGGCTGGGGCTGGGCGGACTCATGATCGCGCTCGCGATGTTCGCGTATGTGCGGAAGCAGCCGGTTGGCAACGAAGTCATGGCGGAACTGGCGGAAGCGATCCAATCCGGTGCGATGGCCTTCCTTCGCCGTGAGTACTCGGTGCTGCTGCCGTTCGTCGCTGTCGTTGCAGTGATGTTGTGGTGGCTGATCGGTGGACCGACAGCGGCGGCGTACGTGTTCGGCGCATTCTGCTCCATCGTGGCCGGGTTCATCGGCATGCGGGCTGCGACTCTGGCCAACGTGAGGACAACCGAGGCCGCCAGGGCTGACGGCCAGGAAAAGGCGCTGCGAATAGCGTTCAGCGGAGGCGCCGTGATGGGTCTCGCGGTCGCGAGTCTCGGTCTGGCCGGGCTTGGTGCCGTGTACACGATGTTCCGTCCGCAGACGGTGGGGCTGGTCGAATTCGGCCAGATCGTCTCCGGGTTCGCGATGGGTGCTTCTTCAATCGCCCTGTTCGCCAGGATCGGCGGCGGGATCTTTACCAAGGCCGCGGATGTGGGCGCCGACCTGGTGGGCAAGGTCGAAGCCGGGATTCCAGAGGATGATCCAAGGAATCCGGCTACAATTGCCGACAATGTCGGCGACAACGTCGGCGACGTCGCCGGCATGGGCGCCGACATTTTCGAGTCGTATGTCGGATCCGTGGTAGCGACGATCGTGCTCGGTGTAACGTCAGCCGCGATCCTGCCGGACAAACGGTTCGCCGCCGCCTCTCTGCCCGTCATCTACGCCATGGTCGGGCTCGTGGCGAGCGTGATCGGAATTCTCTCGATGCGGATTCTGGAGAAGATGGATCCGGCCGCAGCGCTGCGGAATACGACATTCGTCGGTGCGATCGTGTTCTGGATCGGGGCATGGTTCATCACGCTGCAGCTCGACGTGCTCGGTAATTCCGGTGGCGCCTATTGGAGCTGGATTAATCCGGCTGCCGGACCGTTCTGGGCCATGTTGTTCGGATCCCTGGTGGGAATCGCGATCGGGCTCGTGACCGAGTACTACACGGCCGGTCGCCCGGTCAAGGCGATCGCTCGCGCCTCGGAAACGGGGGCGGCGACGAACATCATCACCGGTCTCGCCGTCGGGCTTGAGTCGGTAGCCGTGCCCGTGCTCCTGATCTGCCTGGCGACCTTCCTCGCCTTCCAGTTCGCCGGGCTGTATGGAATCGGAATCGCGGCGGTCGGCATGCTGGCTACAGTCGGTGTGACGATGTCCGTGGATGCTTACGGACCGATCGCCGACAATGCCGGTGGGATCAGCGAGATGAGTGGCCTGGGCCCCGACGTCCGCAAGATCACCGACAGCCTGGATGCGCTCGGCAACACGACCGCGGCGATCGGCAAGGGATTCGCGATCGGATCCGCGGCATTGACGGCGCTGGCGCTCTTCTCGGCATACGCCAATGCAGTGGGTCTCACGGAGACCGGCATCAACATCGTGAACCCGTACGTCGTGATCGGCCTGTTTATCGGCGGCATGACTCCGTTCTTCATTGCCTCGTTGACCATGACGGCGGTGGGCCGGGCGGCAGCCGGTATGGTGGCCGAAGTCCGGCGGCAGTTTCGTGAGATCCCCGGACTGATGGAGGGCACCGCCAAGCCAGATTCTGCGCGGTGTGTAGATATCTCCACGCGTGCAGCGCTTCGGGAGATGGTCATCCCGGGCTTCGTAGCGATCCTGGTGCCCGTCCTGGTCGGACGGTTTCTCGGCGTCGAGGCGTTGGGTGGAGTGCTCGCGGGCGCGACTCTGAGCGGAGTGATGCTCGCGCTCTTCATGGCGAATGCCGGTGGAGCCTGGGACAACGCCAAGAAGTACATCGAAGGCGGAGCCCACGGTGGCAAGGGATCGGAGCCGCACAAGGCTGCCGTAGTAGGAGACACGGTCGGGGATCCTTTCAAGGACACTTCGGGCCCCTCGATGAACATCGTGGTCAAGCTGATCAGTGTCGTGTCGCTCGTGCTCGCTCCATGGTTTGTACGGGTGCATGGAGTCCAGACATCGGAAGGAGTCTCACAGACCGTTCAGCAACTGGCGGCCTGGCTCCCGTTCATCAACTGAAAGCACGGTGGTGCCCGCACTGCTTGAACAAGCGGGCCGATTCTCGTACTTTCGGCGCCCCGAGGCGGCAGGGGCTCGTTACGCCGCGTTGGAACTGAAGGATTGAAGGCAGCAGACATACAGGACGAACGAATATCACTCCTGCCACGGGTGGGCGCGCCCGTGGCCGAACCAGACCGAGGGAGGGACTATGCGCGACTATGAAGTCGTTTACATCTTCAAATCTGCGCTGGGCACCGAGGATATCGATGCCCGACTTCAGCGCTACCACGAAAAGATCCTCGCGGCCGAAGGTAGCGAGATCACCGCGGTGGAGCACTGGGGCAAGCGCCAGTTGGCCTACCCGATCGACCGCAACGAAAACGGCTACTACGTCGTGGCCCAGTTCAGCACCGAGCCCGGTGCGCTGCCCGAGTTCGAGCGACTGCTGAAGCTGGATGATGAGGTTCTCCGGCATCTCGTAGTGCTCAGCGAGGGTGAACTTGCGGTTCCAGTATCCCTCGGCGATGACGACGAAGATGACGATCGCCGCCGCGGGAAGCGCTCTGCCGACGACAGCGACGATGATGATGACGACGATAGCGACGATGATGATGATGATGACGACGATAGCGACGATGATGATGATGACGACGATAGCGACGATGATGCCGACAACAGCGACGATGATGCCGACGACAGCGACGATGAAGTCAGCGCTGAGGTAGCAGCCGTCGACGTGGAAGAGGACGACTCGGGCGCCGCCGGCGACGAAGGTACGGACGAAGAGGACAAGGATTGAGACAATGGCCTATCGAAAGGTCTGCAGATTCTGCGAGAAGAGTGTGGCCAGGATCGACTACAAGGATGCCGGCGTGCTGGAGCGGTATCTGACGGATCGGGGCAAGATCCTGCCGCGAAGGGCTACGGGGAACTGTGCCCGGCACCAACGCCAGCTGGGAACGGCCATCAAGCGTGCTCGTTTCCTGGCGCTTGTGCCTTACATTGAGGGTTACTACGGCTGACCGTCCGTCCGGTGGCACCACGCCGGGTGTCGCAGGGGTGACCGGGGCCGGGACGAGACGGCTGCGAGCCTCGCTGGCGCCGATGGCCTGTCTCGTCGCGGTGGCTGTCCTGCTGGCTCCGGTTCGTCCGTTTCCGCTGCTGGCGGTGCCGTTCGCACTGTTCCTCGTGGCGTTCCGGCCGCGGGATCTATTCGGCCTCGCGACGGCAGCGGTGCTGCTGGCACTCGTGTTTGGCCCGGGGCCGCTCGAAGCGGATTCTGGCTGGTTCATGCAGCGAGGCTGGTGTCTGCTCGCCGGAGGACTGTTCGTCGCGTCGACGGTATTGCGCCGGCCGAGTGGACTGTTCGATCGCGGGCTCGGAACCGTGACCGTGGCCACGACTGCGATCACACTGGCGGCAATTTTGCGGCCGGCCCTGGGGAGGGCGCTCGACGGCTGGATGGAAGCGCAGATTCGCGAGGCCGCGACTACTGCGTATGCGATTCTGGCTGCCGACCCGAAGAGTGCGTCCGGCTCGATCGGAGAATCGATCCGGTCCGCGATTGAGACGTGGGCGGTGTTTCAGCACGACGTGTACCCGGCGCTACTCGCCCTTGCGACCATGGCAGCGCTGACGGCCTGCTGGTACTTCGCCGGCCGGAACGGTGAGGACTACGAGACTCCGCCGGCAGTGCGGGATTTCGGGTTCCGCGATGAGCTCGTGTGGGTTCTCGTGGCCGGCCTGTTGCTCCTGGTATTGCCGCTCGGCGGAGGCGCCTTTCGGGCAGGGGAGAACGCGACGGTGTTCATGGTCGCACTCTACCTTGCGCGTGGCGGGGCGATCCTCGCGTGGATCGCGGCCGTTGCGGCCACGTCCGCTTGGAGTTGGGTATTTCTCGCGGTAGGTGCGGTGCTGGCCTATCCGTTCGTGTTCGGGGCCGCCCTCGTGATCGGCATCGGAGACACCTGGTTGCACCTGCGGGAGAGGCTCGCGACCAGGATGGTGGACAGACCGGGGCGCTGAGAGCGACCCGCGACAAACAGACAATGAAGGACGGAAACGAATGACTCGGATCATCCTGCGACAGGACATCGAAGACCTGGGTGAACTCGGCGACATCGTAGATGTGAAGCCCGGATATGCACGGAACTACCTGTTGCCGCAGGGGTTTGCGTACGAGGCAACAGCCGCGAACCTGCGGCGGCACGAGGAGGAGCGGGAACACCTCGTCAAGCGCTCCATGCGCGACCGGGAGCAGGCGGAAAAGGCCGCAGAGCGGCTGGCCGGCGTATCGGTGACGCTCAAGGTCAAGGCCGGCGAAGAAGGGCGGTTGTTCGGGTCGGTTACGTCGATCGACATCGCCAACAGCCTGGCCGAGCAGAGCATTGAGATCGACCGGCACATCATCAGGCTTGCCGATCCGATCAAGCAGTTGGGCATGTACAAGGTACCGATCCGGCTTCATGCGGAAGTTCAGCCGGAGATCAGCGTCTGGGTCGTAGCGGAAGACTGACGATCCAGGCAGGTCGCCGGCCGACTGAATGTCAGTCGGCCAGTTCCCGTGTCAATCGCCAGGGGAGAAGCGCGTGACTGACAGCGCCGGAGATCGCGAGCAGTCGATCCCCTCCGGGCGATCCTCTTCCGAACCGCCGCCGATCGAGCCTGGCGCCCAGCTTGGATCGGGTGCCGTGAACCGGCCGTTGCGCATTTCTTACGTCGATGGAAGGCGCCTTCGCCGGAGTATTCTCGCCGGAATCCAGCACGTGACGCAGGACCGGGAGGAGCTGGATCGGATCAACGTGTTCCCGGTCCCGGATGGAGATACGGGGACGAATCTTGCCCTGACCCTCAGTTCCATCGCGGATGAGGTCCGCCCGTTGGACTCCAATTCGCTGTCGGTAGTGGCCGATGTCGCTGCCGAAGCCAGCGTCATGGCCGCGCGCGGAAACTCCGGTATGCTGTTCTCCCGATTCATGCTGACTTTTTCTGACCTCGTCCGCGGTCACGAGAGGCTGGGTTCGGTCGACCTGGCTGAGGCGCTGGCGGGGGCGTCGTCCTCCCTGGACGACGTGCTGGAGAATCCACGGGAAGGGACGATTATCACGGTTGCGCGGGACATGGCGGTCGAGGCGGCGCGGCGTGCCGCTGCAGGGAATGGCGACATCTACTACTGGCTCAATGACATGCATGTGGCTGCCGAGCGGTCGCTTGCACGCACCCAGGACATGCTGGAGGCGCTTAGAGAAGCGGGCGTGGTAGATGCCGGGGCGAAGGGGTTCGTGAGCTTCTTCGACGGAATCCTGCAGTTCATCGAGGGGCGGATCCGATCCGATGTACTGGAAGAATCCGGAGACGCACAGTCGCTGTATGCTGCTCGTGAGGCCGGAGTCGGTGCGGACGAGGGACGGTTCTGCACGCAGATCGCAGTTCGAGGACCCGACCTGCCGGATGACCTGACGATCAGGGAGGCGATACACGAGCTCGGAACGTCAACGATTGTCCTGCATGCAGGGAATCTGGCCAAAGTCCACATCCACGCGGACGATCCGGCCGCCGTGATCCAGGTTCTGACGGAATTTGGCGAAATCGTGTCGGAGCGCATCGAGGACACGCTGCTGTCCGGTACGACTCGCCACATAGCCGTCGTCGTCGACTCCGCCTCGGACCTGCCGCGAGAGTGGACTGAGCGCCACGGTGTGTCAGTCGTCCCGCTCCAGGTGACGATCGGTGACCGGACATTTCGGGATGGGGTCGATCTCGATGCCGCCGGCCTGTATGAGCGAATGCACGGGTCCGACGCAAAGGTGACCGTCACCACCTCGCAGCCGACTCCTCGCGCGTTCATCGATGCTTACGAGAGCGGACTGGCCCGTGGGGCCGAGGCAATACTCGGCATCTACATCAGCTCCTATATCTCGGGAACATACGGGACCGGCGCAGCAGCGCTCCGCGGGATGGAGGGGGTGGATGGGATCGCACTCGACTCAGGGTCAGGTTCGCTCGGAACCGGTCTGCTGGCCGTACGTGCGGTGGAGTTGCTCGACCAGGGCATGGATCTGGAAGACGTGGTCCGCGAACTGAAACGAGTCCGGGACCAGTCCAACGTATTCTTCTCGGTCGATACGATGGAGTATCTCCTGCGATCCGGCCGGGTCAGTCGCGCCAAGGCCTGGTTCGGTGGGATGCTGGATCTGAAGCCGATTCTGTCATTCGCCGAGGACGGGCGACTCGGTGCCGTAGGGCGCGGCCGTGGCATGGATGCGGTGCGCGATCGCGTGTTCGATCTGCTGGACGAACGGCTGATCGAAGCCGAGCGATATCGCTTCGGAGTCGTCCATTTCGCGGCGGAGGAGTGGATGCACCACATCGTCGATGAGCTGAATCGCAGATACGAGCCGCTGGAGATCCTCTGTGGTCCGCCGTCGTCGGCGATCGGAGTTCACGTGGGACCGGGCGCCTGGGCGCTCGCCTACCAGATAGAGGACTGAATCTCCAAGTGTCTGAAGACTTGAGCGCCGAACTTCAGGTGATCATGGACGCGGTCCTCGAGCGGAACGCGCGCGAGCCGGTCCTGCTCGACCTTCGCGAACTGTCGGACGCGACGGACTGGTTCGTCATCGTGTCGGGCGATTCGGACACGCATGCGCGGGCGATAGCGGACAACGTGATCGAGTGCGCGCGGCGTCACGGATCCAGACCATCGGGCGTTGAGGGAAGGGGGCCCGCGTCGTGGATTCTCCTCGATTTCATTGACGTCGTCGTGCACGTGTTCCAGCCGCGTGTCCGTGAGTTCTATCGGCTCGAAGACTTGTGGGGCGATGCCCCTACGACCCCGATCCTGGACGAGCCGCCTGAGAGGTAGACCAAGCTTGATCCGCTGGCCACGCTTGTTTGCGATCTGCGCCTGTTGGGCGGCTCTGAGTGTCGTGCTCGCGACACCAGCAGGTGCGCAGGTGGGTCCCAACAAGGTCCAGTTCCAACCCCGCCAGTTCCAGATCATCGAGACCACGCATTTTGACGTGTTCTTCTACGAAGAAGAACGGGTGGCCGCACTCGATGCCGCCCGGATGGCGGAGCGGATCTACGGTCGACTGAGCCGACTGCTGGACCATGACTTCCAGGATCGGAAGCCGATCATCCTGTACGCATCGCAATCGGATTTTCAGCAGACGAACGTGCTTGGCGGTCATATCGACGAGTCGACGGGTGGTGTGACGGAGTCGCTGAAAGACCGGGTGCTGTTGCCGCTTACGGGGTCGTATGCCGAATTCGAGCATGTATTGGGACACGAACTCGTTCACTCTTTCCAGTTCGACATCCTCAAGCGGAACTCGGTCCAGGCCACGGCATCACCATTTGCGTTCGTGCCGAGCCTGTGGTTCATGGAAGGAATGGCCGAGTACCTGTCGGTGGGTGAGATCGACCCCAAGACCGTCGCATGGTTGACCGACGCCTCGCTGTCCGGCTACCTCCGTACGATCGATGAAATGGAGCGCTTCAACGACTTCCTGAGCTATCGATTCGGACAGTCGTTGTGGAACTATATCGGAACGAAATGGGGCGACGAGACGATCGGACTGCTGCTGAAGCGCTCGGCCGCCATGGGGCCCGAGAGGGCGTTCGAGCGGACGCTCGGAGTGACCCTCCGGGGCTTGTCCGCGGAATGGCACGATGCAGTCCGCGCCGCCTACCTGCCGAAGATCTCCCGGGCGGATGACGTTCGGAATGTCGCGACCCGGATCACGACGCATTCGTTTCCGACTGGACGCGGGAAGTCACCGACGTTCATCGCCCCGGCGCTGTCGCCTGATGGAACCGAGCTCGTGTATCTGTCGGATCAGGGGCATGACCTCTACAGCTTCTTCGACATGTACCTCGCCGATGCCAAGACGGGAAAACCTGAACGGACTCTGGTCAAGTCCGCCCGAAGCGGCAGTTTCGAGAGTCTTCGGTACCTGACGTCGTCTTCGTCCTGGGCGCCGGATGGGGAGCGGGTCGCGTTCGTGGCCCAATCCAGCGGCAGAGATGCGATACACATCGTCAACGTGCGGACCGGTCAGATCGAAATGAAGTGGACGCCCGATTTGAACGGGCTCCAGACGCCGCACTGGTCTCCGGACGGAACTCGGATCGTCTTCACCGGTCTGCTCGGCGGCGTGAGCGACCTGTTCATCTGGGACACCCGGACGGACCGCATGGAGCAATTGACGGCGGACAGGTACGCACAACTTCACCCGGCGTGGTCACCGGATGGCAAGACGATCGCGTTCGCGACCGACCGAACGTCGGAGACGAATCTGGACCGGCTCGTGTTCGGCCCGTTGCGGATCAGCTTGCTCGACCTCGACACGCGGGAGCAGACACTCGTAGCGGGCCAGGCAGGCGGGTTGTCGATCAATCCCTCCTGGTCTCCGGATGGACGGACCATCGCATACCTGTCCACCCGCGAAGGACTGTTCGACGCATACCTGTACGAACTGGACACCGGTGCCACGCTGCGACTGACGCGGGCAATGACTGGGGTGATGGGGGAAGGAGCATTGCTCACCAGCCCCGGAATGTCCTGGGCTCGCAACGCGGATCGAATTGCCTTCTCGTACTTCGAAGAAGCTGGCTTCAACATCTATACGATCGATCATCCGAGTAGGTTTGCCCGGCCGGCCGGCCCTCCGGGCGAAGCTGCCACGGCAGCATCTCAGGTTGGCCGCGAGCGCGTGGTGGAGTCGCCCCCGGGATCCGGCGATGTTCCGGCGGCCGAACAGGGCGAGCCCAGGTCGTTCTATCTGACGGAAGAGGGATTCAGGCGATCCGACTTTGGCGACGACCCGGAGACGCTCGCTGCGCTTCGAGATCCCGGCAGACTCTCAGTGCAAGCGTTGCTCGACTCCGCTACGCTGTCGCTGCCGGACACGGCGACCCTGGCCTACCGGGACTACAACGTCAGCCTGAGTCCGGACATCGTCGGGCGCCCGACAATCGGTGCACAGGCAGGCGGATTCTACGGGGGTGGGGTCTACGGGGGATCGTTCATCACGCTGTCGGACATGCTGGGCAATCACAACATGGTGATCGCCGGGGACATCCAGGGTTCGTTCGACAATCTTCGACTTCTGACGCAGTACACATATCTGAAGAACCGGGTCAACTTCGGGGTCTCGGCGCAGCAGATCCCGTTCTACCGATACAGGGGTCGGAGCTATGGGGAAGTACCGGGAAGGCCCGGACTGATCGGAGAATACGACCTGTTTCAGCGCGACCAGTTCCGGTCCGTCGGGATTCTGACCCAGTACCCGTTCAGTTCGTTCTCGCGCGTAGACTTCAATATCGAAGCCTCCAGCATAGCGACGGACCTGGTACTGCGTGGCAGCGAGCTGGAAAACAACAACAGCTTCTCGTTCACTATCGACGGACGGACTCGAGCATTCGTGAAACCTTCCCTGGGGTACCTGTTCGATAACTCGCTGGGGGGGTTCACGGGGGCGATAGGAGGGCGTCGACTACAGCTGGGCCTTTCTACCTCGGTAGGGGACCTGAACCTGGTGGATGTCATCGCCGACGTACGGCACTATACGCCGCTGGTCGGTCCACTGGTGTTCGCCCAGCGCTTCCTGTCGTTCACGAGGTTCGGCACGTCGAGCTCCGAGGATGCTCGTGAATTCGAGCTGGCCTGGGGTGGACCGTACTATCTGCGCGGCTACGATGTCGGTTCCTATGGTGCCCTCGAGTGCGAGGTGTCGAAGGCCGAGACGATGCTCGACTTCTTCTGTCCGGCGCAGGAGCAGCTCATCGGCTCGAGCATGCTGCTGCTCAACTCCGAGATCAGGTTCCCAGTACTGAACGGGTTCAAGGACGCCTGGCTGCCACTGAACTTCCCCCCGATCGACGCAGCTGTCTTCTTCGACGTCGGTGTCGCCTGGACCCCGGGGTTCTCGACTTTGACCTGGAATCGGGATCCCGGTCAGGACATCGTGCTTTACCGTGAGCCACTCGCCAGCTACGGGATCGGGGTGCGGGCCAACCTGTTCTTCGCCATTCTGAGGGTCGATTACTCGATGGCGCCCGGTCGAGGGTCCCGTTTCGGCCGCAGTATCTGGTCTGTGTCCCTCGGACCGATCTTCTGAGGTTTCCCTTCGTTTCGGCTGCGATCGGATTCGAGACGGCGGTCTTTCTTGCGGGTGGCCGTTCGGCTGAACAGTTTGCCGCGGCCGGGTGTCCGGGGTGGGTATTGGCTCGGCCAGACGCAAAATTCCAGAGGCACGCCACTTGACGCGTTATCATCGAAAGTACATCGGGTTTCAAATCCTCGCGGGTCTGCTCTTCACGACAGGCTGCGTTGGGGGTGGCGACTCGAGCGACGGGAACGGCAGCCAGGCTCCTGAGCTTCATGGGACGGAGCTGGTGGTCGGGTCGACGCTGGATGCATGGAGCGTTCTCGTACTGGACCCCTCGGGGGCGGCAGCCGATCTCCGACCGATGCGGACCCCCGGGGAGTCAGCGTGGGAGAGCAGCACGCAGCTCCCGGAGTTCGAGGAGGCCCGCTCGCTTGGCGGCACCTCTGTGGTCCTGCGTTCCGGCGACGGGACGGTGTCACGCTTTGATCCGGCAGCCGACGCAGTAGAACAGATCGGTCGTCTTCAGGGAGACGATGTCAATTGGACAGCCTCCTATCAGGGAGGCTTGTTCGTCGGCCACGCGAGTGGAGAGATCCTGGCGGTGCTTTCCGATCGTGCCTGGCGGTACGAGTTCGGCGACCAGATCGACTGGGCGGCCGTGGTGCAGGACGGTATCGCGGTGTTGCGACCGGGGCCCGAGTTGTGGCTCGTGCCGCACGGAGCGGCTGAACCGTCGAGTGAGTCCAGCGTTGCGGTCCGCGAGCCGGGCGTGGTTACGGCGTGGGGTCGAAGGCTGGCGTTCGTAGATTCGGAGGACAGCCGGGCGCTTCGAGTTCTCACGGTGGAACCAGCGGAGACAGCAGGTAGAGTGAATGTCGGCGGCGAAATTTCGGCGGTCGCTGCTTCGCCTTCGTCGCATGAGCTGTATGCCGGGGTCAGCGATCCCGCTGGGGTCGTGGCGATCAACCGATTCTCGTTCTCCCAGCGGTCGCTCGCCCGCCTTGACCGGTCTCCGGTAGAGATTCGACCGAGCCTGTTCGGCGAGTACCTCCTGGCGTTTGACGGTGAGCAGACCTGGAGGATTGAAATAGATGAAGGCCTTACGGTTCCGATTCCCGGAGAATGGAGTGCGGATCTGCCGCTCGGTCTCCCGAACGGTATCGTGATGGTGCGATCCGGCGGTTCGGTGTCGCTGGTGGGCCGCGACGGCGAGATCGTGGGAGATCCGCTCGACGTACCGGCAGGCGCTGTGCTGCTTCCCATTCGCTGGACCCCGGTGCCCCGTGTGTTCGCCGACGAGGTCGAGCGTCGTCCCCTGGAAGTCTCGCCCGGCCGGCCCGCGCCGGGCGCCCCCGGCGCGGACGCCACAGCTGACCGACAGGAATCGGAGCCTGACGAACCGGCCGGCGTTCCGGCCGGTTACTACGCGATCGTGGGTTCTGCTCGGCAGCGAGACGGAATCGACGCGCTGGTGCAGGATCTCGGAGCGGCGGGATTCCCGGTCCAGGTGCAGTCAATCGCAGACCGGGCTGGAGAGAACTGGCATCGCGGCCTCGTGGGACCGTACGCGACTCGGGCAGAGGCGGAAGCCGCGGCCAGGCAACTGCAGCGAGAAAGGCAGCTGCAAAGCTGGGTCACGGGGATCGATGCCGATTCCTGAGGGCCAGGCCGGCTCAGTCCCGGAGGAGTCGACGATGGCGCGCGGCGAAGCGACGCCACGCAGTGAACCGGGCGAAGGTACCCACTGGCTGCCGGAAGGGACCTCCGTGGTGGCGCTGGTACGAGAGCGTGGCGGCGGGGCGTGGGCAGCCGGAGTTGCGGTCGGCCTGGCTGACATCGTCGGGAGAAGACGGGGCCGGACGTTTCTTGCCAATACGATCCCGGGAAGTAGCGAGCTGGACGGACTCATGGAGGCCGCGGAACTTCCCGGTCTGACCACGGCGCTGTCCGGGGAGATGACCGTTTCGGCGATCGCCCGATCCGCCCCCCGCCAGTCATTCGCGTATCTGCCCGCGGGAACGCCGGCACTCCCGTTGGATCGTCTGCGCGAGATCCCGGCGTTCCGGAACCTCCTGCGACGAGTGGCCGATCGCGGCGGCACGCTGCTGCTCTACGTCGCCGAAGAATCGCTCGACGCGAATGGAGGGCCCGACCCGGACCACGACCTGCCGGTGGACGGGTGCATCGCGATCGGTAACGTGGAAGACCTCGCGCTTACTGTTGGAGCGCCCCTCCTGGCGCGGGTGGAACGCCCCTCGACGGACAGTACCGCGCCGGGGTCGACGGGAATGGAAGACGCGGATTCGGCGCTGTCAGCCGAGACGCTGGACCCCGATGAGCGGACGGAACCGGAGTCCCCGAAGCGGAGAGGTAGCGTCCCGGCGTGGGCCCCGTGGCTCGGAGTCGCGGTCGGATTGCTTCTGGCGTGGGTGGTCTGGGGATCGTTCGACGACCAGGGAGCCGGAAACGACCTGGCCGATGGGACGCCCGCGGTCGTGGAGGCTGAGGCCGCGTTGGAAACTCAAGGACAGACGCCGCCGCGCGACGGCGAATCGGATGCGTCAGTTGTCGATCCGACCGAAGACCCCGTGGCGGTCGACTTTTCGGCACCGGAACTCCCGTATTCCGTACTCGTGGCAAGCTTCGCGCTGCTGGAAGATGCCAATCGGCAGCTCCGTGATATGGACACTGAGGAATGGCTTTTCGTCATTGCGCCGACACCGATTCGCGGCCGCACGTATTTCCGGATTCTCGCGGGTGCAAGGGAGGATCGACTGGGAGCAGAGGAACTCATGCGCGAACTCGTTGAAGCGGGGGTGAAGGAGCAGGTTCGTGCCTGGGATGTCCGCCCGGTCCGGTTCTCCTACGAGTTGGGTACGTACGAGGAACGCCGGTCAGCCGACCGGCGGGTCGAGGAGCTGCAGGAGGCAGGGATCCCGGCATACAGACTGGACGGAGCAAGGGACCCGGAATCGAGTTTCCGTGTGTATGCCGGTGCCTTCGAGTCGGAACAGGCCGCGGAGGTGCTCGGGCGAGCCATCGAGGATGCAGGAGAGGCTGCCCGGCTCGTGTCGCGAAGCGGGAGGGCCCGTTGAAGATCCGCTCACTCACACTGAACGGCTTCAAATCGTTCGCCGACAAGACGAAAGTCGAATTCCACGGCGGAATCACGGCGATCGTCGGCCCCAACGGATGTGGAAAGTCGAACATTTCGGACGCTCTGCGCTGGGTGCTCGGGGAACAGCGTCCATCTGCGATCCGTGGCAGTCGAATGGAAGAAGCGATCTTCCAGGGGACGTCGCAGCGAAAGCCGATCCACCGGGCGGAGGTGAGTCTGGAGCTCTCCAACAGGGACGGCGTGCTGCCCGTCGCCTATCCTGAGGTCGTAATCGGTCGAACCGTCTTGCGCGGGGGCGAGAGCATTTACTCTCTCAACGACCAGACCGTCCGTCTCCGCGATATCCACGACCTGTGCCGGGACACGGGCCTGGGGGCGAACGCTTATTCGATCATCGAAGGACGGATGATCGACGCGATCCTCAGCGACAGGGCAGAGGAGCGCAGATCCCTGTTCGAAGAAGCCGCGGAAGTCGGTCGGTACAAGGACCGACGTCGCACGGCGCTTCGCAGGCTGGAACAGGCTGAGCAGGACCTGCGTCGACTCGAGGACGTGATCGGCGAGGTCGGTTCAAAGGTCCGGTCTCTGGCACGTCAGAAAGGGCGTGCGAAGCGCTTTGGAGAGTTGCGGGAGCGTCGGCTTCAACTCGAGGTAGCCGTCGCGGACGAGCGCCTTCGTGCCCTCGAGCGGCGGCTTGGTGAGGTGGATGCAGGCCTCGTTGACGCTCGTCGTGTACGTCCAGAGCTCGAAGCCCAGCTTGCGACGAAGGAGACCGAGCACCAGGCCCTGAGGCTTGCCCTGGTCGAGCGAGAGCAGGATCGGAGCGCCCGGGCCTCCAGGCTGGAGGAAGTGCGGAATCGTCTGGAAGAGCTCGAACGGCGGCGACTCCTGACCGACGAGCGCATCACGGCGGCACGGGCCCGAATCGAGTCGATCAGATTCGAGCGAGGGGGCCTTGACGAACGTCGAAAATCGCTCGTGGCGGAGTCGTCGGAGGCAAATGACGTGGCCACGAGTGTCGATGAGGATCTCCAGCGGCTTAGGGCCGAGGAAGCGGAATTGGCCACCGCGGTGGAACAACGCCGCCAGAGTCGACTGGAATTTGAACGGGCGGAAGGCTCAGCCCGGGATTCCCTGACGGACCTGCTGGCAGAGATCGGCTCGACAGGTGCGGCGGGCGAGGCGCTCAAAGAACGAAATCGTGAGCGACGGAAGGAGCTCGAGCGGCGTCTGTCGGACCGGATCGTGGCTGAGGAATCGGTGACGAACCTGAACTCGGAACTCGCCGCCCAGCAGCAGAAGGCAGAGGTAGCCGAGGCGGCACGAGCAAGCCTCGAATACCGGCTCGGCCAGGAACGGGTCGCGGAGCGTGAGTCCCGGGAACGTGGCAGCGATCTGAGGGATCGTCTCACGGCACTCGAGGGAGAGCTCGCGCCGGTCGCGGCCCGCTCCAGCGCGCTCGCCTCCATGCTGACGTCGGGGCGTGACCTGCCCGGTGTCGTGTCACGGCTGATCCAGGATCCTGATGCTTCAGCCGGAGTGCACGGCGTGCTTGCCGAATTCCTCACCGTACCCGCGGCTTCGGCCGCGGCCGTCGAGTCCCTCCTCGGGCCCCTGTTGCACGCGGTCGTAGTCGAAAACTGGGGCGCGGTGCTCCAGATTCGCGATTGGCTGGCCCGGCAGACGGACGGCGAGGGACTCGTACTGCTGCCGCTCGATCCTGGCCCCCGGTCGCCAACCCAGGCGGGCGGGGGACTGATCGATCAGGTCGAAGTGCAGGGTGCCGGGGCTCCATGGGCGCGCTCGTTGCTGGCCGGTGTCTCCCCGGGCGAACAGGACTTCTCACCTGCCGAAGGCCCGTGGGTTCTGCCTGACGGCAGTGGGCAGGATCGCCTCGGCGCCGTCAGGCTGGGACAGCCGTCGGGCGGAAAAGGCGTGCTGCGGCGGAGAACAGAGCTCGCAGAGCTCACGGACCGAAAGGTGAGCCTGGAGGCGGAGATCGGGGAGTTGCGTGCGACCCGCGATTTGCTTGCTGCCGAAGCCGCCGAGTTCACGGACCGAGCGACTGCAACGGAGCTGGAGCTCGAGTCTGCGGCGACTGATGCCCGACGACAGGAAGCGCTGCGGGAGGCGATCGCAGAGCGGCTGGATCGGACCCGCAGGACGCTGGAAGAACTGGACGACCGGATCTCTGAATTGCGCGAGAGTCTCGCGGACGAGGACCCGGCGCGGGAACGGGACCTGGAACGGATGGCGGCGCTCGAGGAACGAAGGGCGGCGATCGAGTCTGCGTTGACTGCTCACAGGGAGGAGCTGGCCCGCGCGACTGCGGACTGGGAGCGGGAGGCGAGCAACCTGCAGCAGCTGCGTCTGGATATCGCGCGCCTGGAAGCTCGTTCGGTGGCGGCCGCCGAGCGAGCCCGGCGGGTCGAGGAATCCCGCCAGGAGCTCGAGGAACGGGACCGGCGCCTGGAGAGCGAGCGGGCTGAACTCGAGGCGTCAATCGAACGGGGACAACAGGAGCTGGGCGGCAGCGAAGAAGTGCTGCATTCGCTGTTCGAGGAACGCTCGACCCTTGACGAGGGCCTGCGGAAGGCCCAGGAAGTCCTGGATGAGAGTCGGAACGAAGTAGAGCGACGCGAAACCGATCTGCGAGAGCTGCGGCAACACGAGCGCAGTTCGAGCGAGCGGCTTCACGAGCTGGAACTGGAGGCCACGCGCATGCGAGGCCTGCGTGCGACCATTCGGGAGCGACTGGAAGCCGAGTGGGAGGAAGAGTTTGAGTCGCTGCTCGCCCGGACCGAACGGCCTGACAGTGGAACACCTGATGAATGGGCGCACGAATTGGAGCAGGTCCGTCAGCACCTGGTATCCGTCGGTCCCGTGAACCTCCTCGCAGCAGCGGAGCATGATGAGGAGCGGGAGCGCCTGGAGTTTCTCGACGGGCAGAAGAAGGACCTGGAGGCCGCACGCAGAGATTTGCTCGACTCGATCCAGCGGATCAACGATGCGGCCTCAGTCGCATTTCAGGAGGTATTCGAGCAGGTCAGGGAGAACTTTCGTCGGATCTTCGTCACGCTGTTCGAAGGCGGCGAGGCCGACGTATGGCTCGAGGATCCAGACGATCCGCTCGACGCGCCGATCGAGATCTCGGCGAGTCCGCGTGGCAAGCGAACACAGCGAATTCACTTGTTGTCGGGAGGTGAGAGAGCCCTCACTGCACTGGCGCTGCTGTTCGCGATCTACCTGTCCAAACCGAGCCCGTTCTGCGTGATGGACGAAGTGGACGCGCCGCTGGACGAGTCGAACATCAACCGGTTTACGGCGATGCTCGAGCAGTTCAAGGACGAGACCCAGTTCATCGTGATTACTCATAATTCCCGCACCATCGAAGCTGCGGACCATGTCTACGGCGTGACGATGCAGGAGCCGGGGGTAAGCACGCTGGTCGCTCTCGACCTGAAGGACCTTCCCCGGGGCCAGGTGGCTTGACGCGCGAAGCGTCGTTGGGACCTGAGCCGTGCGAGTTCACGGTGATCGGCTGCGGGACGGTCGTTCCCGAGCCGGACCGCGCCTGTTCCGCCTACTGGCTGGAGACCGGCCCGCTCCGACTTCTGCTCGACTGCGGACCCGGGAGTCTTCGGGCGATGGCCCGCACCGGACGCGCATGGCAAGCGATAACCGACCTGGCGATCTCCCATTTCCACGCGGATCATACCGGAGAGATCCCCGGGCTTCTGTTTGCCCTGACCTACGGGCTGCTTCCCGAGAGACGGAGCGATCCACTGGACGTCTGGGGTCCTCCCGGGACCGCAGAGTTCTTCGGCCGGCTGTCTGCGGCGTATGGCGAGTTCGTGCTCGACCCGGGATTCGAAGTCCGGGTGCATGAAACCATGGCCGGCGGGTTCGACGAGCTGGGAGCCGAGGTCGTGCTGCGAACGCACTCGACTCCACATACGGATGAAAGTCGCGCGCTTCGGATCGAACTGCCGGAAACCACGATCGTGTACACCGGAGACACGGGGCCGTCAGATTCTCTTTCCGGCTTCTGCTCCGGCGCGGAGCTGCTCGTGTGTGAGTGTTCGCTCCCGGACTCTCACGCCATCGATACGCACCTGTCACCCACCTCAGTGGCACGTCTTGCCGCGACTGCCGATCCGGAATTCCTCCTGCTTACCCATGTGTATCCGCAGTTTCGCGAGGCTGTGGATGTACCACGTCTCGTCAGCGAGGCCGGCTGGGCCGGCATGGTCGAGCTCGCCCGAGAGGGCTGGACGAGGCGCCTTTCGATCTGAATCGGACGGCTGCGCCAGCCCGTCTCCGTTGTTGAATGCCCGTTGATCGCTCCGATAAATCACTTGTGTCAGCCGATTCGTGAACCAGGAATCGCCGACTGCGATGAATGAAACGGGAAGAACGGGTGAGAATCTCGCCGCGCGCTGGCTGGAGCAGAATGGGATGCGCCTGCTGCATCGAAACTGGCGAGAGGGCCGCAACGAGATCGATCTCATCGTGCGCGATGGACAGACGATCGCCTTCGTCGAGGTCAAGACGAGACGGCTGGGCCCCGGTGGCCCCCCCGCGGCGGCCGTGAATGCGGCGAAGCGACGGAGACTCGCGAGAACTGCGGCCGGGTGGATCGCGACGCACCCCGGTGAGGGCCTGGAATTCCGGTTCGATATCGTCGAAGTCACGCTCGCGGCTGGACGCGCGCCACTGGTCGAGCATTGGCCCGACGCATTCAGGACCGAGGACTCGTGATGCTTCGGGGTACGCCCCAAGGAAGTTTGACCCGTCTATCGATCGATCATAACTTATCGGTTCCCGGGCCCGCGGGGCCGGCGCGCGTGAATCCCGTCAGGACCGTGAAGGTAGCAGCGGTAAGCGTGTAAAGGTCGCCGCGGTCAGCCCGGGTCTATTGCATCCCCCGAATTCATCCGATCGGCTTTCATCGATCTGGCCCGAGACGTAGCTTGGCCGGCATGTATCGAACCGCACTCGCACGCAGCCATCGACCCCGCCAATTCTCGGAGCTGGTCGGTCAGGATCACGTCGCCTCGACTCTTCGTGCCGCGGTGGAGAACGGGCGACCCGGGCACGCATACCTGTTCTGCGGACCGCGCGGAATCGGGAAGACAACGGCTGCGCGCGTACTGGCCATGGCCCTCAACTGTCCGGAGCGGCAGGGGGGCGAACCGTGCGGGGTCTGCGAGTCGTGCGAGTCG
This sequence comes from uncultured Gemmatimonadota bacterium, assembly GCA_942490755.1. Taxonomy (GTDB): domain Bacteria; phylum Gemmatimonadota; class Gemmatimonadetes; order Palauibacterales; family Palauibacteraceae; genus Carthagonibacter. The sequence continues at coordinate 127,433 of CALNYN010000015.1, forward strand.
ATCTGGTCCGGGCGGACCTCGCTCGACGTGGTCGAGATCGATGCCGCGAGCAATCGAGGCGTGGACGATGCCCGCGACCTGAGGGAACGAGCGATGTACGCTCCGTCGGATGACGATCGCCACAAGATCTACATTGTCGATGAAGCTCACATGCTCACCCGGGACGCATGGAACGCGCTGCTCAAGATCCTCGAGGAGCCGCCGCCCCGCGTAATCTTCGTATTTGCCACGACGGAGCCGAACAAGATCAAGCAGTCGGCGTCCCCCGTTCTGTCCCGGGTTCAGCGGTTCGACTTCCGTCGCGTCACCGTGCCCGACCTGCTCGGGCGCTTGCGGGAGGTACTGCAGCGAGAAGGCGTGGAGGCGGAAGATGCTGCGTTGCTGCCGATAGCCCGGCGGGCCGACGGGGGCGTGCGCGACGCGTTGTCCCTGCTCGACCAGGTTCTCTCGTTTTCGGGCGATGTCGTTCGTCTCGACGACGTGCGGCGCATGCTCGGCCTGGTCGAGGAGGAGAAGTTCCTGGAGTTCTTCTCGATCGCCGGGGCCGGTGATCGTGCGGCAGTGTTTCCGTATGTCCAGGCGCTCCTCGATGAGGGATACGACCTGGCGGAATTCGCACGTGGGCTGGGCGAAACCCTGCGCCTGTTGCTGGCGATCCGTCTCGATCCCGGGGCCGCCCCACCGGAGTTGCCGGAGGATACCCGCCAGGCGTTTTCGGAGGCGGCAGAACAGTTCCGGGTCGAAGAACTGCTTCGAATGCTTGCTGCCACGGCCGACTTCGAGGCCTCCGGGAAGTTTCGGCGCAGCTCCCAGCCCCGGATTCAGCTGGAGGTGCTGCTGCTGCGCCTGGCCAGCCTCGAGGCATCCATCGGTATCGATGAATTACTGGGGTTGCTGGAAGATCCGACCAGCGAGATTCCGGAGCGCGTGAAGCCCGCCCGGCCCACGAAGCGAGCCGAGAGTCGGCGACGAGAATCGAAGCGGACCGGGCTTCCGAAGTCGAAGCCGACCGCGGGACAGGCAGAGCCCGAGGCCGAGGAGGCAAAGCCATCTTGAGTCTGCCCGCAGTTACGACATTCGGCTGCGGCTGCCCTGGGAACGGTTTGCCGAGCTGAGCGAGTTACCAGGCTTGATCGTCGCTGGATCGGATTCTGATGGAGGCCGGGTCAGGTTGGGTGACGTGGCGGAGGTGCGGTTGGAGTCCGCGCCACAGCAGATTCGGCGCGACAGCCAGCTGCGAATCGTGGAGATCGGTGGCCGGCTGGATCCGGACACCAGTCTGCTCGAGCTGGAGCGCCTTATTGGCCAGGCTTTGGCCGACCTCGCCCTTCCGACTGGCTACACCCTCTACGATGGGGGTGCGATGGAAGCACTGCGCGAAGGACGTAACACCGGCATGACCCTGCTCGGGCTGGCTTTGTTCCTGGTTCTGGTGGTGATGGCCGTACAGTATGAGTCGCTGCGAAAACCCCTGGTGATCATGGCCAGTGTCCCATTTTCCCTCATCGGCGTTGCCATCGGTCTGAACGTCACCCAACTGCCCGTATCCATGCCGGTATGGCTCGGGCTCATCGTTCTGGCCGGCATCGTCGTCAACAATGCGATTGTACTGGTGGAAACCATCGGTCAGAGGCAGGCTGGTGGGGATGCGGTGATCGTGGAGGCGGCCGCGATTCGACTTAGACCCATACTGATGACCACCATCACCACCGTGGTCGGTATGATGCCATTGGCGCTGGGTTGGGGGCAGGGGACGGAATTGCTGCGCCCGCTTGCGGTGACCGTGGTCAGCGGGCTCAGTTTTTCGCTTTTGGTCAGCCTCGCGCTGGTGCCGATTCTGTACAAAATCGCCTACTGGCGACAGTCAGCCAGGCCGGCGCGAAGCTAGTGGTTCATCAGCGCCGCTCCCTCTGGGCCAGCCCACAAGCCACGTTGACCGCGTTACACTCGCTGGAATTGGCGACGGCCAGTCCTGCGCTCGCGTGCCTTGCCAACCCGGCTTGTGGACTGGCTGTGGGTTACCGAACTTCCCCGCATGGCCCACTAGGGAAAGTCGGGCCCATCCCAGTCGCCCGCAATCGGCAATTGTCCTGGAGGCCCTAATTGGGCGACTACATCGGGCGGTCCGCCAAAGTGAATATTGCGCAGTGCGAATTGCCCCGTGGCGGGATTGTAAACGCCGGCGGTGTCGGTCCCGTTACGGTCCCAGTCGCCCATCACCGGGATTCGGCCGGGTTGACCGACCACAAACATATAGGAAGCTGGCCCGGCTGAGTTGCTGTCGCGCAGAGCGAAACGTGTGGTGTTGGGATCGTACACGCCGATGCTGTCAATGCCGTCACCATCCCAGTCTCCGGCGATCGGTATCAGGCCGGGCTGCTCGAACCGGAAGGTGATGTCGTTGGCCCCGGTGCTGTTGCTGTTGCGCAAAAAAAAGCGACCGGTGTTTGGATTGTACACGCCGACGGTGTCGGTGCCGTCGCCGTTCCAGTCACCAGTGAGCGGAACCCAATTGGCTTGACCAAAGGTAAACGCGAGGGACGTTGGGCCAGTAGAATTTTCGTTTCGGAGGAAAAAACGGGATGTAGTCGTGTTGAATAGGCCGACCGTGTCGATACCGTCACCATTCCAGTCCCCAGCCAGGGGCACCCAACCGGCTTGGCCATATCGGAACCTGAAGGTTGGGGGCTCGTCCGCCGCCGCGCTGTAGAGGCGAAACATGGCTGTGTTCGGATTGAACACGCCTGGCGTGGAGCGGCTGCGGTTCAGCGTGCCGCTGATCGATTCCACATGACTGGCCAGCACTCGATGCCCGGCAGTGGTGGGATGGCGATCGTCCCAATACAAATAGGTATCCGGTTCCGCACAGGGCACGCCCCGGCGCGACAGACACCGGTCTTCAGCGTTGCCGAAGCCATAGGCCGCTGGATCGGCGGCGACGCGCTGAGTCAAATCAAAGATGTCCATCAGGCGCACAGGGAAACCGGTATTAGACAGGGACAGGATCAACCGGCGATTGAACTCCGCGCTGCCTGTTGTCAGAAGTGCGGGTGGGACCAGCGCGCTTGGACCGTCCGCGTAGGGAATCAAACCCAGGTCTGGAAGATCGCCCACCAGAATATGCCGGGCGCCGAGTTGCACGAGTCTTAGGACGGCAGTTGTAATATTGTTTACGGCCACATCCGTGGCGGCGTCTGCGCCCGACGCGTCTCCTAAAGCGAAAAAATCGTTGGCGCCAGCCCAGATCACATACAGTGCATCGGGGTCGGTACCCGCGGGATTCGCCGCCACATAGTCGTCGATCTCGGTCAACAATCCAGGGTAGGGACCGTCGAGATTGTCGTATCCGGTGAGGGCGCTTCCGTGAGCGAAGTTCTTAAGTGGCAGTGTGGCGGTCTCAGACATGAACTCGGGCCACATTCCCATTGGAGTAGCGGCCCTGCCAATAGGGTGGGTCGGCCGGGTTCACACCGCCGGTCAAAGCCAACAGATTGCCGGTATCGGACATGCTGTCGCCAAATACGATCAGGCCTGAATAGTCAGACGCCAGCCCAGGCGCGGCAGCGACACAGGCCGCGGCCAATACGATGCTGCGGACCAGGTTTGTGATACGGGTGTTCAATATCCGCTTTCCAATTCTCGCCCGTCCGTTCCGTGGTTAACGGCTCGGGCTTGGTTTCATTTTTTGCTGTATCCGACCGCTTAACTGCGGCGGACCGAAATGTGGTGGGCTATCGCAATTGTATTGATCGATCAGGGGTCGTGGCAAGCGTTGCGTCGCGTGCTGCTCGCGTTTGTGTCCCGGAAGTTAGGCTATTTGCGAACGGATTCCGCTGGACCAATCCCGCTCGGTCGATACTTGCTGTTGAGGGTAAGCAGCAGTCGGTCCACCGACAGACCGTCCTCGCGCATCCAAATATTGAGCGTATGGACACCGGCTTTGGCAACCCGGACGCGTGCAACCGGACCGTCCTGAGTGTCCCGGGACCATGTCCATATGCGATCGAAGCCGGTAACGCGATCCGCTGTTGAGGGCAACGATCCGTCGATGCCCACGTGCAGTGAATCATCCCGTCCGTTGGCGGCCTTACCGCGGATCCACACATAGTATGTGCCTGGTCGCTGGAATCGAATGCGATAGTCAAGTCGGGGCGCGCGGGTTTTTTGGCCAGCCCGGATGAGTACACCTATGTTGGGTGTGGTTTGCATGGATTGCGCCCCTGCGGCTTGCGCATCCCGATTCTGAGCCCAGCTGTGTCTACCGGCTGAGACCCGCTGGTGATGATGTTCCGCTTCCAGGGTGATCGGTTGGCCGCTTGCGCTGGGCTGTTGAAAAACCTTGGCTGCCGCCGTCGCTTTCGCCGGCGCCACGCTTGACGCGTCCATGATCAGTTGCGCCAACACCTGGTGTCCCCGAGTCGTCACGTGACGGTCGTCGAAAAACAGGAAATTCTCGGGTTGGGTGCATTTTCCCGCCAGGCAGGCGCGGCGGCGTCAGTGAATCCATGACGTCCCGGATTGGCTTGAACCGAGCGGAGTATCGCGAAACTGTCGATCAGTGTGTGCTTCAGACCCGTTGCCGCAAGATCCCGCGCCAGGCGACTGTTGAATTGCCGGCTGTAGCGGGTCAGGGTTGCGGGCGCAGGGCTTGATGCATAGCCGGCATAGGGAATTCGCCCCAGATCCGGCAGGTTGATGACGATAATCTGACGCGCCCCCGCCACAGCCAGTTGCGAAACCATGGTTACGATATTTAACACGCCGGCAGCGATGGTTCGCTCCGCCGATTGGCTTGTCGTCATGCCGAAAAAATCGTTTGCCCCGCCCCACACGATATACAGCGCTCTCGGGTCGGCGCGGCCAGAGCGACTGCGGAGGTACGAATCCACCTGCGTCCGCATGCCCGGATAGCGCCCGGAAAGGTTGCCGTAGCCGGACTGGGCGCTGCCGTACGCACGGTTGGTGACAGGCAGCGCGAGCCGGCCAGCAAGATATTCGATCCACACTTTGCCGTTGGAAAAGCGACCCTTGAAATAGGGTGGGCTGGCAGGAATCTTGCCGCCTGACCGGCGTGACAGGTTGCCCGTATCGGACATGCTGTCCCCAATCATCACGATTCGCGAGTAGTCGTCCGCCGCCTGCCCGGGTGCGTTGCCCAGCAACCCCAGGACCAGCAGCAGGAGCCAGCCGGAGACGAGGCTGAGTCTGCTCAAGGACAAAGGCAGTGGGCGGACAATCGACTCACTCATGAAGGGACGTCCGGAAGGTTTGAAAATCACCATATCATCATCTCATTCTTGGGGTCCGAAAGCGTGAGCGACAACGCTGCAACCGGTTCGGGTGGGCGTCGCACCGCAGGTATGGGCGCCGTTCCCTTACTGCTCTTGATGTCGTTTCACTCTGGGGCGATACCGGCGAGTAGCCTTCAGAACGGGGTCGATGCCTACACCTCCGGCAATTACCTTGAGGCTGTGATCGAGTTTCGACCACTGGCGGAAACCGGCGACCCGCAGGCCCAATTCAACATGGGGGTGCTGGCCTTCAAAGGGCATGGACTTCCGCAGGACCTGGTTGAAAGTTATGCCTGGCTTACCGCCTCAGGCAGGCAGGGATTCGCGTTTGCTTGCCGCTACCGCGAACGGGTGGGCGCCCAGCTTTCGCCAGAGCAACTCCTGCTTGCCCGAAAGCGGGCCCACCAGCGGCTTGAACAGGCAGGACACGTCTTAGCCAGTGCTGCCCCTACGTCTGACGAGGATTGGTGCCCGGAGCGGTCAGTTAACTGAAACCGGGCCGGTCGGCATGCGGGCTTTGACTTCGGAAAAAGGGGCATCCGCACCTGGGTTTCATGGGCGGACGGCGCCCGATCGGCCGGGGCGAACGGCATGGACATTTGCGGGAAGAGCGTTTAAACCGGTCGCATGATCGAATCCAAATTTGCTTCAATAGCAATGTCGGGTGGCAACGCGTTATCTGCAGTCTGAAGGGGACAGTCGAATGGCTCTCAAGGTAATCGGATCGGGCTTTGGCCGGACCGGAACAATGTCGACCAAACAGGCGTTGGAACAGCTCGGTTTCGGTCCCTGCCACCACATGATCGAGGTGATGGAGAACCCGGCTCAGCCTGCGTATTGGAAATCGATCGCGGTGGGTGAGCAGGTCGACTGGGTAGCGGTTTTCGATGGCTACAATGCGCAGGTGGACTGGCCTGGCGCCGCGGTCTGGGAGCAAACCACTGTCGCCTTTCCGGACGCAAAGGTGGTGCATACGGAACGCCCGGAAGAGGTGTGGTGGAACAGTTTCAACGGCACCATCGGGAAATTCTTCACCACCGCGCCGACGCTGGATCTTCCGCCGCATATTCAGGACATCTTCGCCACCATGTCGGCATGGTTCGCAAAGGATACCTTTGACGACCATACCGACCGCGACGCCGCGATCGCGGCCTATCGACGAAACAACCAGAAGGTCCGCGCCACGATTCCGTCGGAGCGGTTGCTGGTGTTCGACGTGGCCGAAGGATGGGAGCCTCTGTGCCGGTTTCTGGAGGTTCCCGTTCCGGCAACGCCGTTTCCCCGCACTCATGCACGGGATGAGTTCTGGGCGCATTTCGGGGGTGAGCCGGCCTGAGGCGAAGCCAGGTAGCATCGCCCAGTGTGCACTATCCGCTATCGGACTGCCCCGGAAAAGATCCCGCGTTCAAGCCGGGTCCTGGTGCGCAGGGCGCGGCCTTATAGGGGTTGTCGAGCAAGCGTCCGAGTCAATGCTCCCAGTTGTCTACGATACTGGGGGCTTGGTAGTGGGCCATGCGGGAAGTTCGGTAACCCACAGCCAGTCCACAAGCCGGGTTGGCAAGGCACGCAAGCGCAGGACTGGCCGTCGCCAATTCCAGCGAGTGTAACGCGGTCAACGTGGCTTGTGGGCTGGCCCTGAGGGAGCGGCGCTCCGTGAATAACCGAACTTCCCGCATGACGCACTAGAGCGCAGACCCATGGTTGGGACGCCTAAACGCCATTCACGGCGCCTTGGGATGCTGAAAAATGTTCTTTGCCTTCTCATGTTCGCCTAGAGTCGCATAGCTGGCACCAGCCATGCCCGGCGCCGCGGTGAACTTGGGCGTGCGTACCAATACCTCTTCACAAGCACTTACAGTTTCCTCGAAACGCCGAAGGCTGAGTAATCCCTTTGCTTCCAGAAGCGGGTACTCAACGATGCCACCAGGGCTGCGACCCTCGCGGTGCAGCAACGGTGACGGCTGGCCGGCGCAACGGGGAAATGCGTATCAGCGGGACTGTGGTTGGGGGGATTCAGGCCCTCGAATGTCGTTCCGGGGCACTTCTCAGGTGAAATCGACGACCCACCGGTAACGCTGACGGAGGCGATGCGGGGCTGCCGCCGGAGGTATAGGCGGGTTATGCTACCCGTTCGCCGAAGCCGGGTTTGAAGACTTCCTGAAGAAGCCTCATCGCATGGCTGAGTTGGTTAATACGATGAGCAAGGCCATGGATATCGAGTTTGTTCAGCGTGCGGGCTCTGAGGAGGCGGCGGGAGGGGGGCAGCGTCTCGAGGACCTGGTTGTGACATGTGACTTCGAGGGTCTGCAGGTCCTCGTCGAGGGCTTGGCACCAAGGAGCAGGTGGGTGAAGGAACGCGAGATTCTCTCGGCTCGATTCGTGTGCTCGCAAAGCGTTTCCGATCCGGCACTTGATCACATTTTCGATTCGCGAGTGATCTGTTTCTCGCGCAGAACACGCTTGTATTCCTGAGGACGTCACCGAAAGGCCTGTTTGAATGATTCCGCTCTCCACCAAGGCCAAGGAAGCCATCAAGATCGGTGTCTCCATCGTGATTGGCTATTACGTGGCGCTCAGCATGGACTGGATGAGCGCGACCTGGGTCGCCACTTCCATCGCGTTCGTCAGTTTGCCCACGGCGGGACAGTCGATTCAGAAAAGCGCGTATCGCATCTGTGGCACGCTGGTCGCGTTTGTCGTCGGGTTGTTCTACCTCGCGCTGTTTCCGCAGGACCGGTGGCTATTCATCCTCGCGCTCACTCCCTATCTCTTTTTCATCGCCTACATGGTGCAGGGCCGGAACGGACAATACTTCTGGTTTGTGGCGGGTTTTGTCACGATGATGATCACCACGGCCGGTCCGGGATCGTCCGAGCATGCCTTTCAGTTTGCGGCATACCGGACGCTGGAGACGATGATGGGCATCGGCATTTGGACCGTGGTGTCCCTACTGATCTGGCCGCGGTCAAACATCGATTCATTGCAGGAGATCAGCGGCGACCTGATGGGGACGTTCGAGAAGCTTATGGTGCGCTACCGGGAGCGTGCGGTCGGCGGGAGAGATACGGATCAGGGCGAACGTGAATCGGTGGAGCAACTGCGTGACCGTGCGGGGAAAATGGTCGTGCAACTTGAGCAGACCGTGAACGCGGCAGCGGCTGAGAGCTACAAGGTGCGCGAGCTACGGCATCATTGGAGGGAGCTACATCGGCTTCTCCTGTCTTCACTGGAGATTCTTGACCGATTGAAGTCCGGCTTCCCAGAAATCCAGAAGGCATCGACGAGGCAGGTGCTGGTGAACGAAGAGGCCCTGCTTGACGAGTTGCAGGCGCGTTTTGAGGACGCGCGTCGTGTGCTGGGTGGCGAGAAGCCGGCCCGGCAGTCGTGTAATGTGACGATCTCCCTCGACAAGACGCTCCTTGACGGGATGGATCACTTCACGCGCGCCGCCGTGGCGGTGACCAAGAGTGAACTGGAAAAACTGGATGCCCAAGTGGGCGTGATTGTGGATTGCGTCCGCGATATCGAAGGCTACGAGCCTGACAGGCCGGGCACAGGCCGGGATGGCTACGGTGGAGATGTCGCCGGTCCGTTCGGTTTTTCGCCGATCGATCCTGACCGCATTCGTGGAGCCATCATGGTGACGGCTTCGATGTGGGTGGGCTTTCTCATCTGGATCTATGTCAACCCGCCAGGACATGTTTCTTGGTACCAGTTCATTCCAAATATCACGTTGGTCCTGGTGCAGGCGCCATTCATCCGGCCAGCGTTCTTGAAACCCTTCGGCTATGCCTATGTGGTGGGGCTTGTGGCCTTCGTTTTTATCATGCCAGCGCTGTCGGTCTTCTGGCAGTTGGGGATCTTGATCTTCGGCTTTGCATTTGCAGCGGCTTACTTTTTTGATGGAAATGGAATCGGACGGCCGGCGATCTTCCTTGCGATGTTTAACATGCTCGGGATCCAGAATGAGCAGACCTACGATTTTGCGGCGGCGGCCAATGCGTTTCTTTTCACGATGATGGCGCTGCTCGTGGTCACGGCCCTGTCCTACATTTTGCGCTCGCCCCGTCCGGAGAAGGCTTTCGTGAGCATGGTGGGCCGGTTCTTCCGGAGTTGTGAGTTCCTGCTTTCGCGAATGGCGGTGGAGAGATTCGAGGACAAGACATCCATGGAACGCGTGAAGCGTGCCTATCATTGGCAGGAGTTGCAGTCTCTTCCCGGCAAGCTCTCGCGCTGGGGGAGCCAGATCGATCCCGGGCAGTATCCGGGCGCGGCTCCCGCTGAGATTCAGGCTGTCGTGGCCGACCTTCAGGTTCTTGTTTACCGCATGCAGGATTTGGTCGAAGCCCGGCAGTCCCCACAGGCAGCCGTCCTTGTGCGGAGTTTGATGTCCGACGTGCGGGAATGGCGAATCGTAATCGAGGAGGGGTGTCGCCGATGGGCGGAAATGCCAGGGGCGGCCGACGCGCGCGACCTACGAGAGAGGCTCGAGACGCGTATCGCCAAACTGGAAGCGCGGTTCGAGGCGGTCCTCGACGCGATGGAGGAAAGTGCTATAAGTGACGCGGAGGGCGGGAATTTCTATCGCCTGCTGGGCGGTTTCCGTGGGGTTTCCGAGGCTGCGATAGTCTACGCGGATTCGGCCAGTCGCATTGACTGGAACCAATTGAAGAAGGAACGGTTTTAGACTTTCTGATGGAGCCTGTAAGGCGCGGCTAGCCTTTGGCCGTTCAAAATCGATTCAGGGATTCTGTCGAGCCGTTAGATTTCATCGTTCGGTTGGCGGCTTTGGTACCGAAACCGCGGGTCAACTTCACCCGCTTCCACGGGGTATTTGCGCAGAACAGAGAACAGCAAATACTGCGCGCGGGCGCCACCGTAAAGGCGGGGCAGGGGAGGCCAGCGCTGCGGCGAGGTTGTTCAGATCATCGCCTATATCGAGGAACAGGTGGTGATCGAGAGGATTCTCCCCCTCCTCGATGCGAAAGTCGCGCCGACATGTGTCGATCCCCTGGCTTTGGCGACAGGATTCAGACGGGAATCGTGTTGATCGGTGGGTGGAGGGTTGCCCAGTTACCCCGGAATACTGGAGGAACCTGAGGGGGAAGGGCCATTATTCGACCTATACTTGTGAATGTACCGCGACCATGGCGGCCGAGTCGGCGAGCCTGTTTTGACTTGCACCCAGTCGGCGATTAGATCCGAGGCTGCAAGCGAAAGGGCTCTTCGTTCGCTGGACCGACTCTCCCGGGGCGCCACAGCACCCGGGCCCAACTGCAGTTCAGGTGCTTCCTTGCCCGAGCCCGCCATCTCCGTCGTCATGCCTACCTACAACCGGGCCAAGAGCATCGGCGCCTCCATCGCCAGCGTGTTGGAGCAGGATTTCTCGGACTTCGAGCTTCTGGTGATCGACGACTGCTCGTCCGACCGGACCGTCGAGGTGGTCGCATCGATCGCCGATCCAAGGATCCGCACCATCCGGCAAGCTGAGAACAGCGGCCCGAGCGCGGCGCGCAACCGCGGCGTGCACGATGCGCGCGCGTCGTTGATTTCGTTCATCGACAGCGATGATCGATTTCTTCCCCACAAGCTGAGTTACCTGCACCGCTATTTCGAAGAGAACCCCGAAATCGAAGTGCTGATAGATTCGTTCGAGGTGATCTACCCGCGCCTCGCCAACCGGAAACGTACGGCCGCGCGAAATAACCCCAACCTGCGCGATAGCAGTGCGATCGAGCGCGCGGTGTTTGATCGCCGCGTCTACAAGGCCACCCCGGCGATCAGCGGGCGCAAGCAGTCACTGATCGCGGCGGGACTCTTCGACGAGGCGCTGCGGCGGCGCGAGGACATGGACCTCGTCCTGCGCCTGACGCGCTCGACTCGCGTCGCCACTACGTCAGAGATGCTGTGGACGAAGTACTACACGCCGGGCTCTCTCTCCGCACAACTCGACACCTTCATCCCAACCGTCATCGAGATCTGTAGTCGCCACCCGAGCTATTTCACCGAGCCGCGCTTCCGATCGGGCCTGGCCCGCGACGAGGCGCGCCACCTGCTGCAGCGCTGCCTGCGCGGGCAGTTCTCACTGGCGGCAGAGGATCTGCGCAAACTCCGGGAGTTTCAGGGCGAAGCCGAAACCAGAGCGCTGATCACCGAGGGCTTCGGTGAGATCTTGCGGCGCCTTATGAAGCGAAGAACCAAGTCGAGAGCCGCCGCGACGCCGTAGGCCCGCATGGCCCACTAGAGCGGATTGAGCAGGTTGCGCACCGGATGGCGCCAGAACTTGCCCCAGCGCCGCCACCGCGCCTTCCACTCGTACCCCTTCGGATCGAGTTCGCGTTCGCGCTCGGCACGTGCCGCCTCGCGCCGCTCGATCGACGCGCGCAGTTCCCTGTGAGGCACGAATCCGGCACTGCGATCGAGCGCCTGCAAACCCTTCGGGGTCAAATCGCCAGCATACCGTGTCTCGTCCTCCCCGATTTCGACCAGCAACGACGGTCGAACGTGACCGCAATCGACCTCGGCCCGCACCTCTGCCGCGGTCAGGGCTCCGTCCTCCAACATCCTCTTCACCTCCGCGGTCCACAGCGGTCCGAGGGGATGAAGGGGGTACACCCAGGGCTGTGTCCTGACTCTGGTGAAGTGCAACAGTCGGGTGTCGTCGTTCACCCGGTCGAGACTGTTCCAGCCGAGCGGCAAGCCGTCTCGCAGGTCGCCCGCCGCGAGAAGCGGATCGATCGACATGAGCTGTTCGTAATCGTACTTGACGCCAAGGCCGGCAATAATCTCTTCCGGGTCCCAACGCAGCGCCGCGCAGTCCATCATCATGAACGCGGTACTGCGCCCCCGTTTGCGGCTGCGGTCGGTCTGCTGCTCGATCAGGACCTTGGCTCCATCGAAGGGCGTGTTCCACACTTCCGCGATGTCGCGAAAGACGAGCATATCCGAATCCATGTAGATGGCGCGGCCGCGATAACCGACCAGCTTCGGTATCGCGAAGCGGCCATACGAAAAACGCGTGTACGGCGCGTAGCGCGGATCGGCAGGCATCGGCGCCAGAGAGTTGTCGACGGTGCGCACCGCGACAGCGAGATCAGTGTGGCGCACGATCGAATATTCGAGAACCTTGAGCGCCAGCTGCTCGTGCTTGTGCGCACCCACGAAGATCCGCACGTCAGAGTCGTCGTCAATGGGATTTGCCTCACTGATTCGCGGCGCATTCATCAGAGTTACTCCGGTCACACAGCTCGATGGCCTGCTCGAGCGTCAGCCTCGGTATCGACATCTCGGGCAAGGCACTGTCCGGGGAGAGATTGAAGATCGCGAACGATTCGCGCAAGCGTCCCGTCAGCTCGAACGAAGGCAGAATATACGGCTCGAGGTCACGAGCGAGCCGGGTCGGCGCGGCATTGCTCGCGTTCTCGTAGAATCGTCCGAAGCCGTCCCCACCGAGATCGACGCCGAGCAGAAAGGCGCGCCGACATTCGAGTGCATACGCGATCTGAAGCGCGATAAAAGCGACCGTCTGGGCGGTGAATACGCCCATATCGAGGCGCCGACTGAAGCCGACCCGGTGCGGATGCCGGGCCGCGAGTCGGGGCAAGCACCCATCGTCGGGAATCAACAAGTCCGTCTGTTGGGCCGCCCAGCGCCGGAACGCGGAAGGACCGAGCCTCGCCACGCCGTAGTGCGAATTGATCTCGGAGAGCAAGAATATTCGATCGCGCGCCAACAACTCGGCCCGTCGCGCACAGATCTCGTTCAGGACGCGGAAGCTCAAGAGGCAATCGGCTGGCGACTGCAGAATCCGCTCCACCAACTCGAAACGATCGACCGCGAACTTACGGTCGGCGATGACGTGGTAGTCGAAGGCAAACCCGGACTCCTCAGCTTTGCATATACTGCCATTGACGCCGATACAGGTGCGCCCCCTCAAGACCGAAAGGTCCTGGCTCGCCAGCGAAGGCCCGCTCGCGACGATAAAGCAATCGGTAAATTTCGGTCGCGCGAGGGCGGTGAGCGGGAGAGTTCGACCGACCTCCTTACCTCGCCACAAAATGTGCCGCGGAGCGCCGACGCCGGTTCCGTTGCCGAGCTCGAACTCCGGATGCACCGACTTCATGTGCCGCCAGCGCGGCAAGAACGAGAGCTTGCGCCATATCGTCGTCATGTTGGTTTGACCGTTCATCGAAAACCGAGCCCGGGCCGACGCCCTGAGCGAGTGGCGCAGTGAGGAAAAACCCGCCTGGAACGATCATTGTCGCGCCAGGACGCCAAGACGCCAAGAACGACGGGGTTCTTTTCGGATTCTTCTTGATGGCTCTTCCCATTGCGGAGGACCCACTTCCACACTCTGTTTCTCGATGGGGTTCATGTTGAGCGCCCCGATGGCGTACTCCGATTCCGTTGGGTGAAGGCGCCGAACGGTGCCGAGCTCACCCAACTGGCCTGCACGGTTGCGTAGCGCATCGGCCGGTTCTTGCAACGGCAGGGCTGGCTGGAGAGCGATGCCGAGACGAACTTTAGGGCCGACAATCGAACTGCACCTGGAAGGACGGAAAGCTGACGGCGGCGTACCGGAAACCGTTTGATCTGAGACTGAATACAGGTAGTCGCACTGAAGCCCGGAACACCGGATGGACGCGCTCAACCGGTATTTCTGATAATTGGCCTCCCCGGCGAGATTCGAACTCACGACCTTCCGCTTAGGAGGCGGACGCTCTATCCTGCTGAGCTACGGGGAGGAGATGTTGGTCCGAACTGCGTACGGTATCTGTCAGACCTCTTTATACCGCACTGGCGGCAAAACGCCCACGCTTGAGGGCTCTGTTCGATCAAGTCGAGTCATGCATCGGTGAGGTAGGCACGCTGCGATCTGATTGGCATGCGGGAGCAGCGAAGGTCTACC
>CALNYN010000016.1:0-10442 GCA_942490755.1 uncultured Gemmatimonadota bacterium
TCGAGCTACTCGTGATCTTCGTGGTCGTCCTGGTGTTCTTCGGACCCAAGCGCATGCCCGAGGTCGCCCGGTCGCTGGGAAGCGCCATGCGGGAATTCCGCCGCAGTCTGAACCAGATTCAGCGGGAACTCGAGGAAGCCGATCCGACGAGCGATCTGCGCAAGGAAACGAAGTCGATTCTCTCGCAACTCCCCGAGCAGGTTCGCCCCCCGATGCCAGGAGACGGGTCGCCGCAGCGGACAACAGAGTCGCACGGCGCAGCAGTGAAGGAGTCTGCCGATGAAGCCCGGCCTAATCCGACCGGCAGCGAATCCGGCTGAGCTGCGGCGGGCGGCCGTTTCGCCCTTCACTCGCCAGGTAGAGTAACTCCCCGCCGGCATCCCACGTCACACCCTCGCCCTGCGGCTCGAAAGCCAGAAACAGTAGCGCCGAGTACGGCACGAGAGCCGTATCCTGGAGGGCTGCTCCCGACCAGGGGAGCAAGTGAAGGCTCGCGTAGCTCCGCAGAGCGAGCATTGTTCCATCGGGTGAGAGATCCGCCGCCGTGACCAGCTGCGAAGTACTTCCTCCGACGGGAATCGCCAGCCGTCCGACCCTGGTCAGAGTCCGGATCGATCGGTCGTCCTCGTCGAACTCCGCCAGGTCGATCGAATAGAGAACGACGCCCGCACTCCGACGGCCCTTCGAAACAATCAGCAGCTGTCCCCGGGCATCATCGATGACGAGGCCCTCCGCATCCCTGGGTCCGTCCGGGTATTCGACCTCCCAGGAGGCAAGCGCCGGCAACTCCTGGATGATGGTATCCATCTCCCCGCGTCGTTCCGCCGCACCATGCTCCGAATCTGGCAGAGTCGGCAGGGGGATCACGTGGATTTGAACGCTGCTCCGCCGCGACCGGTTGTCGCCGATGTCTCCGAGATACACACACCAGTCGGAACCGCACCGACCGATCGCCACATCCTCGATGTCGCGATTCGTCACGTTGTCGATCCGTGCGGTAACGAGGACGACCCCGGTCGTGTCGACGCCGAACAGAAGGGTCTCGCTTCCACCGTCGTTATGGAGCCAGAACAGGTCGTCGCGGCGCGGATCCCTGGCGATTCCCGAAGCCTCGATGAGCGACTCCGGAAGTATCGCCACGACCGCAGCCGGACCGCATGCGAGCTCCGCCCGGAGCGTGGAATCCTCCCCGGCCTTCCCTTCGGAGCAGCCTGACAGAGAGACGCCGAGCGCGAAGCAGGCGACAGTGGCGCGCAGTGGAAGGCGAGCGATCACAGATTCAGGCTCACGGCAGGATCCGGGCGACAGGGTCCTCGACGACCACGGGAAGGTTGCTCCACGGTCCGCTGGAGCGGGCAAGGAGCTCGATCTTCTCTCCCTTTCGACAATTCGTACACAGCGGAACCACATCGGATTCATTGAATGCGCGGTCGTTCAACCGGAAGTCTCCCGGCGCACCCACGGCACGCAGGTACAGGTTTCGTCCGGCCAGGGCCTTCGGGACCTTCCACTCACCGGACAGCACCCAGCGCGAGTCATCCGGCAGCGGTCCGGCAGGCCCGATCCTGTCCGGCTTCGATCCGGTCGGCACCGTCTCGACTTTCCACCCGGCCAGTCGGATTCCTCGAGAATCCGGACTCGAAACGGGGATCCCGGTCGGTCCCGGGAGACGTTGCTTCACCTCCTCGTCGAGCCACTTCAACTCGACTTCGACCCCGTCTGACGAGCGCTCCGCTCGTTCCAGGTCCTCGAAAGACAGCCACAGGCTGACTGGAGCCGGGGTTCCGGGGGTCAGCCACCGGGCGACTCCTCGCGCGTCCGCACCGTTGGCGCGAAGTCTGACTTCGACCGCGTCGATCGGGGTGCGACTCCAGGCCGTCACCTCGAGCATCAGTTCGCCGGACAGCTCGTCCCCGGCCCACGCGACGCCGCCCGTGGGCCGGAGCGTTGGCTCTGCCAGGACCCAGGGTGCCGGTCCGGTGCGGATGTCTCCGGGAGGACGGGAGGCCTGAATACGGATCTGTGTGGAACCGTCGGTCGCCGCCAGCGCGGCCTCCAGCCCGAAGCTCGCTCCCTGTTCGGCGGATTGAAACAGCAGTGTGTTCCAGCCACCGCCGAGCCGCACCGGGACAGTAACCTCGATCGATCGGCTCGATCGGGTCACCGTCTCTGATCCCCTGAGCAATCTCCCGTTTACCCACACTCGGACCGTGGTGTCGCCGAGACCACCCCAGGACAGAAGCATCGTCTGGTCCACCGGCAGACGCACGTACGAGTGCGCATACACGAACACCGGCGATTCCCGATCGGGCAGCAGCGAATCCAACCGCAGATCGCTCTGGCCGTCTCGTCTGACGAGGGTCCAGGCCGAACCGGCTTGCTCTCGACCGCGATCCGGCAATACGCCTTCCTCACCCGGCCCGGTGAGCGGTGCCTCACCAGTGCCCCCGTCTGTGGGGAAAGCCGAAGAAACGAGCCAGCGGTCAATCGGTACCCGGTTCAATTCCGAACCAGCCCCGGACTGCTGAGCTTCTGCCGCACGAGGCAGCAGGATCACCGCGACGCACATGCTCACCTTCACGACTCGCCGAACAACGGCAGGTGCTGGGTATGTCATCTGATGCCGCATGGTCTCCTGTCGTGCTTGACCCATGAAAGAGCCCGAGTCTAACCTCACTGACGCCATACCGCACCGGACCGCCTGGAGATCCGCTCCCGGTGACCTGGGTACGGCCCCGGCGGAGCTCGTTGGAGGTGTGGAATGAAACGAATCGTGACTCTGAAAGTGAATGGCGAGCTCCACGAAGTGGCGGTTCCGGTTCATTTCACGCTCCTGGAGACTCTTCGCTACGGGCTCGGCCTGACCGGATCCAAGCAGGGATGCGACAAAGGAGACTGCGGCGCCTGCACGGTTCTGCTGGATGGCGATGCCGTTCTGTCCTGCATTCTCCCGGTCTGGGAAGCCGAACAGCGCGACGTGAGGACGGTCGAGGGTCTGGCCGGAGCCGATGGACTCCACCCACTCCAGGAGGCGTTCGACCTGACCGGTGCCGCGCAATGCGGCTTCTGCACGCCGGGCATGTTGGCCAGCGCCGCGGATCTGCTGTCGAGGAACAGACGATCCGACGCGCGAAGAGGTAGCGGAAGCTCTATCAGGAAATCTCTGCCGGTGCACGGGTTACACGAAGATCTTCGAAGCCGTGGAGCTGGCTGCGGTGGCGATCCGCACCGGGGGGATACCGGATGCATCCCGATGAGCTGAACGCCATTCAGGCAGCCTCGGCGGCGGACCCCGAGGCGATCGCCGGTCTCGAAGCCGGAGAGCACTCGGTGCTCGGTCGCCGGAATCGGCGGTACGAAGGGCACGCCAAGTCCACCGGACGCGAGGTGTATACGGATGACCTCGTCCTTCCCGGGATGCTGCACGGGAAGATTCTCCGGAGCCCTCACCCGCACGCCCGCATCGTCGCCATCGACACGGCGGCTGCGGAAGCACTCGATGGCGTTCATGCAGTGTTGACCGGTGCGGACATGCCCACGCCGTTCGGCATCATTCCATGGACGCGTGACGAGCATGCCCTCGCGCTGGACCGGGTTCGTCACATTGGCGACGCCGTGGCTGCAGTCGCCGCTGTAGACGAGGAAACCGCCAATCGAGCTCTCGATGCGATCAGCGTCGAATACGAGGTACTCCCGGCGATCCTGGAACCCCGCGAGGCGCTCGAGTCCTCGGCCGTCCAGATCCACGAGCCGACGAAGGAGGGACGGAACGGAAACGTCACGAAGCATGTCCTGCTGGAGTTCGGACCGGTGGATGAGGCGATGGACGGGGCGGAGGTCGTGGTGGAGGGGGAGTACTTCTTCCACGGCACGACGCACGCGCCGATCGAGCCTCACTGTGCGATGGCCCGGGCCGATGCGAACGGCATCCTGACCGTCTGGTCCTCGACCCAGGTTCCACACTACCTGCAGCGGGAGATCGCCCGGGTCCTGGAGTTCGACGTCGCCCGGATCAGAGTCGTCCAGCCAGCCGTAGGTGGAGCGTTCGGCGGGAAGTCGGAACCGTTCGACCTCGAATTCTGTGTAGCGTTGCTGGCGCTGCGGACCGGCCGTCCGGTGAAGATTCTCTACACGCGAGAGGAGCTGTTCTACTCGCACCGGGGTCGCCACCCGATCGACATGTGGTATCGGGTCGGAGCCTCAAGGGACGGCGAGATCAGGGCGGTCGATGCGAGATCTCTGCTCGACGGCGGAGCGTACGCTTCGTTCGGGCTGGTTACCACGTACTACAGCGGACAGCTGCTCACCGCTCCCTACCGGATCGGCTCCTACCGGTTCGAGTCGACCAGGGTTTACACGAACAAGCCGGCGTGCGGCCCGAAGCGCGGGCACGGGTCCGTGCAGCCTCGCTTCGCATTCGAGATCTCGCTGGACAAGGTGGCTGAGCGGCTGAGCATCGACCCGATCGAGCTTCGCCGCCGGAATTTCATGGGCACCGGCAAGACCGTGAACGAGTTCACCGTCAGGTCGAACGGCTTCCTGCAGTGCCTGGATGCTGTCGAGCGGGCCAGCGACTGGAAACGGAAGTTCGGGAAGCTTCCCTACGGCAGGGGAGTCGGAGTCGCCGGCTCCTGCTACATCAGCGGCACGAATTACCCGATCTACCCGAATCGAATGCCGCAGGCCGCCGCCCAGGTCCAGGTCGAACGGTCGGGCAGAGTGACGGTGTTCCACGGCGCGAGCGAGATCGGACAGGGCTCGGACTCGACGATGGCGGCGATCGCCGCCGAAGAACTCGGAGTGCCTCTCAGTTACGTACGCGTGGTCTCGGCGGACACCGATCTCGTGCCGGTCGACCTCGGCGCCTACTCGTCCCGGGAGACGCTGATGGTTGGCAACGCTACCCGGATGGCGTGCGAGACACTGGGTGCCACCGTTCGGGCGGCGATCGCCGCAGAGTGGGGAATCGCGCCGGATGCCGTGAGACTCGCCGGCGGGTGGGCGCTGGAGACCGCGGGAACGACACTGACCGGCCGGAGGATTCCTGTAGCCGAGGCGTTCCAGCTGGCCGAAACCGTGAGCGGGACGCTCGGCGCGGTGGGGCACTACGACACACCGAAGGACATACACGGCGACTACCGTGGCGGCACGATCGGATCATCTCCCGCGTACTCATTCACGGCGCATGTCGCTGAGGTCGAGGTGGACCCGGACACAGGCTTCGTCGACGTGAAGACGATCTGGGCGGCTCACGACTGCGGCAAGGCGCTGAACCCGATGCTTGTCGAGGGGCAGATCGAGGGCTCGGCCTACATGGGATTCGGTGAGGCCATGATGGAGCGGCAGCTTACGAAACGGGGAGTGCCCGAGGGTGGACTGCACGACGCGCCGTCGCTGCTGGATTACCGAATCCCGACTTCCGTCGACTGTCCGGAATTCGTGGCGCTGATCGTCGAATCGAACGACCCCGAGGGGCCGTACGGGGCGAAGGAGGCTGGCGAGGGCCCGTTGCACCCCTCGCTTCCTGCCATCGCCAATGCCATCCACGACGCGGTCGGCGTCCGTATGGACAGGCTTCCGTTCACTCCCGACCGGATGTGGAAGGCCATGCGGGCCGGCAGGACGACGGTCTGAGGACCGGACGACCCGTCAGAATTTCTCGCCCTTTTCTTCCCGGAGATGGCTCCCTACGGGCCTGATCCGGGGCCACATCGTGTGGAAGTACAGGGCCAGACCGGTAACCTGTGCAATACCGGCAGCGAAGATCGTCCAGCCCAGCCAGCCACCCGGTGCCCCGGGCCCAGCCGCCTCCGCGATGAACCGGGTGGCGGTCGCCGGCGCGAGGATCCACCACGCAATGCCTATCCGTTCCGGTCGGTATCGGTCGTCTTCCTTGGCGGGGCGCGGGAACAGCCACAGCGCGACCCCGAGGATCAGGAACATCACGAATCCGATTCCCACGACGTGGGCATGCGCCGACACCTGATGTGGTGAAGGCCAGATACCCAGGATCTCTCTCCGGTACAGCAGCGTTGCTCCGTAGGCCAGCCCGACGAACAGGAACAGGATTGCCGTCTTGATGAACCGCCTCACCGCGGAGAACACGGGTCAGGGCTCCGCACGTTTGAGCATCACCAGCATCATCTTGAACGGGGACACCGCGCGGACCGCGTGAGGAATATCGGCGGGCAGGTGCAACGCCAGACCGGGGGTCACGACATGCGGCGTGGAGCCGATCGTGATCTCGGCCTCTCCGTCGAGCCCGTAGATCAGCGCATGGTGGGGAGTAGTGTGCTCGGACAACCCTTCTCCCTCATCGAACGCGAACAGTGTGACGCTGCCCGATGGCTGCTTGAGCACGGTCCGACTCACCACGGCTCCCGCCTGAGGTTCGATCAGCAGCCCCGGCTCGACCGGTCGTTCCAGGCCGGTGTCTGGAATTCCGCTACTTACCATTGATCACCTGTCTCTGCGCGCCAAACAGCTGCTGAATTCCCTGTTCACCGAGTCCCAGGAGTTCGTTCAGTTCGTCGCGTGAAAACGGGCTCTGCTCCGCCGTTCCCTGTACCTCCACGAATCGTCCGTCCTCGAGGGACACGAGATTGAAGTCGGAGTCTGCCCTGGAGTCTTCCGGGTAATCGAGGTCCAGGCAGCCGATTCCGCCCACGATTCCGACGCTCACGGCGGCGACGAGGCAGTCGAGGGCCGTGCGCTCGACCCGACCTTCGCGTACCAGCCAGCTGCAGGCCTCGTGCAGCGCAACGCAGGCTCCCGTGATCGAGGCCGTCCGCGTGCCACCATCCGCACCGAGCACATCGCAGTCGATCAGCACCGTGTGCTCGCCGAGTGCCACGAGATCCGTGGCGGCCCGGAGCGACCGCCCGATCAGCCGCTGGATCTCCTGGGTCCGGCCCCGCGGGCCGCGGCGCTCCCGGTCTGTCCTCGTATGAGTCGAACGTGGGAGCATGGCGTACTCCGCTGTGACCCAGCCTCCCTTGCCCTCGCGGAACGGCGGAACGCCTTCGACCACTGATGCGGTGCACAGAACACGCGTATTCCCGAAGGCGATGAGGCACGATCCCTCCGCGTTGGGTGCCGCGCCGAGCTCGAACGAAACGGGCCTGAGTTCGTCTGGGGCTCGACCGTCGTGCCGTCGGTGTGTCATGTTGCTCCTCGTTTCAGATGTGCATTCGGATTCTGACTGACCGTTGGGGCCGAAACTGCGCCATCGGACGCCGGCCCGCGAGCGAGCCGACGGAATCAGGCAGCACGCACAATGCAGATGCCGGCAGACAAACGGGGATCGAGAGGACGAGACGATGGAGAAGGCCACGTTGGGCGGGGGGTGTTTCTGGTGCACGGAGGCCGTGTTCGACCGGATCGAGGGAGTCGAGTCGGTCGTATCCGGCTACACGGGCGGACACCTGCCGAATCCCACCTACGACCAGGTCTGCGCAGGGGACACCGGTCACGCAGAAGTCGTGCAGGTGACCTTTGATCCCGCCGTGATCACATATCGGGAGATTCTCGAGATCTTCTTTGCCACGCACGATCCGACGACGCAGGATCGCCAGGGAAACGACGTGGGAGAGCAGTACCGGTCGATCATCTTCGCCGAGGATGACGAGCAGGAGCTCATCGCCCGAGAAGTAATGGACTCGTTGTCTGCCGAGGAAGTCTTCGAAGCGCCGATCGTTACACAGGTCGATCGCCTGCATACGTTCTGGCCCGCCGAGGATGGCCACCAGGAGTTCTTCGCGCAGAATCCCGGTCAGCCGTACTGCGTGTTCGTGATCGCGCCCAAGGTCACGAAGCTCCGGGAGCAGTTCGCCCACAGGCTGAAGAGCTGATTCGACTGCAAGGAGCCGAAGATGGACATTCCGCGATTCGAAATGGAACGCTGGCAGTCGCTGTGGGAGAACGAAGTCACGTACAACCTCTCCGAGAGCGGGGTGGCGCCGTTCACGCTGGCTGAACTGCGTGGACTGACTGGACTGGACCCCTCAGACACGAGCCTCGGATACGGTCATACGCAAGGCTCTCCGTTGCTGCGGGAGCGGATCGCGGCTCTCTACCCTGGCGCGACGGCGGACAATGTGCTGGTCACATGTGGCAGCGCCGAAGCGAACTTCATCGCCTGCTGGCGCCTGGTGGAACCGGGCGATCGGGTCGTGATCGTGACCCCGACTTACGGCCAGACACCGGGCCTGGCCGCAGGCCTCGGCGCCGAGGTGGTGGAGTTGCCACTCGAGGAGCAGCTGGGCTGGCAGCCGGCGCCTGGCGCAGCGACAGGGGCGATTCAGGCCGGCACTCGACTCGTCGTGGTCACGAACCCGAACAACCCCACGGGTGCGGTCCTGTCGGCCAACTCGATGAATGAGATCGTGGCGGCCGCAGAGCGTGTCGGCGCCTGGGTCCTTGCGGACGAGGTATATGCCGGAGCCGAACTGGCCGGTCCGGTGACGCCCACCGCGTGGGGACAGTCGAGTCGTGTTCTGGTCGCGTCATCGCTCTCGAAGGCATACGGACTGCCCGGGCTCCGAATCGGGTGGCTCGTTGCCGGGCGCGACTGGCGCGACGAAATGTGGGCCCGGAAGGACTACACGACGATCGCTCCGTCAGTCCTGAGTGACCGGCTTGCGGCCGCCGCGCTGGAGCCGGCGATTCGGACGCGGATTCTGGCTCGGTCCCGTGCCATTCTTGCGGCCCACCTGGAGATCCTGTCCGACTGGATCGCCTCCTTCGACGGAATCCTCCGGTTCCGGGCGCCAGACGCGGGCGCGATCGCGCTCGTCGGATACGACCTGGAGATCCCCTCCGCGACTCTGGCGGAGCGGCTGCGGGTCGAACACAGCACGCTCATCGTGCCGGGCGACCAGTTTGGTCGCGAGGGGTTCTTCCGTATCGGATTCGGATACTCCGAAGCGCATCTCAGGGGAGGTCTTCTGGAACTATCCTCTCTCCTGGAGCACGTCGCCGAAACACTGCCGGCCTCAAATCCGTAAGGAGATCGGAGACGGCCCGACGACGGGCCATTTGATGCACGGAAGGAGTTGACCGATGCGTAATCCAGGAACCGCTGCGGTTCTGAGCTTTCTTGTCCCCGGTGTGGGACAGTTGTACAACGGCAAGATCTGGCGGGGCATATTCTGGCTGATCGTCACGCCGGGCTTGTGGATCGGCTCGGGCGGCCTGCTCGGCTGGATCTGTCACGTGATCTCTGCAATCACGGCTCACAACTACGCTCGCGAGAACCCGCACCGCTGATTTCTGGGCGGAGGCGCCGGGCCTGATCCGTCGCCTCCGCTTTCTCGTCCCGAATCCACTCCGGACTCCGGTACCCGTTGGTGCCTCGCCGCGCGCCGACTATCTTGGCGCCCATGCTGCGACTTCACCCGTACGAGTATCATCGCCCCGAGCGTCTCGCTGACGCCCTCGCTCTGCTGTCGGAGCATGGAACGTCCGCAATGCCGATCGCGGGCGGCACGGATCTCGTGCCGAACATGAAGCATCGCCTGTTCACCCCGGCGCACCTGGTGTCATTGCGACGGGTCGTGGAACTCCATGGTTTCGAGGAAGAGGAAGACGGCGCGCTGCGAATCGGGGCGGCGGAAAGCCTGGATGCGGTAGGTCGAAATTCCGCCGTCCTGGCCCGGTGGCCGATACTGGCATACGCGTGCGCCAGGATTTCGGGACCCCAACTCCGTCGGGCCGGCACGATCGGCGGCAACATCTGCCTGGACACCCGTTGCACCTACTACAACCAGACCTGGTTCTGGCGGAAGTCGTTAGGGTTCTGCCTCAAGAAGGACGGCGACGCCTGTCATGTCGTGCGGGGGGGAACTCGCTGCGTTGCGGCCCACTCGGCCGATGGCGCCACCGCGTTGTGTGCACTCGGCGCCGAGCTCGAAATCGCGGGTCTGGACGCAGAGAGACGCAGGGTGCCGATCGATGAGTTCTTCACCTCAGACGGGGTGTGGAATCGGCGGATGGAACCCGGTGAGATCCTGGTCGCGATCCGGCTTCCAGCACCGGCGCCGGGCGCCCGCGGGGCCTTCCGCAAACTCAGGGTGAGGAAGGCGATCGATTTTCCGCTGGCCAACATTGCCGCAGTCGCCGATCTGGATGACGAACGCCGGGTCCGGGCCCTGCGGCTATACGTCTCGGGCATGGGCTCGTATCCCCGCAAGGTGGGCAAGGTGGAGAATCTGGTGCGCGGATCTCAACTGAATCCCGAGATCATCGAGGCGATCGCGGACCAGGCATACCGCCAGTGCCACCCGCTCGCCAACATCACGGTCGACGCCGAGTGGCGCCGGGCAATGGTCCCGGTGCTGACCGGCCGGGTGCTACGCGAGATCGCCGGGGCCTGAACCAGCTGAGGCGCAAAGAAACCCTCGCGGCTCCCGCACCCCCATCCCTGTGCATTCCGAATCAGCGGT
>CALNYN010000017.1:0-61510 GCA_942490755.1 uncultured Gemmatimonadota bacterium
ATTGCTGCCAGCACGCCGCCCGCCAGGATTCGACGACCTCGCTCGCTTTCCGTGGCCCGGCACTCGCGGGTGAGGCGCGGACGGATCGGTTTTACGACGGAATC
This sequence comes from uncultured Gemmatimonadota bacterium, assembly GCA_942490755.1. GTDB lineage: Bacteria > Gemmatimonadota > Gemmatimonadetes > Palauibacterales > Palauibacteraceae > Carthagonibacter. Next base: position 105 of record CALNYN010000017.1, read on the forward strand.
GAGACACGTGCGACTGCGTCTCGGTTCTCACCCGGTCCGGCCAGTCCCGGTCCGCAGCGCTATCCGGGCGGGAATCCCGGGTCGGGGTGAGTCCGTGGCTCAACGCGGATTCTCGCCCGGTCCGGAGCCCGAGGTGCCGGACGGAACGCTCGCGGACTCGGTCCCGACGTACCGGAAACGGAAGAGTAGCGAGATTCTGACTTGCCGGCCGGTCTCGCCCCGTTCGATCCCGCGCGCGGGATCGCCGGACAACGCCTTCAATGGGGCTGGGATGGCGGACTCGCGCTGTCGGGGCGCGGCAGGGCCCCGTGGCCGACGCCTCGGCGCCCTGTACACCGCGAAGCGCGCTGGCCGGTTCGGTGTACCGTCCGGAAGGTCGAGCATCGGAGGGCACGGTACCGGCCGACTTCAGGTCGGAGAACCGCCTGGCGGTCGCACGCCTAGTGCGGTCTCGCCGACGACCGTGTCGCCCCGCCGGCGACCTGCGCTCGGCCAGGCCCGGCCGGGCAGCCCGACACGGGACCGCGCGAACCGTCCCCGGAAGGTCGGCTCTATGGCGGGGACGCGGCTGGCCGGCGGCCGCCGAAGGTGGAGCGCGCGCAGCGATCGGGGCGGCGGTACGGGTCTCCCGACCGAGACACGGTTCGCCAGAACATGCTCGTGCAGGCATGACGAGCTGCTGCGGCGGCGACGCGCAACGTACGGGCGACGAGACGATGCTGGAAACAGCCGGCCGAGCGCGCCGCATCCCGCCCGAGCCGCAGGCCGCCGTGGGCCGAAGGTCGGACCATGAGTTGCGGGTTCACGAGGTTCTTCTCGTCCGCCGGACGGGCCGGATTTCCGGGGCGGCGGCGCATCGATCCCGCGGCCTACCAGTAGATTCGGCGGTCCTTGAAATGTCTTCCGTCCGCCTTCTCAACGGGAAAAAAGCGCGATCCCGCCAGGCGCCGGGGTGGCAGCTGCTGCCGTCCCGATCGGCACGAAAAGCCGAGCAGCAGGCGTCGGGGTCGGCGCACCGGATGCACGAGACGCCGAACCGATGCCGGTCGACCTCGGAGCCGGGGGCGGCGGCGGCCGCCAGTCGGGGAGACCGACGCTTCGGTGCCGTCTACTCGCGGGCGGCGGCCGGGCCCTGTCGCCACCGACCGAGGACGAGACGCCACGCTGATGCGCACGTGGATCTGCCGCCACCGGACGCGGTGGTAGCGTCCATGCCCCGCGGCCGTCGCAGGGACGAGCGTCCGCCGAGGAAGCCCTGGCGTCCGCGGCGAGGGAGACTGCCGGCCAGGCAAGCTCGCGAGCAGCCCGCCGCCACCGGTTTCGGCATCGGCTGAAGGCGTCCGGATTCCGATGCCGGACACGCTGAGCAGTGTTGACCCGGCATGCCGAGCGCGGGTCCGACCGGAGGGAGCCGGTGGCCGAACGCGGTTGCGAGATCTGATGCCAGCCGGTCGTGAGCCGCCCGATGAACCATCCCTGCGCCAGATCGCAGCGGCCACGGGCGGTCTTTACGCCGGCGAACACGGGGTCGACGCGCCACCTCAGTGACGCAGCAGTCTCGGAGAGCGACGACTTATTGCTTCCCGGTCGCGTTCGGCGTTTGTTCGCGGAAGCCCACCTGTTCAGCGACGGGCACAGGCCGCCCGATTCGCCGGACCACTGGTCCCGTTGCTGGTGGGTCCCCGCCACCGATGCCGCTCGCGCTCACAACAGACGCGCTCCGGCACGCGTCTGTCCGCGGCCGCGGGGATTGAACCCCACTCCGAGGCTGCGCCCGGGCGGGGGCTCGACCGACACGCTCGGAGCCGCGCTGCTGCAATCGGGCGACCGGCCGCCAGGCGCCGAGACGCGGGCCGGAGGGGGGCGCGCGACGACGCGACCCGGTCCTGCCGTCCGGGCCAATCGGAAGCGGCCGGGCCGGCGGAGGAAGAAGGAACTCCATCGTGCTCTCGGTCTCTCCGAGCCGCGAGAGAACCCCGGGCGCAGAAGACGCCCGCCAATCTGAGCTGGTCCAAAGATTTCCGCCGGATGGGGCGCCCACTGGGCGGCGGTTCGGGCGACGGGGGCGGCGGGGGCGGCTGTGTCGCCACACAGTCAGGTGAGAAGCGAAGATGACCCCCGAGGACCCGAGACTTCGGGAGCCGCCGCCGGGCAGGAGCGAGGTTCATCCGCCGGCCTACCACGCGATCCGCGGCCGGAGAAGAACTGCAGCCGCCATCTGCGTGATCAGCGGAACGAACATCAGGTACCGGCCCGATCACCTGGGCCCGGTCACCCCCACGGGGAGCGAGGGCCATCGGCCGGCAGGGCAGGGGAACCGCGCCGTCGCAGCCGCCAATTCGGTCGTGAACGGCGCCTCCTCCGGCCAACCGCGACCGCCATCCTCGAGCCGCAGGCGGGACTTTCTCACTTGCATCCGGGGTCGCAGAGTTCTCGGCGGCCCTGGTGCGAAGTGCTCGGGATTCGCTCAATCATCTCGCACGCATACCGCCAGGACGGCGGCCTGATGCACCGGAACTCGGTGCCATCCGAGACGCGCTGCGCGTGCCGGTCGATCTGCAGTGCCGTCATGAGAGCTACGATGTGTCGCGGCGCCGTGCTCCGATCGGAAGCGCTATGCGGCACGCCGAATCGACGGGCACGAACTCGCGGCGAGGAACCGTCGCCATCGTCTTCGCTTTCACGAGTAATCCAGGATTCCGCGTCGCCGGATCTGGGTCCGCGGCTTGTGCGGGTCACGGCCCGATCCCCATATCTCCGTGAGGATCGGTTCCGCGGAAAGATGCGGTTCTCCCACGCCGTTGTCGCAGCGTCGGACGCGTCCGGGTACTTGGCCCATGAACACACCAGCGGCGGAGCGAATCCGTCCGCATTTCGCGGCTGAGCCTCGCAAGCTGGGTCCGAGGACCCGCGCCGCGCGCTCGCCTCGCTGCAACGAGAACCCGCTCATCCGGACATGTCGCGCACGTTCGATGCCGAGCGGGTGGCGAGTGTTCTTCGCCGCGACGATTCGATGAGATTTCGGTGACGCGCGCAAACGCGCTCAGCGACCCGCGCGCTATGGGTTCGGCCCGCGCCGGTTCGCTCGCTGTAGTCCCGGCGTTTCCGCCACGGCCGTGCCGGATTCCCTCGGGGAGCGCCGGTGGCCACGGATCGATTTACCTTCTCGAGCCGAGTTCGGTCTCGGCTGGTGCATCTCTCGAACAGGTATTCCGGAAACACCGTGCTGGGAAAGGCTGGAACCGGAGCGGTCGCCACAGCAATCGCTACCTGGTGCCGACTTCTGCGATCCGGAAGGTAGTCTGTCTACGTACTTGGCGAGCCGCGGCGGCGGATAAAATGAAATCTCGCGCGCGCGGACGGATGTCCGGGGCGGTCTCCGGCCTACCTGCGAAACGTGTCCGCGCGGGTCGGCGGAAGGCCTAGTACCTGCCGGACGCCGAGCATCTTGCTGTATCCGGCTGCGTACTCCGGTACCCGTCGCAACCGTGACCGATCGAATCTACCGTCCTGGGCGGCCGGAGACCGTACACAGCCCTATGACGCGCACCCCCTTCGGGCGGGTTTTGCCGCCGTCGCACGGGAAGATTTTTCCTCGGAACTGGTGTTCGAATGGGGAAGCGGTATTACGCCGCCGCGGTCGTGGGGCCGTTCGATTCCCCGGGGCCCGAATTCGGACTCGGGTCGAGGCGTGAAGCGCCGCCAGTTGGCCGGCCGGCTGGCGACCCACCTCATCGGCGGCCGCGGGATCGGCTCGCCCCGCCAGTCAGCGTACGCGGACCCCGGTCAGTCGCGGAGTCCTGCGTCCCCGGGCTCATGCGTTCTACGAGAAGCGAGCAGCGTGCGTAGAACTCGAGCCGACCCAGGGATCAAGCCGCGACAAGACGACGACGCCGAGCCGCTGTCCTACCAATGCTTCCCGACAAGCGCTGCGCGACGCGCTGAGCGCGTCACGTGTCGTTTCCAAGGGCTCGCACCGCGGTACCGACGCGGTGCCCATTGCAACGCCAGGAAGGCCAGGACCTGGAGCACGAGGTCCCGGCGGAAGCCGACGCGGGTGACGATCACGCCTAGATGGAGCACCTTTCGGAATCCGCCTACCACGCGGCTCCGGACTACCGCCAGCCCCAATACGGGCGTACCGAATCCGGTGGCCGCGAATGAGACGACGTTGAACACACGGGCGTCAGACGCACGACTACCTCCGGACAAGTCGGAGAAACACACGCATCGGAAACATAATAGTGTGACGCGGAATACCAGCGAAATCCCGTTCCGCAGCAGTGCCAGCGGCGGAGCCGACGGCCAGCAAGGAATACGAACAGGATCGTGACCCGCCGGGCGCCGAATAGTAATCCCAGGAGAACCCGCCGCAGTCGTGAGTGTGTTATCTAATAACAAAATGACGCGCCATCAGGCGTTCGCAGTCGAGACTCCCCACAGCCCGGTCGCATTCGCCGGATCTTGTCGGCGGTGATCCCGGGGCTTCGGCAGCAGTTGCCGAGCAAGGGGAGCGCCCGAGCAATCCCCACTGCCGATCCAGCGCCAGGCCAGCGCCACAGGAGAACGCTGGATGCAAAGATCCTCGACGGGAATATGGCCCCGTCGTCGTCCCGACACGGATTCGAACAGGCCCGGCACGCTGGTACCCGAGGGTCGTAGGCAATGACGCGAGCCGCGAGGCCGACGACCGCGAGCTTCGCGCGTTGAGTTCCGAGTGTTCGGCGCCGCGACCCACAGAAGCAGGCCGAGCAGTCCGGACGCGATCGCCAGCTTCCGCTTGGCCCGCGAGCGCCTGCGCTCGCGAGCCAGGTCAGCAGGCCGCCGAGCAGGTGGAAGATGACGGTAGTCCAAGACACCGGCCACTCAGCTCGGGAACGTCGTGACATCACTCACGGCATTCGAGAAGCGAATACGAGGGCTTTCCGCCCCGTTCCGCGGGATCACATCGGGCTCCGGGTGCACGACGGCCGCGAGGACGCGCCGGTCGGGAAATCGACTCCGGAGCGACCGTCGAGCGGAGACCCCGTTAGTTTCGGAACGAGATCACCTCTCCGCGTCAGAGTCCCGGGCCCGGCCCGGTTCACCTTCCCCGACGCACGCAGCGGACCGCAGCCCGCTCGGGACTCGTACGTTCGAGGCCGGGCGAGAGCGCGTCGGTCCGGTTGACGAGCGCCGAGTCCCGGGTGACGAGCGAGATGTTCGCCTGCCTCCCAGTGCTGCGATACTGGTTCCGGCGGCCGGTTCTCCGTCGGTGCAAAAGTCCCCAATAGCGTGTGTTGCAGCTCGCACCGCCATGTCAGGGTCGGAAACGAGGATGGTGTTATAATGCGTGGGGCTAATCCAGCAGTGCCAGTGTGTATCTCCCGAGGATCAGCATCGCCGGAGCCCAAAATCCGCCGAGCCGTCTCGGTGGCGACCACGCACACCGGCCGCGCTCCGAATCCGGTGCGGCCGTCCGCCGCCTACTCTCCGCTGCTGACCGCCCCGACCCTGCCTGGCGACCGCCAGTTCACCCAGGTCCGTCCATCGACCGGGAGCCGATCGCCGCGAGGCCGATCATAGCGCCGCCGGCGAACACCGCCGCAGTGGACTGCAGGAGCCGGAAGCGTCTCGACCGCTTCACCTGGGCTGATGAGCACGATCCACGCCGAGCGACTCGGATGCAGGGCACAAGTTCTCCGTGTCCAGTGAGAAAAATCCGACGCGCGCAACGCACATGCGACACGACGAGTGTCTCTCGTCGGACGCCAGGACCGCCACAGAGGAGACCGACGTCGGTCGGACTGACACGTTGTTCCCACTGCTCCACGCGCGGCCCCGACGTAGTCGAATGACTGTTCATCGACCACGACGAGATCGTGCTGACAGCCGTCTCAGCGACCGGCACCCGCCCACTCACACAGCTAATGTTCTCGGAGTACGGTACGGCGCTTGCAGCGTCCTAATGCCTAGGTTTTGCGTCAGTACGTTTGTAACTGCGTCTCAGTTTGGTTGGTTGCCGACCACCGGTAGGTCGTAGGTTCGAGTCCCGCGTCCATAGTCCGAAGCGCTGCAGGCACGCTGCGCGTGCTCGCGTCTCGCCGCGCCGACGCCGAGTCCCGCCGGGCCCGGTCTAACCACAGAGACCGTCACCACGAGCGCCCGGGGATCTGCCTGCGCTGCCGTATGTGGAGACCGGCGCCACGTGCCGCACTGAGGGCGGGGGCCGGGCGCGAGTTGGTGCTGGTGGCCACATGCAGGCAGCGATTATCCGCAACCCAAGCAGGGGAGGTCTCTCCCCGCCCGATTGCTTCCCCGGCGCCCGGGTTGACCGAGCGAGTCAGCGCCGCCCAGATTCAGAAGAAGCTCAGGCTGCTTCGGTGAATTTCGCGCCCGACTGGTGGAAGCGCCCACCGAGAGGCCGAGTAGACTCCACCGCCGACCGCCGCGACGGGGACGCGGCGCCGCTTCACCCCCAGCCGGTCTCCGAGTTCCGCCATCGGCGAACCAGCTGGGAGCGCGCGCCAGGACGGTAGGGCCTGAGCTTCGTGGTCGGGATGGCGGGCGCGGCTCTCCGGAGAAACGCCGACCACTTGTCATCCCTCGTCCTGCCCCACGAATATATCCAGCGTCTCATCCCGCTCCAATCCCGCTGGAACCTCGGCTCCGCCGCCTCCGATCCATCCTTATGGGTCTTCGAATGTTCCCACAGCGCCGTATACGAACGAGCCCGTCAGCACTGCAGTTCCTTGGCCTCGCCCGACGACGCCGACGCCGTCGAGCAACACTAGGGTCCCCGCAGGCCGGTCGGGTACCTTCGACGGATAAGAATCGAATACAATGCCGCAGAATGCCACCGACTGCGTCCCGCGCACGATACCGAAGCGGAAGCCTCACCCCCGACGATGCGTCGTGCCGATCGTCGCTACCAAGCGTGAGGACCACGCCACGTCGAAAGCCGGGAGCCTGGATCCTCGACTTCCGAGATGAGCGTCTCCGCGCGCACGCGCCGCGTCGACGCAGCAGGCGAGAAGAGCGAGGCTCAACAGGGGCAGTGTACGAGTCATTCCGGCCCGATCGCTCGTCCGGCCCGCCGCTCGCGCGGGGCACGGTTGCAAACAGGCAGAAAATATCTCCTACAGCTCGATTTGAACGCGGCTGCCGGCGCGCTTCAGACGCGGAGGTCGTCGCCTCAGTGACGAGCATCCTTGTCTCAGCAGCGGATGCAATGCAGTCTCCGGCGCGTCGCACCGGCACCGTCTTGCTATGTCCGGGTCGAGACCCCCGATCGATTTCACGGTACTAGCAGCCATTGAATGGCCGAAATATACGCTTGCGGCGGCCCGCGGCAGCGACGACGGAGGTCCGACGGATCCCTCGGGGACCGGGCGGTACCGACTGCGACTCGGTCAACAACACCTGCGTCAGCGAGTTTCGTACCGCGACGGACGACGAACGGACGCGCCGGATGCAGCCGTCGCCCGTCGTCCAACGTAATGGTGCCACGTGTACAGTCCCTCGACTACAGCGACCTGAGCGTCGTATTCGGCAATATCCATCTCGCCATGGCCACGGATTCCGGATGGCCGAATAAACGCAAGATGGTTGCCGCATTCCGGGTCCGCCGATCCCCGCCGGGCGCGAGGCTGGGGCCCGACACATGTGGGACGACCTATAACGGTCGCGAAATCCGGGATTCGAGAACCGGTCACTCCGTCATGTGGACCCGCACGGCCTCGGACGACCGACGCGCCTCGGCAACGGCTAGACATCGACACGGACGGGAGCGCGGAGACCGCCGAAGGAGTTCAACCTCGAGGTGAAGACCTACAGATCGGTTACACCCGGCCGACCGATGATATGACCATCACGCTGGGGGCGCGGTCCTCGACGACCCCGGCTGCAGGACATCGCTCATCCGCACGTTCACGATCCCGCGGCCATAGGTTGTGGCCATCCTCATCACGCGGGCGGAACTCGACCGACTTACCCGGTTGAGCGAGAATCCAGCGCTCTGTCGCTCGCGCCTGCGCCACCACGGAGTGCCGGCCGCTCTGTTACCTGAGAGACACGCTATCCCAAGGGGCGGGGACAGACTTACCCGGGGACTCCCCGCCTGAGATCAGGGAAATGTCGATGTAACCAGACGAAGCGCTCCGCAACCGCTTCGGTCATCTCGCGGCAGCCGCAGCTCTGCAGCCCGGCGCCGCACGCTGCAGCTCGATCGAGACCGCGGCCAGACAGCAGTCCACAGGGCGGCTACGATACATCGTACAACTCCTTGGTGGAGATCCGGCGGGTCTGTCTCCGCCATTGCCCGGACTGGGAGTGCCAGATGGGGCAGCAGAAGGCGGATGGCACACCGGCCACCAACCAGGCATTCTTACGATCGTACACGATGCGAGAGACCTACCCGGATGGTGGGGTCGGACAGAACACCACAGATGTTCCGATCCCAACTCCCCAGTCGAAATCGATCCGGGAACATCGCCGTGAGGCTGTTCCCCTGATCGTACGCCCCCACCGTGACTTCCGGCATCTCTCGCATCGTGATGGCGCCAGTCGATGTGACGCTGCCCCGGAATACCTTGTTGGTGGCCGGTGTGCCATCCACCTTCTGCTGCCCCATCTGGCTCTCCAGGGTGGACTCGAACGACTCGAAGATGGCGGAGAACGAACGCCCGCCCGAGATCTCTCCGCCGAATGACAGGAGGAGGACGGCGTCCGTGTCGTAGCCACCTCCCGCCGGGCCGTTCGGTGTTTCCACCGTTTGGCTCCCCTCGGTCTCGATCGCGTAGCGAAGCGGTGCTTCCGACGGCTGCAGCGTGTAAACCGGTGCCGGGCCTCCCGCACTGGCTGCGGCTACGAACCCCGTGAAGATGACTGAAACGGTTGCAGTCACTCGTCTGGTGTAGCGCATCGGCGGTTTGCTCCTGATCGGGCGGGGAGTCCCCGGGCTCACGTCCGTCCTGCGAGACGACGCGACACAAGATAGCGTGTCACCGGTCCAGACAGCAGAGCGGCCGGCACTCCGTCGTGGAGCGCCGGCCGCTGGCAGCAATCAGGGCAGTTCGCCGGAGCGCTAGTTCTCGCTCAACCGGATGGCGTCGATCAGAATACCCTGCATGTCTCCGCCTGCATGATCGAGAACGAGCCTGGCATTCTCAGCCGCCGAAACCGCGATCGTGAACGTGCGGATGGTGAACGGCTGGTCCTCCGGAACCGAGATCGTCTGAGACCACGCCCCCAGCGTGATGGTCATATCATCGGTCGGCCCGTTCTGGTTTGTGCCGCCGATCACCATTTCGAGCTTGTAGGTCTTCACCTCGAGGTTGAAGACATCCTTCGACTCCATTCGACCGGCGGTGTCGCAGCTCCCGTCCATGTCGATGTAAAGACCGTTGCCGGGCATCGGGTCGATCGATCCTGGGCCGTGCAGGTCCACACACTGACGGGTGACGTTCCAGTTCTCGAATCCCGTGTAGTTGGTCTTCGCGACGCCGTTGTTCTCGTCGTCCATGTCGTCCTGGAGCAGCACGGCGCCCGGCGGAATCGGCGGAAGGACCGGAACTTCGTTTACGGTCACGACGACCGTCGCGTTCCCCTTCAGCCCATCAGAATCCGTGGCCGTGAGCGTGATGGTGTGCGAACCGACGCTCAGGTCCTTGTAGTCGAGACTGCTTCCGGTCCCCATGGCACCATTACGGTTGGACGACCAGGCGAGCGACGCATCCGGAAGCACTCCGTCTTCGTCGTCCGTCGCCGTTCCCCGAAACTCGATTCGCTGACCCGCCGTGTACGAACTGTTGTTGGCCGGGGAGGTGATCGTCGCCGTCGGACCGCCCGGGACTACGGGGGGATCCGTCGGTCCGCCTCCGTCGTCTCTGCCGCAGGCTGCAGTCAGCGCCCAGGCGATGACCGAGGCGGCGTACAGCGTATTTCGACCCTTCATTCCATGGCTCCTTAGTGCACCGTAAGTCAGTCGAACTCTCTCTCGACCCGGACATAGCAAGACCAATGCCGGTCCGTGCCCTGCCGGAAGTCACAATTTTTCAGTAGCATACATGCATCCGGCTGCTGAACGGGACTCACTAGTCGCAGGAATGCAACAGCCGGCCCTCCCGCGTCTGTCGCGAGCGCGCCGGCAGCCCTGTTCAAATCGAGCGGAAGAAGATGGTATGATTTCTGCCTGTTTGGCAACCATTGGCGCCCCGCGCGAGCGGCTTGAGTGGACCCATTCGAAGCGATCGGGAGGTTTCGGAATGACTCGTACACCTGCCCCTGTTCAAGGCAGGCACAGCCTCCTTCTTCCTTTTCGCCCTGCTGCTGGCACCGACGTCGGCCACCGCGCAGCGCGCCACGGGAACGCTCATCGTCAGAGTCGAGGAATCAGGTGCGCCTGGCTTCCGGCGTCGACGTGGGCGTCGTCCTCCGGCGGGCGCTGCAACCCATCGGCACGACAGGCGCGTCCGGAATCGTCGGGGTCGACGAGCTTCCGCTCGACATCGTAGCGCGGGACGCGCGGATCTCGGTTGGCATTCTGCGTTGTGGTTCGGAGACCCGACGGCGCTGCTCGATTCCTGAATTTGAGGCTCTCGGAGAACTTCCTTCCGACGTGTGAGCAGGTACCTGCCGGTCATTTTTCCCGGGACAGTCCGAGGCGGATCGTGATCCGGCTCGACGGCAGCACGGCCGTCGTCGAGGTCACGCAAACCCAGGAGCTCCAATCACTGCTGTCAGGCTTGAGATTCCAGGCTTCGTTCCTGTTCACGGCACTGTGGGGAGAGGAATTCGATGCCTACAAGGACGGAATCGGCGGCGAAGCGCGGCTCTACTACATGTGGACGAGCGGATTCGGACTGGGTCTGGGCGGCAGCTGGACCAAGCACGATGTGGTCGGCCAGGATGAAGGGCTGAACAAGTGGTCGGCGTTTCTCGAGCCGCGCTACACCCTGTTCATCCCGACCACGAAGCTCAGGCCGTACGTCCACGCCCGCGTCAGCTACAACTGGTTCGCCTTCGACGGAGGGGTCAGTAGTGGCAGGCTGGGTGAGAACGGCTGGGGATTCGGCGGCGGTATCGGCACCGCGTACCCGATCGCGAGCTGGCTCGCCGTCGATGTCGGCGCCTATCTCGGATACCTGTCCGTGGGCGCTTCCACTGACTCGGGCACGAGATTTACCGAGAGCGGCACCGAAATGCAGCTCCGGGCCGGTCTGATCGCCTTCTGAACCGGCACGACTCGGGGTTTCGACGGCAGAACTCCCGAGTCATCGGAGGGTAACGTTCGGGCAGGGAGAGACCTCCCTGCCCGACTGGAGTTGCCGATGAATACGCTGCCCTGCCGGAAATGTGGCCACCAGCTATCGCACCAACCTCCCCGCTGTCCTCAGTGCGGCATCGAGCGCCCGATATCCACATACGGCCCAGCGCAGGAAGCAAAATCCCAGGCGCTCGCCTTCTTGTTCATGCTGGCGATCTGCAGCGGAGTATTGGCGCTGTTCATCTTTCTGGCGGGTTGAATGGGCCCGGCAGGACTCGGCGTCGAGCGCAGCGAGACACTGAGCACGCGCAGCGTGCGAAGAACCTGCGACCGTCCACATCTTGACGTTTCCTAGAGGCAATGGGCCCGGCAGGACTCGAACCTGCGACCTACCGATTATGAGTCGGCTGCTCTGACCAACTGAGCTACGGGCCCTGACCCCATCTTGGCCTCGCCCCCTGCCTTCGGCAACTCTCCCGGACACACCCTGCTTGCCGTGCACCGTGCGCTCCGGAACATTGGGCTCCATGCGAATCGTAATCGTAGGTGCGGGCGAGGTCGGATACCACGTGGCTGAGCGGCTGTCGAAAGAGCGGCACGATGTCGTCGTGGTCGACGTGGATCGCAGTCGTCTCGACTACGTCGAAACACACGTGGATGTGGCGGTCGTCGAGGGGAGCGGTGTCAATCCCCTGGTACTCGAGGAAGCCGGCATCGATTCGGCCGGACTTCTCCTGGCGGTCACGAGCATCGACGAGGTGAACCTCGTCGTCTGCATGGCCGTTCCGGCCCGTCCGAACCTCGTAAAGGTGGCTCGCGTTTCCAATCCCGACTTCTATCGGGAGGGCGATGCCCTCTATCCGAGCCGCTTCGGCGTGGATGTGCTCATCAACCCGGAACGTGAGCTGGCGGTCGAGACCTTCAGGCTCCTGCAGTCCACCGCCGCAACGGACCTCGCAGTATTCGCCGGCGGCGCTGTCCAGTTGATCGGCCTCACGGTGCTCGAGGGAGCGCCGGTCGATGGGCGGACTCTGGGTGAACTGGCGGTCGCCAGGCAGGGCCGGGCGCTGCTGGCCGTGGCGGTCGAACGTGACGGGGACACGATCATCCCGGACGGCCGCACCGAGATTCGGGCGCACGACCACGTGTACGTCGTCGCCACCGAAGACGAGATCCCGACGGCTCTCGAGTTGAGCGGACACTCCCGTTCGGAGCTCCGGCGAGTGCTGATCGCGGGCCCGAGTCGGGAGGCCTTCTACCTGGCACGGCTGCTGGACCAGCACGGCGTGCATGGCACCATCCTCGTTTCCGATCCGGACATGGCCCGGGAATTCGCCGAGCGGCTGGAGCGCACCCTGATTCTCCAGGGAGACGCGACTGACGTTGAGCTGATGGAGTTCGAGGGCGCCGCCGAGACTGACGCGTTCGTCGCACTGACCGAGGAAGACGAGGCGAACATCATCTCCTCGCTCGTCGCCCGCGACCTGGGCGTGAGGCAGATCATTACGCTGGTCAACCGGACCGACTATCTCCCGCTCGCCCGGCGTATCGGTCTCGAGACCGCGGTCAGTCCGCGAATCAGTGCGGCGAACGCGATCCTGCGCTATGTGCGTCGGGGAAGCGTGAACCGGGTGGCGGTGTTCAAGGATTCCGACGCCGAGGTGATCTCGTTCCAGGTGAGCAAGGATTCTCCGCTCACGAACCGTCCGCTCCAGGAAGTCGACTTCCCCGACCACGCGATCCTCGCGGCCATCGTGCACGGAAATGATGTGACCATACCGCGAGGAACGGACAGGCTCCAGGCAGGGGACGAGGCAATCGTGTTCGCGCTCTCCGATGCCGTGAGTGATGTCACAACGTTGTTCCCGAGCTGAGCGGCGGGAGTCTTGAATTACCGTCACATCTTCCACCTGCTCGGCGGCCTGCTGATCGCCGTGGCCCTGGCCATGCTTCCGGCCGCGGCGCTGGGCACTCGCGAAGGACTGACGCACGCGTGGATGCTGGCGATGGTGATCCCGGGACTGCTGGGCCTCTTTCTGTGGGTCGTAACGCCGAAGCACCCGGAACTCAACGCGCGTGAAGCTCTCACGGTCGTCGGCCTGGCGTGGCTCGCGATCGTTGCTGCCGGCGCGATTCCGTTCGTTACCACCCGGGTCGCACCTTCAGTTGCTGGAGCCCTGTTCGAATCCGTGTCTGGGTTCACGACGACGGGAGCCACGATTTTCCCGGTCATCGAGGATCTTCCGCCCAGCATTCTTCTGTGGCGCAGCTTGTGCCACTGGATCGGCGGCATGGGGATCATCGTGCTCGGAGTGGCCATTCTCCCCCTGCTCGGGGTTGGCGGCGCCCAGCTCTTCTTCGCCGAAGCCCCCGGGATCACCACCGACAAGATCCGGCCCCGCATCGCCACCACCGCCAGACTGCTGTGGGGAGTCTACGTCGGCCTCACGGGCGCCCTGATGGTCGCGTACCTGGTCCTCGGCATGTCGTTCTTCGACGCCCTGAACCATTCGATGAGCGCACTCGCAACCGGCGGTTTCTCAACTCGCACGGCTTCGATGGGATACTATTCGGCGCCCATCCAGTGGGTCACGATCCTGTTCATGTTCCTTGCTGGCGTGAACTTCACGCTCCACTACCGGGCGCTTTCCGGAAAGCCGCTGGCACTGCTGCGGAACGCAGAATTTCGCTGGTACCTCACGTCCGCAATCCTGTTTTCCCTCGTGTGCTTCGTGGTGCTCGGCCTGTCGAGGGGTGCCTGGTCAACCGATCTGGCGCGCGATGCAGTGTTCAGCGTGGTCTCCATCCACAGCACCACCGGATTCGGAACCGCCGACTTCGCTGTCTGGCCGGTTCTCCTCCAGGCCCTCCTGCTGGGGCTGATGTTCGTCGGAGGGATGGGAGGTTCGACGGGGGGGGGCTTCAAGATGATCCGGGCCGCGGTGGTCGCCCAGCACGTGCTGGGGGAGATCCGAAAGGTGCTCCATCCCAGGGCAGTGATCGTCACGCGCGTCGGCGGCCACCCGATCCGCCAGGACCTCGTACTCAAAGTCCTCGCCTTCCTGGCGATGTACATGGGCACACACGCGATAGGCACTGCGGTCCTGGCGGCCCTCGGAAGCGACCTCGTGACCGCGCTCAGCGCGTCGCTGGCAGCGCTGTCGAGCATCGGCCCCGGACTGGGTGAAGTAGGACCGGCGGGCAACTACGGACAGATGACCAACTCCGCCCTCATCGTCCTGTCTGGCTTGATGCTTCTGGGTCGGCTCGAGTTCTACACGCTGCTCGTACTGCTCGTACCGAGCACCTGGGCCCGGGGACACAGGACTCCGCGACCGAAGTTGACCGGGGTCCGCAAGCGACTGCGCGGCTGGCGAGGTGAGGCTGATCCCCTCAGTCCCTGGCCGCCGCTGAAGGAGTAGGTCGCCAGACGACCGCCTGACAGCGGCGCTTTCGGCATCAGGGCTCGACTCGGATCAGGTCGGGCCCGGGGAACTCGAATAACCCTACGACCGCGGCGGCGTATCCTGCCGATTCCCATTCGGACACCAGTTCCGAGGCGTCTTCCGATGCGACGGCGGCAAGAAGCCCCCCCGAAGTCTGAGCGTCGCACAGCAGTGTGCGTATGGTCTCCGGCACGGCTTCGGCCCACGAGGTGACAGGTTCGATCGAGTCGCGGTTGCGACGAGTGCCGCCGGGTACGCAGCCCGAATCAGCCAGATGCTCGGCGTCCGGCAGGTACCTGGGCGCTCCACCGAACACCCGCGCGGAGACGTTCGAAGCCTCACACATCTCTCGCAGGTGACCCAGGAGACCGAACCCCGAAACATCCGTCAGCGCGTGGACCTCGTGACCCTCCAGCAGATCCGCCGCAGCAGCGTTGAGCTGCCGCATGGAGCGAATGGCTGCGCGGATTGCAGGGGCATCGGCAAGGTCACGCTTGATTGCTGTGGCGACCACTCCGGTTCCGAGTGCCTTCCCCAGCACGATCGAGTCTCCAGGCAGCGCACCTGATTTCCGGAATACCTGGTCGGGGTGGACCAGGCCGAGCGCCACGAGACCAAACTTCGGCTCGGGGTCGTCGATCGAGTGTCCACCGGCAATCACCACACCGGCCTCCGCACAGGTGTCTGATGCTCCCCGAAGAATGCCGGCCACGGCCGTGGCGGGTAGAACTCCCGCCGGGGTTCCCAGCAGGCTGAGGGCGAGCACCGGCCGGGCGCCCATCGCGTACAGGTCGCTGAGCGCGTTTGCGGCCGCGATCGCACCGAAGTCGTCCGGATCGTCCACGAGTGGCGAGAAGAAGTCGACACTCACCACCAGTGCCCGCTCGGCATCGAGCGCATACACGGCTGCGTCGTCCGGGGTCTCGAGCCCTACGAGCAGGTTCTCGTCTACCCCGGCGGGGAGAGCCTTCAAGACGGCACGCAGGTCCTCCGGACCCAGCTTGCAGGCTCAGCCTGCGCCGCGGGAGTACTGCGTCAGGCGAATTCGCTCCGCCGCTGGTGTGTTCATGGAGGCCAAGCTAGACACCGTCCGGCCTTTGCGGCAACGGCGTGGGAGGCCGCATCTTTCCGGGAGCCGATCCTCACGGGAGGTGGATATGAGGATCCCGGGCCGGCGTGACCCGTCAGAACTTCGCCGCGACATGGTGGAGAGCCAGATCCGGCGACGAGGAATTCTGGACCCGCTCGTGCTCGAAGCGATGGTGGTGGTTCCTCGCCATGAGTTCGTTCCCGACTCGATTCAGCGTGCCGCATACTCGGATCACGCGCTGCCGATCGGGCATGGCGCCACGATTTCACAGCCTTACATCGTAGCTCTCATGACGGCCGCACTGCAGATCGACCGGCCGGGAATGCGCGTGCTCGAAATCGGCACCGGTTCCGGTTATCAGGCCGCCATCCTGGCGGCATGCGAGTGCGAGGTCTACTCGATCGAGCGAGTCCCGGCACTGCATACCAGGGCCGCCGAGACTCTCAATGCTCTGGGATATGGTGAAAGGGTCCGCCTGCGGCTCGGGGATGGCAGTCGGGGTTGGCCGGAAGAGGCGCCGTTCGACCGGGTCATCGTCACCGCCGCGGCCGGCGCGGTTCCCCCTGCCCTGCTCGAGCAGACGGCAGTGGATGGGCAGCTCATCGCTCCCGTGGGGAGTGAGCGGGCCCAGGTGATTCGGCGATTTCGACGGCGGGCCGGAGAATGGGTGACAACCGACATTGAGGGTGCGATGTTCGTTCCGCTGATCGAGGACCCGACCGGCAGTGCGGAATAAGAACGTGGGCCGGCTACCAGTTCTTCTCCAGCCGTGGATCGCGGCCCTGGTTCCGTTCGAGCCGGCGGGATTGGACCTCCCGCTCCTGCCCGGCAGCAGCTTCCAGCAGTCTCTGGGCTTCCTCGGGAGTCATCGGCGCGTTGCCACCGTCACCGCCTGACTGTGGACCGCCCGCGGCCTGACCGCCCCCACCACCCCCGTCGCCTGAACCGCCGCCCGAGTCGTCGCTGTCCAGCCATCTTTGGACCAGCTCCAGATTCCAGCGGGCGTCTTCGGCGCCAGGGTTCTCTCGCAATACGGCTCGGAAGCCGTCGCGCGCCCGGACCAGGCGGTCCCGCGGGGTTCCCTCTTCCTCCGCACCGGCCTGGCCGGCCCGCGCGGGCGACTCCGGGTGGCCCGAGACGGCATGTGCCAGGGCGAGGTCGTACGTCGCATCTTCACGCCCTTCCGGCCTCGACGTCTCGAGCGCCTGGCGCAGCGGGGGCGTCGCACCTTCCCAGTCACCCGATTGCAGGAGCGCGGCTCCGAGCGCGAGCCAGTCGGTCGGGGCCCCATCGTCCTCCGCCCGAGCGCGCAACCTCGAGAGCGCCTCGGGTTCGAGCATCCACGCGGCTTCGGCGGTCCCGGGAACGGGTTGCCACAGCCGCACCGGCCCCCCCGTCTGTTCCTGGTCGGGACTGACCTGCTGTGAACGCAGCGAGGTCGAGGTGGCGTAACCCACCAGCAGCAGGACCGTGACCAGTAGTCCGGCGAATCGAATCCGGGGACCGACTTTGCCCGTCATCATGCCCGCCTGAACAGGTAGGCTTCCGCGAACAGAGCGCCGAACGCGACCAGCAGCAAGGCGAGGGTCGTCGCTCTCGAACTGCTGCCTGCGCCCAGCTTCGGAAGTCGCTGAAGCAGCGCGTCGACCCCGGCGTCGTTCGCCGGCACATACAGGCCGCCCGTCGCCGCCGCGATCTGGCGCAGGGATGGCTCCTCGAGCCGGCTCACGACCGGCTGGCCCTCGGAGTCCCGCAACCACACTCGGCCACCGGCTCCGGGGTCCGGTCGGGACACGATCGGCAGGCCGGACTCGGCCTGCTCGACTACCCGATCGATCGGCATTGGAATCCGGGCGCCCTCAGCCGTGCCGAAACCCACGGTGTGGATCGGGATGTCGCGCGAAGCGGCTTCGGCGAGCACTGCCTCGAGCTCGGAATCGCCGGCGGTCGCCTCGCCGTCGGACAGAAGCACCAGGGCTTTCGGCAGACCAGCCTGGCCACCGCTCAGCACGGCGAGCCCCTGCGACAGCCCCGCAGGCATGGACGTACCACCTCGTCCGACGACCGACGGATCCACGGTCTCGGTAAACATCAGGGTGGCGTCCCGATCCTCGGTCAGAGGTGACAGGACGTAGCCGCCGCCCGCGAAGTAGACGACCCCGAACCGGGCGTCGATCTCCCCCACCAGGCGCCTCGCCACCGCCCGCTGGAGGCTGACCCGACTCGGAGCCACATCCTCGACCAGCATGGAGTTCGAGGCGTCGAGCACCAGCACGATCTCGTGCAAACCAGCGCCGGCTTCCGATGCGCTCTGCTCGGCGCTCGTACCGACGAGGACGGCGGTCAGGCTGCCCACCCCGAGCGCCAGCAAGAGGAAGCGGATCGCGACACTTGCCGTTGAAGGCGGACGCGAGACGGTTTCCAGCACCGCCGGATCTGCCAGGCGGTACTGGTCCGAATGTGCCCGATACGCCGCCAGGCCGCGAAATGCGATCGCGACGGTCGCCGCTGCGAATCCGGCGATCCACGGCGTCCAGCCGGACAGGAAAATCGCCTCCGTGAATCCGCCACTCATGGTCCGAGAGACCTCCGGCCCCGCAACGCGGCCCCCGCGAGCTCGAACAGCAGCGCCAGCAGGGCCAGGATCACCAGCTCGTGCCGCACCGAGGCACGCTCAATCGTTCGTTCTTCCACGATCGGCGCGGTTTCCAGCGCGTCGATTCGATCGTAAATCCGGGCCAGGGCCTCGGGGTCCGTCGCCCGGAAATACAGACCGCCGGTGCGCGTCGCCACCGCGTCTAGCAGTTCGTCATTCACCTGCACGGGCATGTTCGCGTACTGGTAACCGAATCGTGTCCGTCCGATCGGGACCGGCGCCACGCCATCGCGCCCCACCCCGATCGTATACACGCGCACCCCCAGCGCCTCGGCTGCTGCGGCCGCGTCCAGCGGGTCGATCGTCCCCCGGTTGTTGTCTCCGTCGGTGAGCAACACGACGACCCGCGATCCCTCTTCGACCTTCCGGAGACGGTTTACGGCTGTCGCCAGCGCCGTACCGATCGCGGTCCCATCTTCGAGCTGCCCGACACCCAGGCCCTCGACTGCCTGGAGCAGGAGCTCGTGGTCCAGCGTGCCCGGAATGACGGTCAACGCCTCACCGGCGAAGGCCACGAGACCGATACGGTCGTCCTCCCGGCCTTCGACGAATCGCCGCACCTCGTCTCGTGCGACCGCCAGGCGATTCTCGGGCCTGAAGTCCTCGGCCAGCATCGAACTCGAGACATCGAACGCGACGAGGATCGTCGTACCCTCCGATCGTTGCTCGACCTTCCGGACGGTACGCACCGGGCCGGCCAGCGCGCTCGCGATCAGCACCAGGGCGCCGAGGCGGAACAGGGTCGGCCACAGGGCCCACACACCGCCGCGCGACAGCGGAAGGTCCGTCCCGGCCCCGGCAAGCGGTAATCGTCGACGTTGGCGTCCGGCGATCCACATGCCGAGCGGGATCAGCAGAACGAGACCGAGGAACGGCCAGGCGGCGAGTCCGAAGTCGCTCATGCCGCCTCTTCGGTTTCCAGCCATGTCAGGACCGAATCGATATCCGACACGAGCGTTCCGTCCGACACCTCGAGGGCTCCGAACCGGGCCGGGAGCGCCCGTTGAACCACGGGACCGAGGCTGTCGACCCGTCCCGGGAGTCCACCGCGGAGGGCGCTGCGCACCGGGGCCTGCGCTGGCCAGTTCCGGGTTCGAACCAGGTACTGTCGCACGGCAGTCTCGATTCCGTCGTAGAACCGATCCGTCCGCGCCTCACCCGCGAGCGCCTGCGCACGGAGCTCGAGCAGGGAGGCACGGGCCTCGTCGAGCGGATTTACAGGCGGAGCTTCGTGCACAGCGGGCGGAAGTATCGGCGCCCTGCGGCGTCGAACCACCTCGCGAACCAGCGCGGCCACCAGCACGAAAGCGAGCAGCCACAGCCACGGGATCGACCAGGGCTCGCTCGGCATGCGGGGTGGCTGGAGCCGCGGCTCTGCCTCGGCAGGCGGCAGCACGGAACTCACTTCGACGGAAGGCGGCCGGACCACCAGCGCGCGCTCAGTCGTCGCGCTTACCACCGGAACGCGGACGTCGGGCAACTCGATGCGGCCCGACTTCCAGGCCACTAGTGGATAGACGGCTTTCCATACCCCGGCCGAATCACCAGCGGACCGCGGCGGTCCGATCTGTTCGAGCTCGTCCGGGAGTGCCAGGACGGCCGGAAACTGAAGTCGATCGGACGAGACTGCGGTAATTCCCAGATCGAACGCCTCGCCGACGCGAACCGTGTCGGGGGAGATCACCGCGACGCCGCGCTCCGAGCCAGCGCCCGATCCGACCTGGGCCATCACCTGGATCGGCGCCAGGGCGGCGCACAGCAACAATGACTGCAGCGCCAGAAGACACCGACCGATGGCCCTGCGCGGAGGGTGCATCAATGGAGGCGCGCCCGGGCCCGACGGGCAAAGAAGTTGGCCAGCTCCGCGGCGTACGGGCTGTCCGTCCTGAGCACGATCCGGTCACAACCCGCCCTCAGAAACACGCCCGTGAGCCACGCTTCCCGCTCGGCTGCCCGTTCCTCGAGTCGATCTCGCACCCGGTGGTCCCCCAGGTCCAGAGTTCCGGACCTGCCGGTTTCCGGGTCCACGACTTCCACGATCCCGGCACCGGGCAGAGACTCATCGGACGGGTCCAGGAGCTGGACCCCCACCACGTCGTGCTTCCTGCCGGCCACCGCGAGTTCCCGCTCGAAGTCATGGGCCCGAAAATCGGAGAGTACGAACACCAGCGAGCGCGTATCGAGCGCCCTGACCAGGGTCCGGAGCGCCAATCCGATATTGGTCCCCAGGCCGCGCGCTTCGTGGGTCACCAGCACATGCAGCAGCTGACGAAGCCTCCCGCGACCTCGACGGGGTCGGATCCAGCGCTCGACTCCATCGCTGAACAGCAACAGACCCACGCGGTCATTGTTTCGCGTGGCGGCAAGGCCCAGAAGCGCGGCGACTTCCAGCGCGAGCTCGTACTTCGTGCGACCGCGAGTCCCGGTCCCCAGTGACCCGGACACGTCGACCACGATCAGCACGCTCAGCTCCCGTTCTTCCACGAACTTCTTCACGTACGGCCGACCCATGCGGGCCGTCACCTTCCAGTCGATCGCCTGGAACGGGTCGCCCGGCTGGTAGGCCCGGACTTCGGCGAATTCGACGCCATGTCCGCGGAAGACGGAATCGTATGCCCCGAGTGCGCGGTTCTCCATCAGCTTCCGGGCGCGAATCTCCAGCCGGCGGACATCGTTCGGATCCGGCGGCGGAAGCGTCCGTACAGGATCAGGAGGACGACGGCGGAACAGGCGGAACGGCATCAGGGAATGGGAACGGCCGCCAGGACCCGATCGAGAATCTCCTCCGAGGTAATGAGCTCTGCCTCGGCCTCGAACGTGAGCATGATCCGGTGCCGGAGCACGTCGAGCGCGAATGCGCGAACATCCTCTGGAACGGTAAACGGTCGGCCCTCGAGAAACGCATGAGCCCGCGCCGTTCGCGCCAGGAAGATCGACGCGCGGGGGAGACGCGCCGTATTCGACCCAGCGACCCAGCTCGGGATCGATCGCGCCGGCGTCGCGGGTCGCCCGCACGAGATCCAGGATGTAGTTCTCGACCCGTTCGTCGAGCCGGATATCCGGGAGCATGGCCCGGGCCCTGAGGATTTCCTCCGGAGTGGCGACGGCTTCTACCGGGGCCAGCTCGTCGGACGACATGAGTCGCAGGATCTGCCGCTCTTCCTCCCGCTCGGGGTAGTCCACCCTGATCTTGAGCATGAACCGATCGACCTGGGCTTCCGGCAGCGGATAGGTCCCCTCCTGCTCGATCGGATTCTGGGTCGCGAGCACGAGGAACGGCACGGGTACCGGATAGCTCGCGTCCCCGATCGTCACCTGGCGCTCCTGCATCGCCTCGAGCAGTGCCGACTGCACCTTCGCCGGGGCGCGGTTTACCTCGTCGGCCAGAACGAGGTTGGCGAAGATCGGCCCCTTCTTGGGAACGAACTCGCGGTTGCGACTCATCCCAGATCAGGGTGCCGATCAGGTCCGCCGGCAGCAGGTCCGGTGTGAACTGAATCCGGCGGAACGTCGTGTGCACGGCATCCGCAAGCGTCCGCACCGCCAGCGTCTTTGCGAGCCCCGGAACACCTTCGAGCAGGACATGCCCGCCGGTCAGCAGGCCGACCAGCAGGCGCTCCATCATCGCGTTTTGTCCGACGACCCGTGAACCCACCGATTCACGGATCTTCCCGAATACCGTGCTCGCCTGGCGCAGCTCCTCGGCCTGCCGCTCCAGCTCGGCCTCGGTTACCGTTTCGACCTGCTCGGCTCCCGCGTCAGTCA
The DNA here is from genome assembly GCA_942490755.1 of uncultured Gemmatimonadota bacterium. Taxonomy (GTDB): domain Bacteria; phylum Gemmatimonadota; class Gemmatimonadetes; order Palauibacterales; family Palauibacteraceae; genus Carthagonibacter. The sequence continues at coordinate 22,307 of CALNYN010000017.1, forward strand.
TCAGCGTTTCATCCTCTCGCCTTCGTCTTCGTAACGGAATACGAACGCCGCGAGCGCTCCCGGGCGCACATCTCCGCTGCGCGCCCTGACATCCAGATCCGCTCCGGAGCCGTGCTCGGCGCTCGGGGCCTCGAGTACCCGCTCCACGTAGCTGGAGCACCTGTCGCGCCAGCGTTCCCAGGAGACTGGACGCAGATCGACCCAGCCCCGGTTCGCCCACGCCGGATCAGGTGGCTCGCCGTCCGTATCAGGCAGGAACGCGAGGCGCGGCCCGCGCAGCACCCGGTCTCCCTCAGGTAACAGGATCGGGATCCCGACCGACAGGATGTCCGAGCGGAGTGTCGCGTCGGACGAGATCATGTCGGACGCCCGGTGAGAGGTCACTTCGGGATCCAGCGTGGCCGCATCCCGAACGGACCCGTACAGGCGGTACAGGATCTCCGCCTCGAACAGCAGCTTGCTGAGACGCGGAGGCCCGAGCATTTCGAATGCGATCGAGCGAACGCCGTGCTGCTCCTCGAGCTCCTCCATGTGGCGGAGGGCCACCTCGCGCATCGCGCCGCCGCGATAGGTGGGACCCATCGTCGCGGCGTCGAGCGCACCGACGATATCCCGTCCGGTCGGACGGCCTCGGATTTCAGCGATTACCGCGTCGGCGATCTCCTCGGGCGTGATTACCTCCATCAGCCCGAGCGCCGAAATCGTCTCATACTCTCCCAGGCTGAACAGGCCGTTCTCGCCCGCGTCCAGGAACACGGATTCCAGTGCCTCCGCCGTCATGTCGCATTGGACCGGAGCATCGTCCTGGAATGCCACCCCGAGAGACAGCGGCTCAGTGCAATCGAATCTCGGAATCGGCTGCCCGCCCCGCAGCACGGGCCCGTAGCGAATCCGCTTCCACGCCACGGCGGCTGTCGGCTTCACTTCCTTTACGACCGGCGTGTCGGGCGTGCGCCCCATGAGAAACAGCAGTGAGGAGTGCGCCCCCGCAACGCTCGCCTTCGAGAGCAGCATGGCGGACGGCCGTTCCTCGGAGTGCGTGAACGGGACGTTGAGCCCCATTCCGCCGGTCCCGGAGGTACCGACCTTCAGGTAGACATCCGAGCCCGCCTTGCGCATTCCGTGCAGCAGAACCTGCACGTGACGAATGAGCTGCGGCAGGTACAGCGTCGTGAGATGCGCCTCGATGTCCGCCACCGTGGGATGTCCGCCGCTCCGGATCAGTTCACGAGTCGTGGAGGCGGATCGAAACAGGTCCTGGTAGGCGATCGCCGTCGCCGTGTTGACGCAGTCGATGACGATTTGCGGCTCGTGTCTCGCGAGGATGTCGTACAATAGAGAGCGCCGAAATTCGGTCTCACCCAGGTGTCCGAACAGGTCATCGAGAATCTCTTCGCGGCCCTCGTCGGTGGCGAGAAGCTCCCGGCGCGATTCATCGCGTCGAGATGCCCGGAGAAAGATGTCGCCCCATTCGGGGACGAGCTCCGCGACTTTTCCGAACCCTTCCACCTCGAGCGTCCGGACCCCTTCGTCCGCCTCGTCACGGCGGAGAGCCGCGATCACGAGCTTCGCGGGAGCAAGAGGCAACAACTTGCGGGCGATGGCGATTCCCACGAGTCCGGAGCCACCGAGAATCAGAATATTCTTGCCCTGTATGTCCATGATCCGGTCCTATTGGCCCGTGGTTTTCAAAGCTTCGACTTCCTCTGCACTCAGAGACCGCCAGGCTCCAGCCGGCAGTTTGCCGAGCTCTATCGGTCCGAAACTGACCCGACGGAGCCGTCGAATGTGCACATCGACAGCCCTGAGCATTCGCCGGATTTCCCGGTTGCGGCCCTCGCGGAGCGTCAGTTCCAGCACCAGACGCGTTCCGTCCGGGGTTCGCCGGGTCGTCACGTTCTCCGCCCGGGCCGGCCCATCTTCGAGTTCGACGCCGGACTCCAGCCTGCCACGCAAGTCCGGTGGAATCGGCGGTTCGACCAGCACTTCATAGCGCCGTTCCGTACCGTGACTGGGGTGAAGCAGGTCCCGCGCGACGTCCCCCTGGTTGGTGAACAGCAGCGCGCCTTCACTCATCACGTCGAGCCTGCCGACGTGAAACAGGCCCTGGTGCTGGGGCGGCAGCAAGTCGTACACCGTCTGGCGTCCCTGCGGGTCACTTCGCGTGCTGACGACCATCGGCGGCTTGTGCAGCAGGATCCACTCGGGGCTCGCGATCGTGACCCGCTCACCGTCAACCTCGACCAGGCTCGCGGCCGGATCGACCTTTGTCCCCTGCTCACTGACGACCACCCCATCGACGCTTACTCTGCCCTCGGCGATCAGCCTCTCGGATGCCCGCCGCGACGCCACGCCGGCCCGGGACAGAAACTTTTGAAGGCGCATCCGCGACTCCAACCGGTCAGGTCAGTGCGTCGGACACAGGCACACCGAAAGCCGGGGGCTCCGCCTCCGCCCCTGGTGCCGGATCCAGCTCTGGCGCAGCCTCGGGCTCCGGCTGCTCCCTCGCCGCTCCGAGCTCGACCGGCAACTCCTCCGCGGACGGAAGATCGGAAATTCCCTTCAGGCCAAAGTGCTCCAAAAATCGATCTGTCGTGCCGTACAGCAGCGGTCGACCCAATCCGTCTCCTCGGCCCACGACCGTGATCAGCTCCCAATCCAGCAGGGTCCGCAGGACCGAACTCGCGCTGACTCCCCGAACGTCTTCGATCTCGATTCGACCGATCGGCTGGCGATAGGCGATGATCGCCAGTGATTCCAGGGCGGCGGGCGACAGATGCGGCGGACGCGGAACCGAGTCGAAGCGCTCCAGGTACGGCGCAAATTCCGGTCGCGTCAGGATCTGGTACCCGTCTCCCAGCTGATAGACCTGGAACGCGGCCTCATTCGCCTCGTATCGCTCCCGCAGAACCTGGATCGCCTGTTCCACATCGGCGTCGGACAATCCTTCATCGGCCCGCGCGAGTTCCGCCGGTGTGAGCGGCGTCTGGCTCGCGAACAGAGTCGCTTCGACGATCTGCTCCGGCTTCACGAATTCTCCTCTGCGTCCGGCTCCTCGCCGCCCCGGCCGACCGCCAGAAGCCAGATAGGCGAGAACGGCTTCGTCTGTTCGATACGCACCACTTGCTGCCTCGCCATCTCCAGAGCCGCCAGCAGCGCGGCAACGGCGTGTGCACGAGTGCCCCAGGGCTTGAACAACCGGTCGAGCGCGACTCGCTTCGCCCGCCCGATCAACCGTCGCAGCAACGACACTTTTTCCCCAACCGTCACCGTAGACGAGGGGGCCCGTACATGGATCGGCGGCAGCGGCTCGGGAATATGCGCCGCCGCGTGCAACAGCTCATCCAGCGTCAGTTGCAGAACCGACCTGGACGCGGCGGGCGGAGGCCGGGTTTCGATGAAGCCCTTGCCCATGTGTCTGCCGCGCTGCGCCTCGGCAGTCTGCAGCACATGCACCACATCTTGAAAGTGCTCATACTCGAGCAACCGGCGTACGAGCTCGGCTCGCGGGTCTTCCTCCCATTCGAGCTTTTCGGGTCTCGGGAGCAGCAGCTGAGCCTTGATCCTGATCAGCGTGGCCGACATTTCGATGAACTCGCCGGCGCGTTCGAGCGGCATCTCGTCCAGACCGTGCTCGATCGCCGCGCGGAACTGGGCGGTGATGTGAGCGATCGGAATATCGAACACGTCGATGTCCTGCGACCGGATCAGGTGCAGAAGCAGGTCCAGCGGCCCCTGGAATCGCTCGAGCTCGACGACGAACGATTCGCCACCGATCCCGACGGGTGAATCTGGGGCCCGAATTGTAGACGTCGAATTCACCAACCGCTCCGAACTTGATTCCGGTTGGAAGTCGGGCTAAACTTCTTGATTCTTGCGCCGACCCAGAACAACGAAGGATAGAGAACGTGCCGAACATCAAGAGTGCCAAGAAGCGACTGCGTCAGTCGCAGGTTCGCCGCGACCGGAACCGGGCGGTTCGCTCGGAGCTCAGGACACGGACCAAAGCGCTGCTCGCCACGGAAGACGCGACTGAAGCGGCCGAGCAGTATCGCGTCGTCGTGTCGCTTCTCGATCGGGCTGCCGGCAAGGGCGTGATCCCGTCGAACACCGCGGATCGCAGAAAGTCGCGCCTGGCACGCCACGTCAGTCGCCTCGGCGACTGACCTTCCGGCCGCTTCCCGCGGCCAATACACGCCACAACCCGTGACTCGTCCCACAGCGCCCGAACGGCGTCCGGGGCGGGCGCGGGTCTGTCGCTTCAGCCGGCGCCTCCCCTGTCGTCCGCGTCGCCCTCGGCAGACTGCTCGCCTTCCTCTTCCAGCATCTTCGACACGGCATCGAAGCTCTCCGGATCGTCGAGGCTGAGAGACTCCAGGAATTCGAGCTCGTCCAGAAATTCTTCTCCGTCGCCGAGCTTCTCGGAGGTCGGAATCTCCGTCAGCGTCGCCTCCTCGACGACCTGTTCGACGACTTCGACTACCTGCTCTTCTGGCTCGGGGGACTCGTCGATCACGGCTGTCAGGTCACCCAGGACATCCTCGGCTGCGTCCAGGGCGTCGGCCTGCCCTTCATCGACGATCGACGACGGTTCCGCAACCGGAGGGGGACTGCCCGGACCGGGATCCGCCCATGCTCCGGGCTCCACGTGACGTGTGGCTGCGGCTTCGGACGGCGAAGTCACCTGGAGCAGCACTGCCCCGAGTTCGGCCACGGCCTCACGCTCTCCGTCGAGCGCCCTCGCCACATCCGCAAGCTCACGTTCGTGGGATTCTTTGCGGTTGTCCCACTCCCCTTCGCCGAACTCGCCGACCTGGTGACGAAGCTCAGCTTCTTCGAGTTCAGCCGCGCACACATCGTGGCGCTTCTCGAGTTCCGAGAGCTGCTGCTTGCGCGTAAACAGCGAGGACTCGAGTTCCTCCTTGTGGCCGTGAAGCTCGTCTTCGACCCCGGTGAGTCGGGCGCGATAGTCAGCCCGGACGCGCTTGGCTACCTCCGGCCGGTACTTGCCGCCCAGATCGTCGAGCTTCGCAAGCCATTCCATATACTGCGCCCGCCGTTCCAGAAGCGTGCGAATGGCATCGGGTATCACGAGATTCAGTCCTTCCTGCTCCGCGGTCATGCGTCCCCCTCAGCCTCGAACCGAGTTTCGCCACTCACGATCGTTCTCCTAATCCTGCCGGGCAGCACCCAACCCGCAAGAGGCGTATTCCGGCTTCGCGAATAGAAGCGTGCCGGATCCACCGTCCACGACTCATCGGGCGCATAGAGCACGATGTCCGCCGGTGCGCCCGGTCGCAATGTGCCGGTGTCGAGTCCCATGATCCGCGCCGGGGCGCACGACATTCGATCGATCAAGCCGGAAAGAGTCATGTGCCCCGGTTCGACGAGCGCTTTCATGCACAGCGAAAACGCCGTCTCGAGCCCATTGATTCCAAACGGAGCGTCATCGAATTCCCGCTCCTTCTCGTCGTAATGGTGCGGAGCGTGGTCCGTGGCGATGATGTCGATCACTCCTTCGATCAATGCCTGGCGCACGGCGTCTACGTCTTCCACTACCCGGAGCGGCGGGTTCACTTTCGCCTGGGTGTTGTACCCACGCACGAGCTCCTCGGTGAGCAGCAAGTGGTGCGGTGTCACCTCGGCGGTGACCCGAAGCCCTCGTTCCTTCGCCCACAGTAACTGATCTACCGACTGGCGGGCAGACACGTGGCATACGTGCAGGTGTCCCCCTGTGAGCTCGCTGAGCAGCACATCCCGGGCGACCATCGCGGCTTCGGCCGCATTCGGGATTCCACGCAACCCGAGCGCCGTGGCCACGGCACCCTCGTTCATCACGCCACCGGGAGTCAGGCCCGGGTCCTCCGCATGCTGCAGTACCGGAATGTCGAACGTCTGGGAATACTCCAGGAGACGCCGCATCAGCCCGGAATCGTGGACCGGGTGCCCGTCGTCGGAAACGGCCACCGCGCCGGCTGCGACGAGCTCACCGATCTCCGTCATCTTCTCGCCCTTCTGGCCGATCGACGCTGCCCCGATCGGCATGACTCTGGAGGCCCGCACCGCCCTCCCGGCCGCTCGGACATATCCCACGGCCGCTGGATCATCGATCGGCGGATCGGTGTTCGGCATCGCGCAGACGGCCGTGAAGCCCCCGGCGGCGGCAGCTCGCGACCCCGTCGCGATCGTCTCCTTGTGCTCTCCGCCGGGCTCCCGCAGATGGACGTGCACGTCGATAAGTCCCGGTGACACCGTGAGGCCTGTCGCGTCGATCGACTCCGCCCCGTCCGGGGCCTCGACACCGGGGCCGACGGCTTCGATCCGACCGTCGATCAACAGGACCGCCGCCGGACCATCGAGTCCCTGCGAGGGATCGACTACGCGGCCGCCGAAAATGTGCAGGGGCCGGCTCATGCTTCCCCCTTCTTGGCTTCTTCGGCCCGCTCAGGCGCTCCGCCGGCGAGCAAGTAGAGTACGGCCATGCGAACGGCGACGCCGTTCGTCACCTGTGGCAGGATCACCGACTGCGGTCCATCGGCGACGTCAGAATCGATTTCGACGCCGCGGTTCATCGGGCCGGGGTGGAGGATCACGGTGTCCACTGGCGCCCTGTCGAGCCGCGCCTGACTCACCCCGTAGACCCGGTTGTATTCGCGCAGCGACGGAATGAAGCCCGCGTTCATTCGTTCGAGCTGAAGACGCAGCACGTTCAGGGCGTCAGCCCACTGGATGGCGTCTTCAACGTGCGTGAACACCTGGACTCCAAGGTCCTCGATCGCAGCCGGGATCAGGCTCTTCGGCCCGCATACGGCCACCTCGGCCCCCAGCTTCTGCAGACCGAAGATATTGGAGCGAGCGACACGCGAGTGAATGACATCCCCGACGATGCAGACCTTGAGACCTTCGATGCGTCCGAATGAATCCCGGATTGTCAGGAGGTCGAGCAGGCCCTGTGTCGGATGCTCGTGCTGACCGTCGCCGGCGTTGATCACGTTCGAGGGAATTCTGTCTGCCAGGAACTGCGCGGCGCCCGACGATCCGTGCCGGATTACAACCATGTCGATTCGCATTGCCTCGAGGTTGCGCGCAGTGTCTACGAGCGTCTCACCTTTCACGACCGAGGATCCGCTCGCCGCCACATTCACGGTGTCGGCGCCGAGGCGCTTTTCAGCGAACTCGAACGATATCCGGGTTCGCGTCGAAGGTTCGAAGAACAGGTTGACGATCGTCTTGCCACGCAGAACGGGCACTTTCTTGATTGCCCGCTCGCTGATCTCCTTGAACGGCTCTGCCGTGTCGAGAATGGCGCGGATCGTGTCGCCCGACAGCGTCTCGAGACCGATCAGGTCCTTGCCCAGCCCGGAGTCCGGCCGTCTGTCGTTCATGACTCCCTCGCTGCGGAGACGAGCGTAACGGATGACATCCCGTCCAGCTCGGGAACCCGGACCTCGACGAGGTCCCGGGCCGAGGCATCCACGGACAGGCCCACGTAGTCTGCCTGAATCGGGAGTTCCCTCCCGCCGCGGTCGACCAGCACGCAGAGCTCGATCTTGCGTGGCCGGCCGAAGTCGGCCAGCTCCTGGAGAGCTGCCCGAATCGTACGCCCGGTGAACAGCACGTCGTCCACGATCACCACCCGGTCGCCGTCGATGTCACCGGGAATTTCCGTCATCCCGATGATTGGCATGGGCCCGATCTGGTGCAGATCGTCTCGATACAGCGTGATGTCCAGGCTTCCAGTCGGGACGTCGAATCCGCCGGTGTCCCTGAGTATCGACGCCAAGCGTGCCGCGAGTTGAACTCCGCGCCGGCGGATTCCGACGAGCAGCAGCCCCTCTCCGCCGCCGCCCCCCATGATATCCGACGCCAATCGGTGCAAAGCTTCATCCACACCTGCCGCGTCGAGAAGCTGCTGCGCTTTCTCCGAAGTCATTCCGTATGTCCTCCCTGGTCCGAACGGGGCCGGGATCGAGTTTGAACGGCATTCGATGTGCCTGCACGGACGGGCCTCGGGACCGAAAATGCGGTGGATTCGGGGTCCGGCCCGCCGCAGTATACCGACCGCGTTGCGGCGGATCAACGGGCCTGATTTCACGGACCCGAAACTCCTTCACCGGCGGGTTCCCAGAGGCACTCGCTTGTCTCGGTCGGGCACCGTTCCTAGCTTGCCGCCGCCTTTCCATGGCCGGACCGGGCCGTGATGAGTTCGTCTTCTGAACTGACGGGAGGACCATGCAGCGCATCGGCGTCGGAGCCCTGGCGGCCTTTGTAGTGGCAGTCTCACCGGCATTCGCCGCGGGGCCGGAACCCGGCGTACCTCCCCTGTCACAACAGATGAGCCCCGATTCACTGGCGGTCGACGCTCCGCTGGTCATCCTGGCCGGGCTCCCGTTCGAACTCACGATCCGTGCACCCGGACTGGACTCCGCCGTTCGCGTCACGGTAATCGGAGCCAACGGCATACGACTCGGTGCCGGAGTTCTGCAGCCCGGCAACGGGGCGCTGGCGATCGGTGACCTGCACATCGACAGCCGGGAAGAGCTCCCCCTCTCGATCGTCACGGGCGATCCGTCCGCGGGCTCACCGGCGGCCGCCACGGTTTCCCCGAAGCTGCTTCCGGGCTGGACGAGCCTGCTTCCGCCATTGCTGGCGATCATTCTGGCTCTCGCATTCAAGGAAGTCGTTACGTCTCTTTTCGTGGGCGTGTGGCTCGGGGCGTTCGTCTTCGCCGGCCTCAATCCGATCACTGGGACGATGCGGGCGATCGACACGTTCATCACTCCGGTCCTGGTTAACTACGACCACGCCGCGATCCTCGTGTTCTCGTTCCTGCTGGGCGGCATGGTCGGTGTCATCAGCAAGAGCGGAGGAACTCAGGGCATCGTTGAAGCGGTACGCCCACTGGCCACCACCCCGCGGCGGGCACAGCTGGCGACATACCTGAGCGGGCTGGCGATCTTTTTCGACGATTATGCCAACACATTGATCGTCGGGAATACCATGCGACCGATCACGGACCGCATGAAGGTGTCGCGGGAAAAGCTGGCCTACATCGTTGACTCCACGGCCGCGCCCGTCGCCGCGATCGTGTTCGTTTCCACCTGGGTGGGATTCGAGATTTCGCTGATCGGCGACGGTCTCGCTTCAGCGGCCGCACAGACCGGGACTTCCCCTGAACTGGCGGAGGCGCTCGGGGCAGCGAACGCGTTCACGATCTTCATTCACTCGATCCCATACCTGTTCTATCCGCTGCTGGCTCTGCTGATGGTGGGGCTGATCGTTCTCCTGCAACGCGATTTCGGCCCGATGCTGCAGGCTGAGCGACGCGCCTCGCGGGGCGAGGGCCTGTACAGGGAAGGCGCGATGCTCATGTCCGAAGCCGGATCGGACAAGATGGAGCCCGCGGAGGGAGCTCCGCTGCGCTGGTACAACGCGGTTCTCCCCGTCCTCTCCGTGGTCCTCGTGGTGTTGGTCGGTCTGTACTTCCAGGGGCGCTCGAACCTGGGGCGGCCAGGCACGATCTGGGAGATCTTCGGCGAAGCCAGCGCATTCGATGCCCTGTTATGGGGATCTCTCACGGGCTGCATCGTCGCGATCGCTCTCGCGGTCGGGCAGCGGATCCTCACTGTGCACCAGGCGATCGACGGCCTCGTGGGTGGAATGCGAGCCATGTTCCTCGCCGGGATCATCCTGGTCCTCGCCTGGTCGCTCGGCCTGGTGACCGAGGTCCTCGGAACGGCCCCCTACATCAGTGGACTGTTGGAGGGGAACCTCCCGGCGCAGCTTCTTCCAGCCGTGGTGTTCGTGACCGCCGCATCCATCGCTTTCGCCACCGGGACGTCCTGGGGGACGATGGGGATCCTGCTTCCGATCGTGATCCCGCTTGCAGTCGCGCTGGGCGGCACCGTAGATCCAGCGGCTGGAACGGCCTATGTGATCCTGCTCGGCTCGATCGCCTCCGTGCTGGCCGGGGCGATCTTCGGCGACCATTGCTCGCCGATCTCGGACACCACGGTAATGAGTTCGATGGCGTCCGCCTGTGATCACGTGGATCACGTCCGGACGCAGCTGCCGTACGCGCTGGTCGTGGGCCTGGTAGGCATCCTGCTGGGGAATATTCCGACCGCGTACGGGGTCCCGGTGTGGGTGTCCCTGCTGCTAGGCGCCGGATTCCTGTTCGCGCTGCTGCGGTTCTACGGGAAGAAGGACTTCGACTCGCCGCAGTGGGCGGAGGAGAGCTGGCGCGGACAGACGTCGGACTGAGTGCCCGAAGATCCAGGGTTCACCCGGCGACCGGGGTGAGCGGTTCCGACCCGGCCAGGACCGCTCTCGTGTTCGCCGCCGCCAGATCCCACATCGCCTGTCGGGCCTCCCGCGTGGCACTGCCAAGGTGGGGCAGCACGAAACAGGTCGGCTGATTCCTCAGTTCGGCCGGGATCTCCGGCTCATCGAGGAACACGTCGAGCCCGGCACCCGCCAGGTGGCCCGACCGAAGGGCCGCGGCCACCGCAGCCTGGTCCAGCACCGCGCCGCGTGCCGTATTCACGAGAATCGAGCCGGGCTTCATCGTGGCAAGTCGAGCCGCGTCGATCAGCTTTTCCGTCTCCGTTGTCAGCGGTACGTGCACGCTCACCACGTCGGACATCGCCAGCAGGGTTTCGAGCCGCTCCTGGCGCCTGCCGCCCGTCTCCGCTTCCAGCTCAACGGACGCAGATCGATCCCAGTACACGATCTCCATCCCGAACGCTCGAGCGCGTCGCGCCGTGGCAACGCCGATCCGCCCGGCGCCGAGAATGCCCAGCACCTTTCCGTGCAGTCCCATCCCGAGCAGCTGCGTAGGATGCCAGCCGTCCCAATCGCCGCCCCGGGCCAGCTCCAGCCCCTCCCGTAGCCGTCGCGCGGCGGCAAGCAGGAGGGCGACTGCCAGGTCGGCCGTGGCATCGGTCAGCACATCCGGAGTGTTCGTGATCTCGATGCCGCGCGACCGGATGGCCGGGATGTCGAGGTTGTCGGTCCCCACCCCATAGTTCGCCACGATGCGGAGCGCCGGATACCGGTTCAACTCCGGTTCACCCACCGCCTGCGAGACGAGGGGTATCAACGCCACGACCCGTGCATCGAGCGCCTCTCCGGGACCCCGGGCCGGCGGAGCGAACGCGGTCCCGGCGCCGCCGGGCCAATCTGGCGAATCGCCGGACAGCTCACGCAGTTCCGGTGCTACCAGGACCAGGGACCGCTCAATCATCGGCTGACTCCGATCGGGGATCCGGGTGGCCGGCGGCCGACCGGCGACGCGCGCTGAAGAAGTCGCGCAGCAGCGTCGAGGCTTCGGCTCGCAGCAGGCCCGATTCCACGACCACGTGGTGATTCAGCCGTTCATCCTGCACCAGGTTGTCCAGCGAGCCGCACATCCCGGCCTTCGGGTCGGTCGCCGAGAACACGAGGCGTGGGATCCGCGCCAGGACGATCGCGCCCGCACACATCGCGCACGGCTCGAGCGTGACGTACAGCGTGTGATCCAGCAGTCGCCAATCGCCCAGGCGCTCGGCTGCCTGTCGAAGGACCCGCACCTCGGCGTGCGCCGTTGGGTCGGCCGCTTCGCGGGTGCGATTGTGGTCTGCGAAGACAGTTCCATCCGGGGCCACCAGTACAGCCCCGACTGGAACCTCGTCGCGCTCCGCCCCGAGACGCGCTTCGGCCAGGGCTCGCTCCATGCACTCGAAGTCCAGGGGGGAAAACGACTCCGTCACGCTGGATCGTCCGGCGCCACCGAAGCTCGCGCGGCGATCGCGTCGAGCGCCCGATCGATCCGCTCCACGGAACGTTCTCTCCCGAGGAGCGTGAGAACGTCGAAGATCCCGGGACTCTCGTCCGATCCCATGAGCGCCAGCCTCAACGGCTGGAACAGCTTCCCGGCACCGATTTCCAGACGCTCGGCCGCCGCTCGCAGCGCCGACTCCAGCGTATCATGGTCGTACGGCTGGACGGTCTGGATCTCGCTGCGCGCCGCCGCGAGACGTTCACTCGTCTCTCCCGGGTTCTTCCAGTGCTTGTTCGCGGCCTTCTCGTCATACTGGAGGCTCTCGAGAGGGGTAAAGAACGGCCGAGCCTGGTCGGCCATCGACTCGACGGTCCGGGCTCGAGTCTTCACGAGATCGGTCACCGCGAGCAGTCGCTCCCGCTCGGCAGACGCCCGGTCCCGCTCCGTGTCCGGCAACAGGTCCAGTACCACGGGCACCAGGCGCTCGGCTGTCTTCAACTGCAGGTGCCTGCCGTTCAGCCACTCGAGTTTCTCAGGGTCGAACACCGAACTCTTCTTCAGAATCCTGTCGAGTTAGAACGCCTCGACCAGCTCTGGAAGGTCCATTACCTCCCTGTCGTCTCCAGGCGACCAGCCGAGCAGGGCGAGGAAGTTTACCAGCGCTTCGGGCAGGATTCCCTCCTCCCGATACGCCTCGACGGATGCGGCTCCGTGCCGTTTCGAGAGGCGCTTTCCGTCGGGTCCGAGGATCATCGGAACGTGCGCGAACAACGGCGGAGTCGCGCCGAGGGCCTCGTAGATCAGCACCTGCTTGGGCGTGTTCGACAGGTGGTCGTCCCCACGCAGGACGTGCGTAATTCCCATGTCGATGTCGTCGGAAACGACTGCCAGATTGTACACGGGGGTGCCGTCGGAGCGCAGGACCACGAAATCGTCCATATGTGCATGCTCGACAGTCGTCGGCCCGTGCACGATGTCTTCGAACGTGGTCGCGCCGGCGGGGATCCCGTAGAACAGGGCAAACGGCTCTCCAGCAGACAGCCTGGCAGCAGTCTCTTCTTCGCTGTGCCCCGGGACTTCATGACGGCGAAGCGGCCGCCCCTCCTCCCGCAGCTGTGCTCTCACCTCGGCCAGTTGGTCCTGGTCGGCGAAGCACCGCCATACCCTGCCAGCTTCCAGCAGAGTCTGGACATCCGCCCGGTGCCGCTCGATTCCGTCCGCCTGGTGAACCGGCGGCTCGTCGACTTCGAGCCCGAGCCACTCCATCGCATCCAGGATCTGCCCCGTCATTTCGTCGCTCGACCGCTCACGGTCGGTATCCTCGATGCGAAGCAGGAAGCTGCCACCCTGGTTGCGGGCGAACAGGTAGTTGAACAGCGCGGTCCTCGCACCCCCGACGTGCAGGTATCCCGTTGGGCTTGGAGCGAAACGCACACGTGGCGAAACATCGGTATTATATCTTTTTAGCATCATCTGTTTCACGTTGTTTATAATAATATCCCGGCCCTGCCACGCGGGACTTCGTAAGCAGACGATCCGCCCGGCTGCCCATTGCAGGTCGAGTGGCGAGCCTCAGGTCAGACTCTCATCTTGCAGGCAGAACGAACTTGGCGCCAGCAGCTCGCTGCGGTCGGGCAACCACCGGCGGCCGGCGACTTCACGTTTCACCGCGACCGGCGACAACGAGAGAGTTTCCATGCCCGACCCACGTCCGGTGTACCTGCTTCCGGGTCTCCGCAGCCCGTTTACCCGGATCGACCGGGAGCTCTCCCGATTCGATGCGCTGAGGCTGTCCGTTCCGGTTCTGCAGCAAACCGTCGCAGGGCCGAAGGGGACAGGCCTGGAGCTATCCGGCGAGGTGGACATGGTCCTGTGGGGCGCGGTGATCCCCAATCTGCGCGTCAGCAACTGGGCTCGGGAGGTCTGGCTGGACGCGGGACTGGATCCGCACGTCCCGGCGCAGTCGGTGGTTCAGCAGTGCGCCACGAGCCTCGCCGCGGCCACGCAGGCCGCCACGTCGATCCGCACGGGTCACGGGGAGCTCGCGTTGTGCGGCGGGGTCGACTCGATGTCGAACACACAGATCGGGCTGTCAGAGGGCCTGAGTCGAGCAATTCGTCGGGCAGGATCCGCACGTGGCGCGGCAGCCGTGCTGCGTCAGGTCCGATCCGTGCACCTGAAGGACGTGCGTCTCGCAATCCCGGCCGTAAAGGAGCGCGCGACCGGTAAGTCGATGGGCGAGCATGCCGAAGAGATGGCAAAGGAATGGGAGATCCCGAGAGCGGAGCAGGATCGATACGCGGCCACGAGCCACCTGAGAGCGGTGGAGGCGGCCGGACGGGGGTTCTTCAGGCCGCTCCTCGTCTCGCCCGGGACTTTCGGCGCAGACGTCGACACCCTGCCCCGCCCCGACACATCTGAACAGGCCTTGTCTGCGCTGCCGCCGGTCTTCGACGGGAACCGCGGGACCCTGACGGCTGGAAATTCGTCGCCGCTGACGGACGGCGCCGCTGCCTGCTGGGTCGCCGGTCCGGACGGGCTGAACCGACTCCCGGAATCCTTGCCGCGGGTACGCCTGTTGGACTGGGAGCAGGCGGCGATCGACCCGCATCGGGAAGGACTCCTGATCGCACCGGCGATCGCGATCCCGCGCCTGCTCGAACGACACGATCTCCGCTACGGGGACATCGATCTGTGGGAGATCCACGAGGCATTCGCCGCGCAGGTGCTTTGCACGATCGAGGCGCTGGAGAATCGGCGGTGGGTGCGCGACAACAGCGGGGTGGAGACGGACCTCGGGGCATTCCCCCGCGACCGGATCAACCCGAACGGCGGGAGCATCGCCATCGGCCATCCATTCGGAGCGACAGGAGCCCGAATCCTGTCGCAGTGCGCGGCCGAGCTTGCCGGGCGGCCGACCGGATCGCGTGCGGTGGTCAGCGTGTGCGCGGCGGGAGGCCTCGGCCACGTCGCGTTGCTCGAGTCGATCTGACCGCTATCAGCCTCTCAGCCGGCTCCGGGCGGATCTCGGGGCCGGGGTTCGCTAACGGGCGACTCGAGTCGCCGGATGGCGCGCTACCCACGCCAGCCTGACGAGAACCACGAACAGAAGCGCGCCGAATCCGACGGGCCGCACGGAACTCACCGTTCAGCATCGTAAGAACCATGGTCGCCCCGATCACGAGTTGAAGGACGGCCACCACCATTGCGACGAGCGACACCCGCCTGATGTCGGGATCCCACGGACGGACGCGACCCATGACGAACGGCAGAACCAGGCACCAGATCACCAGCAGGTAGGCCAGCAACCGGTGGCCCCAGTGGATGTGAATGAGTGGATTCCCTCCGGCCGGCATCCACGACCCGTTGCAGGCCGGGAAGCCGAGGCAGGCGAGCCCGGCGTCCATGTTCGCCACCAGCCCTCCGGCAGCCACCACGACGAACGCGAACAGCACGGACCACAGACTGATCGCCGAGGCGCGGTCCTTCACGATCGCCCGCCTCGGCCCGAGTGCTTCGCTGGCGGCGACCGTGAGCGTGGCCAGCAGGGCCATCGCCGTGCCGAGGTGCAGGATCACGGACGCAGGCGGAAGCTCCAGCCATACGGTGATGGCCCCCAGCAAGATCTGCACGACCAGCAGAACGACTGCGAGTTGGCTCAACCGGCGCAGACGTGCCCACGTACCCGTTACGGACGCGACGATCTTCGGACCCTCGCTGTGCGAGGCCCTGGCGGCGCGGAGCGCCAGGAGGACGACGACCACCGACACGGCGAGGGCGGCGAGCCTGTGGCCGTACTCGATCATCGTCGGTAGGTCGAGCGGAGGGAACACCTCACCGTTGCAAAGGGGCCAGTCGTCTCCACAACCCATTCCACTGCCCGTAATGCGGACGACTCCACCCAGGATGATCAGCGCGAGACTGGCCCCTGCGCCCACGAGGGCCAGACGACCCCACCGGTTCCGGGCTGATTCGGGATGATTCAAGACGCCCTCCTGCCGAGTTGATCGGAAGCGCGGCACCCGGACGTATGGACCCCGTGGGCGCCCCGGGATTAGGGTTCCCGTCGTCACGCGGCGGAACATAGACAGCGTGGCCGGGGATCGCCACGAGCCCCTCCTCTACCGGTCCAACGGGAAAGATGAACGAGTCGAGCCGCAACAGATCAGGTCGCACCTCCCCGCTTGGGCGACTGCTATCGCGTTTACAGCCCTATCGGAGTTCCCTGATCGTGGCCGGGGTGACACTCGTGGCCAGCGCTGCGATCGGGCTCGCCTTTCCGCTCGTCGTCCGCTACCTGATGGACGCCGCATTCGAGATGCGCGATGCCGAGACTCTCAACCGGGTCGCGATCTTTCTCATCGGACTGTTTGGCGTCCAGGCGGTGCTCAACTTCGTGCAGGTTTTCCTGCTCGGAGCAACCGCAGAGAAGGTCGTTGCCGGGCTGAGGACGGACCTCTACTCACATCTTCTGACACTCTCACCGGGATTCTATACGAATCGGAGTTCGGGCGAGCTCACGAGCCGGCTCTCATCGGACTGTTCCACGCTCGGCACGGTACTCAGCCACCAGGTGGCCGAGTTCGTTCGGCAGGTGCTGTTTCTATTCGGTGGACTCGCGCTGCTCGCGGTGCTCCATTCCCGCCTGATGCTGACCACGGTCGCCGTCGCGCCGATCGTCGTGCTGAGCGCCTACGCGTTCGGACAGATCCTCCGCAACAAGAGCACTAAGGTGCAGGACCGACTGGCCCGGGCGAACGCGGCCGCCGAGGAGGCCCTGACGCAGATCCCCATCGTGCAGAGCTTCGTGAGGGAAGGCTGGGAGGAGCAGCGTTACGGGTCGCGGATTCAGTTCGCCCTGCGTGAGGCCGTCGGTAAGTCGCTCGTTCGGGGAATCTTCTTCGGCCTGGTCACGTTCATCGCATTCGGCGGTGTGGCCGTGGTTCTGTGGGAGGGCGGTCGTCTGGTGCTCGCGCAGGAGATCACGGCAGGCGAGCTGGTGTCGTTTCTCCTCTACGCCGTCACGGTGGCGGCCGCGATTACCGCCCTCGCGTCCCTGTGGTCGGGGTACCAGGAGGCGATGGGAGCCGCCCAGCGAGTGTTCGACCTGATGGACACCGAGCCGGAGATCAAGGAGCCACGGCATTCTGCCGCGCTCCCACCGGCCAGCAACCCGGGCGGTCTGGCATTCGACGACGTGTGGTTCCGTTACGGGCAGGAAGAGCCGTGGATCCTCAAGGGTCTCAGCGTCGAGGTCCGACCGGGCGAGGCAGTTGCGCTGGTCGGACCCAGCGGAGCCGGAAAGACGACCCTCGCGTCGCTCGTGCCGCGATTCTGGGACCCGACCCAGGGCAGGATTACTCTGAGGGGAACGGACCTGAGGCGGATTCCGTTGATCGAGCTTCGAACAGCCGTCGGGATCGTGCCCCAGGAGCCAATGTTGTTTGCCGATACCATCGCGGCGAATATCGCGTACGGCAGGCCGGAGGCCGGGCCCGAGGAGATCGAACGAGCAGCTCGTCTGGCACACGCCCACGAGTTCATCGAGCGCCTTGCGGAGGGTTACGAGAGCCAGGTCGGCGAGCGGGGAACCCGTCTTTCGGGGGGACAGCGGCAGAGAATCGCCATCGCCAGGATCTTCCTCAAGGAACCGGAAATCCTCATCCTGGACGAGGCCACGAGCAGCCTCGACACCGAGAGCGAGCAGCTGGTGGAACAGGCGCTCGAGACGGCCATGCAGGGACGGACGACGCTGATCATCGCGCATCGGCTGCGCACGGTTCAGCGGGCCGACCGCGTGCTCGTGATCGATGGCGGGGAGATTCTGGAACAGGGCAAGCACGGGGAGCTTGCAGCTGCTGACGGCCTCTACGCACGGTTGTACCGGGGCCAACTGCTGGATCCGAGCGCGTCGGTGGAGACTCCCATGGCGGAGGTCTGACGACTGTCGGGGTGTCAGCCTCCGGCCTGCCCACCTGTACCTGTGACCATCAGCCGGCCGACATCCTGCAGCAGGTTCCCTTCGGTCTGCGGTCCGACGTCGGTCCGGCGGATCACGCCGTCCGGCCCCATGAGCATCAGACGGTAGCCGGGCGCCGCGACTTGACCGCGACCCATGTCCGACACGATCCAGATCGGGTAGTTGATCCCGTATTCGGTCGCAAAGCTCAATATGTTCTCCGGACTTCCGGAACCCACGGCCGGCGCGATGATCGTACCACCGAGCTCGGCCAGGCTCTCTTGTGCCCGGATGAGGTGGGGGATCTCCACCCGGCAGGGCGGACACCAGGTGCCCCAGAAATTCAAAATCACCACCTGGCCGCGGTATTCGCTCAGGCGGGCCGTACCCCCATCCAGGGTTGCGAATTCGACGTCGGGGACCGGAATCTCGAGCCAGTCCGACGGACCCACCTCGATCGGCGGCCGGCTGGCAGCCGTGGAGGATGTACCGCCGTCCGGCGCTGGATCCGACGAATCTGTCAGTGCGTGTCCAGTCCGATACCCGAGCACGCTCGCCGTTAGAACCGCGAGGCTGAAGGCGAACAGGATTATGGAACGACGAAGCGTCATGGGGCCCGGGTGAACGGGTAGAATTCGGCGGCGAGAGTGCAGCCGGCGAGGTGGTGAATTCGAGCTGCGCCCACGGCTTCGTCCCTGGAGACCGGCGGAATCCGGTAGGTCAAGGAGGCCTGATTCACCAGTGCCATGAGCTTGCTGAACGGAACTGCGGGGAGCTGGCCGACGCCGCTGGTTTCGAGGGCACGCTCGAAGTGCCGGCGGTCGCCGGTGACGAACGTGAGCAGCGCCCCGGGAGTGAGCCCCTGGATCTGACGCGGCTGGGCGCCCGGATTTCGCGTCCTGAGATCCAGGATGAGCTCGGAATACCGCCACAGCAGATCGAGGCAGAAGTCGAGCTCGGCCTCGGTCTGGATCGGGTCCAGGTCGATCTCCGGACGCAGCGGCTCACTGACCACAGTGTCCGGGGGCGGCACACGCGCCTCGAACTGCGCGACGATCTCCTTGCGAGCCTTCGTTCCGTATGGCAATTCCACCCTGAGCCCGTCGTATTCGCTGCGCCGGTTCTGCAGGATCCACTGGAAATGCCACCTGGCATCCGCGAAGGATTCTCGAATGGCTCCCACACATCCGAGAAACTCTACCGCATCGAGGGAAGGCACTCCGCGAGCGCCTTTGATCCGTACGACCGTCCATTCGTTCATTCGCGGAATTTCGGCGTGCGGTGCAGAGACCGCAACCGGTGGACGAAGTCGGATTCTCGACCCATCGCTTGTCCACCCGGGGGCTTGGGCTTCAAGTTATATTTTCTCTGTTCCACGGGACCCCTCCCCGGGTCACAGGGCGCGCCCCGATCGATCGGAGGGCAAGGAATGACAGTCGAAGGCGATCAGACCGGGTCGAGTCCGGTTCTCTTGTATCCGCCAGTCCCGCCCAGAGCAATCTTCATCTCTCTCGTGGCGCTGATCGTCGCCGGGGTCGGCAGCATGTTATGGCCCGACAGACTGCGTGATGCCGCCGGCCTGTCCTGGCTCCTGGCGCTCGTTCCGCCGTTTCTGTTCGCCTACTATCGGGGCTGGGGCGGCGCTGCCGCAGGCCTCGCGGCCGCGATGGTGGTTCTCATCGGTCTGCAACTGTTCTCCACTCTCGTGCTGGGCAGGCCGGTGAATTGGCGGGTCGCCGGGGGCACCGCGGGTCTGATCGCTGCGGTGAGCTTTGGAGCCGGAGTCTCCACCGAACTCCTTCACAGGCAGGCATTCAACGCGTTGCAGCTCGCTTACGCCGACCCTCTTACCGGACTCGGAAATCGGCGGGTGCTGGAGTTCTTTCTCGAGCGCCAGATCGCGGGAGCGACACGAGGGACGCCGCTTTCGATCGTGATGTTCGATCTGGATGACTTCAAGAGCTACAACGACCGTTTCGGCCACGCGGCCGGCGATGATGCGCTCGGGGCTTTCGGACGGACGCTGGCCGATTCCACGCGCGGATCGGACCTGAGCGGTCGATTCGGCGGAGAGGAATTTCTGACGATCCTGCCGGGAACGAAGCTCGACGGGGCCGTGAGCTTTGCCGAACGCGTCCGCCGACACTTCCGGACCCTGGAGTTTGACACCGGCGCCCGAATGACGGTGAGCGCGGGGGTGGCGAGCTACGGACCGGAGACAGCCGAATCAGGTTCGTTGATCGAGGCGGCGGACGCGACGATGTACGAAGCGAAACGGCTGGGTCGGGACCGGGTTCTGGATGCCGTGTCGGCCGGCAAGACCCGGGGCCGTACCCCCCTTTCCGTTCGCACCCGCCGACCAACGACCTGAATCCCCCACCGAATTCCTGAACGCGCACTGGCCCTCCGGACCAAGGTCCGGAGGGCCAGTTGCCCGGCGGAAGGTGGGCGGCGGCGGCGCGTCACCCTGCAGACACGAGCTCCGGCCGGGGCTCCGAGTCACTCCCCCCCGCGGCGGGATCATCTGCCGTGCGCGTGTGCCGCAGCAGGAAGTGGCCGAAGTCGTCGAGCAGCGAGTGCATGACTGGCAGCAGCACCAGCGTCAGGAATGTCGCGAACGTCAGACCCGCGATGACCGCGATCGCCATCGAGCCCCACCAGGCGGCCTGTTCCCCACCCCAGTAGAGATCCGGCCGGAGGCTTGAATACAGCCCCTCGAAGTCGAAGTTGAGGCCGATCGCCAGGGGAATCAGCCCCACGACCGTCGTGATCGCCGTCAGCGTGACAGGCCGGAATCGGGTCAGGCCTCCCTGGACCAGGGATTCTCGCTCCTCCACGCCATCTCTCGTGCGCAGAATTCCGATGTAGTCGACCAGTACGATCGCATTGTTGACGACGATTCCTGCGAGACTGATCACTCCCACGCCCGACATGATCACGCCGAACGGCATCCGGAACACCAGCAGCCCGACGAGGACACCGACCGTCGACAAGAGCACGGTGCTGAGGATGAGTACGGGCTTCAGAACCGAATCGAACTGCGATACGAGAATGAGCCCGATCAGGAACAGTGCCATGATGAACGCGCCGCCGAGAAATTGCTCGGACTCTTGCTGCTCCTGCTGCTGCCCTGTGTACGACATGCGATAGTCCGATGGTAATTCCGCCGCGAACGGACGAAGCGTCTCCTGCACCTCCGCCAGCACCGCGTTCGCATTGTTGCCGGCCCGCACATCAGCCGAAATCGTCACGACCCGGTCCAGGTCCTTCCTGTTGATCCCGCTGAAGCTCTCCTCCACGCTCCAGCTGGCCACCGCAGGAAGCGGCACCTGGATTCCCTCCTCCGTGGTGATCGTAAGGTCCGCCAGCGAGGTCAGGTCACTGCGGTAGCGCTCGGCCAGACGCACGACGATGTCGTACTCGTCCTCGCCGTCACGGAACTCCGATGCCTCCGTACCGTTGATCGCGCTCCTGACCGTGAGGCCGATCTTCTGCGTGTTCAGCCCGAACAGCTTCGCCCGCTCGCGGTCCACGTCGATCCGCAGCTCTGGGCGGGCTTCCGCCAGGTCGCTCTCCAGTCCCTCGAGCCTGGTCGCAACGGCAGCGTTGGAGAGAATCTGGATCGCGCGGTCTCCCAGGCGCTTCAGTTGTTCGAAGTCCTCACCGGAGATCTCGATGCTCACGGGAAGTCCAGTGGGGGGACCTTCCTGCGGCTTGTCCACCGTGATGTCTGCCCCTGCGATTCTGTTTCCGATCGACGATCGCATGTGCTCGAGGGTCTCGAACGAGTCGAATTCGCGGTCCTTAAAGTCGACGAGAGACACGGCGACAGTCGCGTACTGTGTGCCCGATTCATTCCCGAACCCCCCGACTTTCTGCCCCGTCGTCGCGACGACCGATTCGTAGTCCACGGCCTCATCCAGCTCGGCGAGTTCGCGCTCGACCCGCTGCGTCACCTCATCCGTGACTTCCGCGCGCGTGCCCGTCGGCGTCTCGATCTGGACCCAAACGGTCTCTGGCGGCACGCTCTCGGGAAAGAACTCGATCCCGCTGTTGAACACCGAGAACAGGGCGACGACAACTACGAGCGCTGCGACGGCCTGCCCGACCAGCAGGAACCGACGGCGCATGGACCAGCGGAGCATGCGCTCGTATTCGCGCAGGACTCTCGGCTGCGAAACCTCCCGCACCCAGTGTCCGATCGGCTCCAGCACATGGCCGTTCAGCCACCACAGCCCAGCACCTGTAAGCACGAGCAGAATCGCCGTGATCGGATTTCGTACCCCGATCGCGATGAGGGCCAGACCAAGCACCCCCCATACCGTGAGCTTCGCCTCCCTGGTGAGGTGCATGCGAGGCTCATCGTCCAGCCGCATGAACAGAGAACACAGAGTCGGATTGATCACGAGTCCGACGAACAGGGACGAAGACAGCGTGATCATCAGGGTCTTCGGCAGGTACGACATGAACTCGCCGACGATCCCCGGCCAGACGAGCAGGGGCGCGAACGCCGCCAGCGTCGTGACCGTTGCCGCGATCACCGGCATCGCGACTTCCGCCGTCGCGTACTTCGCGGCCTCCTTCTTCTCGAATCCCTCCTCGCGGAACCGGTAGACGTTCTCGACGACCACGATCGCGTTGTCGACGAGCATCCCGAGGGCCAGAATCAGTGAGAACAGGACGACCATGTTCATTGTCATCCCGATCAACTGGATGACGCTGAACGACAGGAACATGGACAGCGGAATCGCGACACCGACGAACGAGGCGTTTCGCAGACCGAGCGCGAACAGCAAAACCGCGATGACCAGGATCAGCCCGGAAATGATGTTGTTCTCGAGGCTGCTCACCATGTCCCGGACATATCCGGCATTATCGGATGTTACCGAGACTTCCGTTCCGGGAGGAAAGTCCGGACTCATCTCGGCGATCACGGCGCGCACGGCATCCGAGGTCTCGATAATGTTTTCGCCCGAACGCTTCGAGACGCTGAGCGTCACGACGGGATTTCCATCCAGCCGTGCGAAGCTTTCGCGTTCCTTGAAACCGAAGTCCACGGTCGCTACATCGCGCACGTAGATCGGTCCCTCTGCTGCCGCGAGGACCACGATGTCCTCAATCGGTCTCGTCTCCTGGAATTCGCCGGGGATCCGCACGAGATACTTGATCTCCCCCACGTCGATCGTCCCGCCGGGCACGGTGACATTCTCCTCGCGGATGGCGTCGATCACGTCGTCGTAGGTCACTCCGTAGTACTTCAGCTTCGCAAGGTCGACGTCGACCTTGACCTCACGCTCCAGGCCGCCCGACAGGGTGACGCTGAGCACTGCCGGGATCTGCTCGATCTCGTCCTGGAGGTCCTCGGCCACCGCTTTGAGGCGAACCAGGCTGTAATCGCCGGCCACGTTCACCTGGAGAATCGGGAATTCCGAGAAGTTGAACTCCAGGATCTGGGGCTCCTCCGCCGCGGGCGGGAGTTCCGGCTTCGCGATATCGACCTTCTCGCGTACTTGCTGGAGCGCCTCCGTCATGTCCATACCCGCCGCGAACTCCGCGGTGATCGTCGAGACGCCCTCCACCGAGCTGGAGGTAAGGGTCTTCAGCTCGGATATCCGATTCAGCTCCTCCTCGATCGGGCGCGTGATCAGGGTCTCGATATCTTCGGGTGCCACCCCCGGATAGATCGTGTTCACAGCGACGAACGGGACCGTGACATCGGGCGTCGCTTCCTTCGGCACGGTCACGTACGACCAGAGGCCAGCGAGCAGAATGATCGCGAAAATCACCAGCACGCTGGTCGGATGGTCCACCGCGAAGGACGTGAGCCAGAATTCCTTGTACTTCCCCGCCTCAGTCGTCATCGGCCACCCTTCCACGATCCACGACCTGCACGTGGTCACCGGCATCGACTTGCTGGTGGCCTCTTATCACCAGCAAGTCACCCGGCTCCAGCCCGCTCTCGACCACGGCCCGGTTCTCGAACGTCGGTCCGAGAACCACGGACCTGGCCTCGGCAACGGGAGAGCCATCACGCTCTGACACCACGAATACCTGGTAGCCGAGCTCAGTCCGGAGGATGACCTCCTGCGGTATGACCACCACGTTCTCGAGACGCTCCGTCGCCACCCGGACGTTCGCGATCATCTGTGGCTTGACGGCTCCATCGGGATTGTCCATCAGGATCTCGATCGGGAAGGTCCGGTTGCCGGGATCGATGGCTTCTCCCACGAAGCGGATCTCCCCCTCGAAGGGTCGCCCCTGCAGCACGTCAAACGTGATGATCGCCGTGCCGCCCGCCTCGATGAACGGAGCGAAACGCTCAGGAATCCCGCCCGTGATCTTCAGCCTTCGCGTGTCGATTACCCTCGCGATCCGGGTGCCGGGCACCACGCCTTCTCCTGCGTCCACGTACCGATCATCAACGATTCCAGCCACCGGAGATCGAACCGTCGTGCGATCCAGGCGGGCCTGCAGCAGGTCAAGCCTGGCGTTCGCCTGGTCCGCCTGGGCCTTCGTCTGCAGGAAGGTGATCTCACTGCCGATTTTCTCTTCCTCCCACAGCTGCTTCTGCCGCAGATACCGTTCACGATCCAGTTCGGCGCTGGCACGTGCCTCGTCCACCTGCGCCCTGAGAATGAGGTCATCGATCTTCGCGATCGGAGCGCCTCGACCGACCCGATCGCCTCGCTCGGTGAAGAACCTGACCAGCCTGCCGCCCTCCTCGGCGCTGACCGTGATATCGTGTTCCGCTTCGGCTTCACCGGTGATCCGTACGAATACCGTGAACGCGCCCGCCTCGACCTTCGAGGCCTCGACATTTACGGTCTTCACGTATTCGCTCGCTGCCGCCGCATCTTCCGATGCGTCCGCCGACTCTGATCCGCACGCACCAAGCATCGGAATCAACCCGGCCAGGATCGCCAGCGCTGGAATCCGGTTGGTGAGGTGGCGAGTGTGTATGTTCATCGCGAACTCTCCATTGCCGCATCGGGCACGTAGGGAGGCGGAGCCTCGCCGGGATCGTCCACCATCTGCGCGACCACTGGCTCGACCGCCGGCACGTTCCCGACGGCATAGTCCAGCTGCGCTTTCGCGACGAGGTAGTCGTAGACAGCCTCGGCGTAGTTCAGCTCCGATTCCCGGAGCGACACGTCGGCCTCGGTCACTTCGAGACGGGTCTTCGTTCCGGCGAGATACTCCCGGGTCACGATATCGAACCCGCGCTGGGCCTGGCGGACGGCGGTACGCTGAGCGTACGCCCGAGCTTTGGCCTCCAGCATCCGGTCGATTGTGCTTCGAACGTCGTTTTCGACCCGCTGGTTGAGATCGGCGAGCTGTTCTTCGACCTGCCGAACGGCGATCTGACGCTGCTCGACCCGATTCCACCGCCGCAACCCCGAGAATATGGGGACATCGACCTGCAGCCCGACCGCAGACGAAGTGGCTCGTCCGCCGGTCACACCGAAGAAATTCAGGCTGCCGTTTTCCTGGGCGAAAACGTTGTAGTTGAGGAAAGCACTGAGGGTCGGAAACAGCTCGGCGCGTTGGACTTTTACTCTGGCTTCCTCGAGCTCTCTCTGGAGCTCCACCTGCCTCAGATCGGACCGCTGGCTTCGCGCCACGTTGAGGAGCGAATCCGCGTCGCCCGTTTCGACATCTCCCGTTCCCGAGAACTCGAGGATCAGTCGGTTCGCATCGCCATTCGCAGCGATCGAATCGAGATCGATCTCCGCCAGGCTACCCGCTGCACCCGCCTGTTCGACCCGTGGCAGACCCATTTCAATTGCCAGGGTCCTCTCGGCCTGTCGGACCGCATTGGCGGTCCGCCTGAGATTGGGAGCGATGTTCGCCAGCTGGACTTCGAGGCGCAGCACGTCGTAATCGCTGGCCAGACCCGCCCGGTTGAGGGCACTCGTTTCCTCCAGGGTCCCAAGGGTCCTCTCGACGCTGTTCAGGGTCACCCGGTGTCCTTCCCGGGCTACCAGGACGTTGAGATACGCGATCCGCACGTTCGTGGCGATGGCCTGGGCGGATCCTCTCAGCACCTCTCTCTGGTAGCCGCGAAACTGGCCTGCGGTACTCACTCCAGTGAACAAGGCTGCGTCGAACAGCGGCTGATTCAGGGTGATTCCCGCCGTCCACACGTTGTCGGCGCCGAATTGAACCGGAACGAGGGAGTCTGGAGGGAGACCGGGATCGATGATCGAACCGGGCAGGTACGTCGAGGGAACCTGGATATTCCGTTGATAGCCGACGCTGCCGTCGATCTCGGGCGCCAGGCTGCCGTAGGCTTCCTTCACCTGCTTTTCAGCCGTCGCCAGGTCGAGCCGGGAGACTTGCAGGGCGCGGTTGTTGCGCAGCGCGATTTCCACTGCTCGATCGATGTCCCAGATCTGATCGGGCTCGGGGAGCCTGGACTGCTCGATGTCGATCCCCAGTGCTTCGGCCCGAGCCGCCGTCGTCTCCTGTCCGACAGCTGGCATGGCCGTCCACCCGGTCCACAGCATGGCGATGAGCACTGTCGTTCGCGCTCTCATCGGAGTGCCTCCGATCCGGTCGCGCCCTCAGGCGCCAGTCCGTGGCGGATCAGCTCCCTGAATCTGTCGAACAGCGCCAGCGTCGCTTCCGGCTGTCCGCAGTCACCGCCGCACAAGCCGACTTCGTCGAGCAGCTCGGCCGGATCGCAGGCCATGAAGATCGTCACGAGTCCATGCACGACAGACCAGAGAAACAGCACGACGACGTCGGGATCTGCGCGACGAATCGCGCCTGACTCCATTGCTTCGATGACCGACTCCCGCAGCACGACATAGCCGCCCTGGCCGGGAACGTCGTCGATCGCCCGTGGATGCTCGGGTCGGATCGCGAAGATGATCTTGAAGTACTGGCGATTCCTGAGCGCGAACTGGATATAGGCCTCACCGAGTGCTGCAACCCGCTCCATGGAACCACGCGGCAGGTCCTCGACCGCTCGTCGGAGATATTCCTCCGACCGCTGGAAGCCGTGCTGCACGACCCTGTCGACCAGGGCTTCCTTGTTGTCGAAGTAGTGGTACAGGGCCGTGGCGCTCAGGCCGACGCGCGACGCTACAGCACGCATCGAGAGCGCCCCGATTCCTCCTTCGGCGAGCAGGTCTCGGGCGGCCTCAAGTATCGCGGTCTCAGTACCTGGCGCATCGGGCGTCGTCGCCGAGCCTGGATGCGGCGTATCGTCTGAGACCGGATCCAGCAGATCCGGACCGGGCATGTTCATTCTCCGGGGTTAACGGCGTCAGGTTTACAATGTTAACCTAACAGCGTTAACCCCGGACACAAGTGGGGTTGAGGCTCAAACTGTGCGCAACGCGAAGTCGATGCGGTAGGGGCCCTTCTCTCCAACCCCCTCGACCACGTACTCCCCGGGCTCGGGGATCCGGGCGGAACCGCGGAACAGGAGCCGATCCGCTCCTGCCACGCGTGTGATCAGGGCCGACTCCAGGTCCGTAGCCGCCGAGCCGAGAGAATCGGAGAAGACACCGGCGACGTCGGGCAGCGAACTTCGGGCACGGCCGATCAATGACCCCAGCACTTCCCCCAGGCCGCGGCGGATCCGGTCCAGCGTTCCGGGTCGGTTCACGTCGAACACCTTGAACTGGATCGAGTGAATCGCGTCTCCCCTGACCAGCAGAATGAGTCGGTCCCAATCGTCAACCGCGGACATATCCAGCGTCGCGAACCGACCGACGTCCGGTCCACGAACGAAATCGATGCTGTCCTTGCGCTCACGATCACATTCCCACCAGCGGTCGAGCCCGGGGAGAACGGCGTGCTCCGTGGTGTGGTCGCCTCGCTTGGTGACGTACCGGAGATCCACCACGATCCTGAAATTCGCGCGCTTCGGTGGGAGCTTGTTCGGGAAACGAAACCCCGTGAGGCCGATCTCCCAGGTCAAGGGTGCCACGTGCGCCTCCTGTCTCTAAGGTTCTTACGAACCACGGAGACCCCGGGCGCGGGCCCGGGGGGAGCGCAGGGCCGCGGTAGGAATGACGGACGATGGGAGCGCCGGGACAAGTGGCGCAAGTCCGGTTCGGCGGGGCGCGCCGGACCCGCGCTACCCCTCGAACGCCCGGGCCAGCTTCCGGTTCAGCTCCTGGAACGCGGCTGGCCAGTCCTTCGCCTCGGCGTGCCTGACCAGCGGCTCATTCCCGTCCGCCAGGGCGAGCACCAGCGCCACGGCGTGCTCGGACGGTTCCCTGACCTCGAGCGCGAATTTCGCCAGCGTGATGCCGGCTCCGCCTCCCGGAAGTGCCGCCAGTACCTCGTCGATCCGCCGCTCGAGCTCGGAATCCGGATCGATCCCGCGCCACGTAATCTGCTTGTTCAACTCTCTACCTCTGGTCTGGGAAACGGATTCCGACATCGTCCTGCTGCGGATCCAGCGGTTCGGGAGCCTGTCGTTCCCTCCCCGACTCGATCCACTCTCTGTAGGCCCTGCGGAGGCGGTTCTGAAAATGAAACACGCCCCCCTCGTACTTCACCGAGAACCGTCCGCGGTCGTAGCCACGCGACGCCAGCCCGCGCTGAACGTGCTCGCAGATTTCGATGTCCTCGTCCTGAACGTGATCCGCGAATTCGAGGTCAGCGGCGATTCGTTCCCGGGCGGCCTCCGACTCGGTATCTGCATAGTAGTACTCGAACACTACGCGGCATCGATCGGGCGCTACTGGAACGATCAGGTTCGTCTGCAATCTACCGGGGAGGATGTTGAGCATGAAATTCGGAAACACGCAGTAGTAGTATGCGCGTCCTCCCTTCCCATATATGTGCTCGTCCTCGGTAAGTGGGCTGTGCTGCAGGCTCCAGTATTCGGAGACCTCGGTTTCGTAACTCGAGAAGTCGTACATCTTCATGAGTTCCGGGTGTACGATCGGTACGTGGTATCCCTCCAGAAAATTCTCCACGTACACCTTCCAGTTCGCCTGGACATCGTAGACGACGCGCGTGTGGAACTTCATGTCCGTCAGCCGGATCGGCGTGATCGTCTCCGATACTCCGGCAAACACGTTTTCGAGCGGCTCTGCCTGTGGATCCAGGTTCACGAACACGAGCCCGTCCCATATGCCGACCTGGACGCTCACGAGACCGTAGTCGTCCCGATCGAACAGTTCGACGAGATTCCAGTGAGGCACGCCACGCAGGGTTCCGTCGAGCTGGTAGGTCCACCCGTGGTATTGGCACTTGAGCACACGGCCGCACCCATCGCCCAACGCCAGCGGCCCCCCGCGATGCCGGCACACGTTGTAGAAAGCGCGCAAGTTCCCGGCGAGGTCCCGTACCACGACAACGGGCTCTCCGGCAACCTCGCAGGCCAGCCAGCTGCCGGGCTCAGCGACACGGCGCTCATGCCCGACATATTGCCAGGCAGTAGCGATAACTGCCTCCAGGTCCAATCGGTGAAATCGGCCTTCCGTGAACCAGCTCGATGGTACCGTCTCTGCGCGCGGCAGCGCCTGCGCGTGCAGCAGATCGGGCTCGAGGTCGACGAAATTCTCTGGACGTGTCATCGAACATTCCGTACGTGGCTGTTGCGAGCGGCTGCGAGCGCCGAGATGTTAACCGGTACCGGGACGGATTACACCCCCGGTGCCACCGCCGTCGGGAGTTAGCGATGGAATCCAAGCCTCTGCAGACACTCGAAGACCTCGACCTCAGGCAGCCGATCTGGCAGAGGTTCTTCTGGGTCTCACCGCTTGCCGTAATCGGAACGCTCGAGCCCGATGGCCGAGTCGACTTCGCACCGAAGCACATGGTGACTCCCATGGGATGGGACAACTACTTCGGCTTCGTCTGCACTCCCCGCCACTCGACGTACGTGAACATCGTGCGTGATGGCGTGTTCACCGTGAGCATGCCGCGTCCCGACCAGGTCCTGCTCGCGAGCCTGTGCGCAGCCCCTCGCTGCGGCGGCGAACAGGGTGAGAAACCCGTGATCGAGACCCTGCAGACCCGCCCGGCGAGCATCGTGAAGGGAAGCTTCCTGGCGCAGTCCTACCTGTTCCTCGAGTGCGAGATATTCAAGGTCGTTGACGGTTTCGGCGAGAACAGCCTGATCACCGGGAAGATCGTCGCGGCACACATTGCACGGGACTCCATGCGTACGCTCGAGCGTGACGGGCAGGACCTGATCAGGCAGGCGCCCCTGCTGGCGTATCTCCCGCCGGCCCGGTTCGCCACCATTCAACGTACGTTTTCCTTTCCGTTCCCGGCCGGATTCGAGCGCTGACGGGGATGAAGGCGAGCGTTGCGGACCGGGTGCGCAAACACCTGTCGGCCAGGCGGAACGAGATGGCCGAATTCCTGACCTGGCTGGTGGAAGCCGAGTCTCCGACATTCGATCCCGATTCGCAGCGAGCGCCCCAGCGACTGCTCGCCGACCGCCTCGAGTCGCTGGGCTACCGTGTTCGTCACTATTCGGGAGCGACTTCGGGCGGCATGCTCCTCGCTCATCCTGCCGATCGCGTGCGTGGCGATGCGATCCAGTTAGTAATCGGACACTCCGATACGGTGTGGCCGGCGGGGACGATCTCCGACATGCCCGCACGTCGCGAGGGCGGCCGACTGTACGGTCCGGGCTCGTTCGACATGAAGGGCGGCCTGGTGGAGATCGTGTACGCGGCGGAAACGCTCCGCGATCTGGATCTCCACCCGACCGTTGCTCCCGTCGTTCTCGTGAACAGTGATGAGGAAACAGGAAGCCTCGACTCGTGGCGGCTGATCGAACGGTTGGCCCGCATCGCCGACCGGGCATTCATACTCGAACCGGCACTTGGGCCGGGGGGCCTCCTGAAGACTGCCCGGAAGGGCAATGGCCAGTTCCTGCTCCGCGTTCACGGCCGCGCTGCGCACGCGGGACTCGAACCCGAGAAGGGCGCGAGCGCGATCCTCGAACTCTCACTGTGCATTCAGCAGTTATTCGAACTCAACGATCCCGATCGCGGGATTACGGTGAACGTGGGGACCATCGATGGCGGGTTGCGTACGAACGTGGTCGCGCCCACGAGCGAGGCAACGATTGACGTTCGCGTTCTTCACGCTGCCGACGCTCCCCGGATCGAGCAGGCAATCCGTTCTCTTCAGGCCCGGACCCCGGGTACAGAACTCGAGATCACCGGAGGCATCAATCGTCTGCCGATGGAGCGCACTCCCCGGAACCGCCGCCTGTGGCGCAGCGCCCGACGGTCAGCTGAACAGCTGGGGATCGAGATCGGAGAGGGTATCTCGGGCGGCGGGTCGGACGGAAATATCACGAGTCTGTACTGCGCGACGCTGGACGGGCTCGGACCGGTCGGAGACGGTGCGCACGCCGTACACGAACACGTGCTGGTGGACAGCCTTTCGGACCGGGCGGCGCTGCTGGCCCTGCTGCTTGTCGAACCGCCGCTGGCCACCGCCGGCCCCGACCTGGAGCTTCCGGGGCCGACGGCGACCTGAGCGGATTCCGGGGTTACTGCCCGCCGCAGGGGTTCTTCGCAGCGGCGCACGGATTCATCCCGGCGGCACCACTCAGCGCCGAACTGCCGCGCTTGTTCGCATGGAGCTCGGTTACGAACGCCGTCAACGCCGCCAGTTCGACCGAACCGTAGTCGAGTGGCTTCGCGTTCATCGGAATCGCCATACAGAGCTGCACCATCTCCGCCGCGTTCACCTTCTCGAGGCCGGCCTTCTCCTTCGCCATAGCCACTTCGTGCGGGTAGGGCTGATCGAACGTCGCATTCATCATCGCCGCACCGTCACCGGTGTGGCAGGTTGAACAGGACGTGGCCCCGGTGCCGCTCAAGCTCGGATCCGACCAGAGCTTCTTCCCCTTCTCCACCAGTTGTTCCATCGAGTTACCGTGAGCGCTGAGCACCCGGCCACCCTGCCGGATCGCGGCGATCGGCAAGGCGCTGTCCATCCCGCCAGCCGCGCAGGGATTCGACGCCATGGCGGCCGCGCACGGATTTGCAGCCATCGCCGCTGCACACGGATTCGCGGACGCGTCGGCCGAATATTCCTCCGCACCCGACCCGCTTCCTCCGCATGCGGTAAACAGAAGCACCGTGGTCGGTGCCACCCAGTTGAGCTTCGAGATCATCGGTCTTCCTCCTCAGTGATCGGCACATCGCTCCCATCTCCCGCACCCGGGCGGATTTCTGATGTCACTGACGGGAACCACGCATCTGTCCGTTCAGTTCCCGGGAGGGCAGCGGGCTCTCCGCCTCACCGCTTCTGGGTTGGAGCCCGAGGCTACTCAGATCCGGCTCGTGAGATCAAGGTCCCGTCAATCGGGAACAGGGCTGCCCCTGTGGGTAGGAAGGGCTGTTTACAGGATTCCCGGCCTGACATATGCTCGTCCGGATTGCGCCGGGTCGGCGGCTCGTTCGTGGCCGGTGCAGAGCGACGGAACTTGCGGAATCAGACGATGACGGAACCGAGCAGGCAGTACGAAGAAGTCGCGAACAGCGTGACACACGGCCTGGGAGCGTTGGCCAGCGTGGCCGCCGGCTCAGCCCTCGTCGTACTGGCGATTTCCCGAGGAGACGTCTGGTTGGCCGCCGGTTCGGCGGTATTCGGCGCCACACTCGTGGCCCTTTATTCGATCTCGACTCTTTACCATGCAATTCCAAAGCCTGCCGTGAAGGCGCGGCTGAAGGTGGCCGACCACTGCGCGATCTACGCGCTAATCGCTGGCACGTACACTCCGTTCATGCTGGGCGGGCTTCGCGGAGGCTGGGGCTGGACGCTGTTTGGTGTGATCTGGGGCCTTGCAGCCGCCGGCATGGTGTTCAAGCTGTTCTTCACGGGCCGCTTCAGGCGACTGTCCACCGCCGTGTACATTGCCATGGGCTGGCTGGTCGTGATCGCCGCAAAACCTATCGCCCACGCCCTGCCGGGATCCGTCCTCGCGTGGCTCGCCGCGGGTGGGATCGTGTACACGGCCGGGACCGCGTTCTATCACAACCAGAAGATCCCTTACTCACACGCCATCTGGCATCTATTTGTGATGGCGGGTAGCACGTCGCACACCGTCGCGCTCGCACTCCTGATTCTCGCGAGCTGACAACCGAGGACTGGCGGGAAGCTCGGCTCTCCGTCAGACGAATTCGACTCGATCCTCGACGGCCGCGCCTGCCTCGATCGTCTTGTGCACGGGGCAGCGCGACACGATCTGCTCCAGCCTTTTCCGCTGCGCATCCGTGAACTCTCCACCGATTTCGACGTGGCTGGTGAGTGCGTCGACGACTCGCTTCTTCCCCTGCTCGTCGATCTCGTCCCGCTTCTCGTGCTCGTACCGGGCGCTCACCCGCTCCAGCACGATGCCCTTGTGCCGCGCATACAACTGCAGGGTGATCAGGGTGCACCCCGCGAGCGAGCTGAGAAGCAACTCATATGGGCTCGGACCGGTGTCATCGCCGTCCTTTTCGATCGGTTCGTCGGCCTTCCAGGTATGCCGCCCGTTGCTGAATTCGACCCGCGTGTTCTCGGTCAGGTCCGCCGTAATCCAGACCATGCTTCGCACCTTTCGTTCAGTGTGCCAGCGATACGAGGATCACCCGATCCCGATCGCCTCCTCCGCCGGTACTCCCTGGTCGATTGCCTCGTAGTCCAGCTCGCTCCCCTGAACGCTGTGCGGAATCAGGTAGACGAATACGGTGACGACAGACGCCACGAGTATGAGTCCCCGGACACCACCTCCAGAGCGGTCCGACGCGGCCGCGCCCTGCGGATCCCGGCGCGCGACCCGCTCGAGAACGACAGCTGCGACCAGCCAGGCGAGCCACATCACCAGCGTCTTGTTGTCGGTGAGGTCCCAGCCAAACGGGATCCCGGTCCAGTACGCTCCGAATGCAAAATTCTGGACCACCGGGCCGAGGATCATCCCGCCGACCGTGAACAGGCCGAGTGCCCACCATGCGAGCCGGCGCATCCCATATGGATGAATCAGCGCTCCAAGCCCCGCGCGCCAGGCGATCAGGACCGCGAAGAACATGAAGAAGATATGCGGGAGCAGAACTCCCAGCGGCACCGGATCGCGATACCTGAGGATCGCATTCCCCCGCTCGACCTCCGGGAGGCGGACCTGACTTCCCTCCACAGACAGATCGATCGAATACTCCAGCTTTCCTGCGGCCGGTTGAATCGGCAGCCGGGCGATCCAGTTCTCTCCATCGAGTACGAGAGGCTCCTGGCTCCAGGCTTCCTCGGTCGGATAGCGACGCCACGATACGACTCCGCCGTCCACGCCCGGTGAGGACGGGACCTCGATTCGCGCTTGTTCGTCGGTCCAGGCGGCCCGAACCAGCCGGTAGGTTACCGGCTCGCCGGCAACCTCGATGCTCCCCCGCATCGGGTGGGTCGGACCTGTGAGTCGCTGATATACCCCGGCGCCCAGCATGAGCAGGAATGCCAGGATCCACAGGACGATGCTGATCGTTCTTCCTTTTGTACTCGAGTTATTCATCACGACCGAATTCGCTCCAGGGTCAGGGACAGTTCAACCTTCGCCGGCAACCGGAGAACGGGCACAATAACCGGTGCGGCTGGTGGGACATA
Source organism: uncultured Gemmatimonadota bacterium (assembly GCA_942490755.1). Taxonomy (GTDB): domain Bacteria; phylum Gemmatimonadota; class Gemmatimonadetes; order Palauibacterales; family Palauibacteraceae; genus Carthagonibacter. The sequence continues at coordinate 56,599 of CALNYN010000017.1, forward strand.
GACCCGGTTCAACTCCGGATCCGACGGCTGCACGGGAGGCCACTGTGACCCTTCTGGACCGGTGCCTTACCTCGCTCGTCGATCGCCTGTCGGGATATACGACTAAAGTCTTATCTTCATTCTGGTGAAGTGGTGCGATCTTGCAAACCAGATTGTGTAGAATGCGGCTCCGCGTCGCACTGATGGACCACTGAATAAGAACATGGCGTGTGAGGTGAGGTGAGGGCGTGTGGTGGGGGCCGCCACCCTCGTTTCTTGTCTTGCCTCCACGCCACCTATGCTGGAACAACGACGGCCGCCCGACGAGGCGGCCTTCGTTGCGTCCGGGTCCCGCCAGCCGGGCTTCCGGCCGGCAATGGCCAGGTCCTTCGATCCCGGGCCCTGAGATGCTATTCTGTTGTCCGGTAATGTCCGCCCATACCTGACCGCACCTGGAGATGATCCATGCGTTTCCTGAGCCGGCCTGCTCTCGTCCTCGCATCCGCTCTCGTCCTGCTTCTGGCCACCAAGCCGCTGGCTGCCCAGGACGCGGCCGTTTATCGCACTCCGGACCCGGCCATCGTGAACGTCGTCGACGCCGCTCCAACACCGGGAGTTTCGCTGTCGCCGGACGAGACGCGGATGTTGCTGATCCAGTACCCGAGCTACCCTCCGATCACGGAACTCGCAGAACGGGAGCTCAAGCTGGCCGGGCTCCGCATCAAGCCGGCCATCGACGGTCGCAGCCGCACGAGCGGGGCCACCGATCTCAAGATCGTGACGGTGGCGGGCGCGGCCAGCACAGACGTTGCCGGACTGCCTGGCAGTCCGAGAATCGAGAACATCCGCTGGTCTCCCGACGGAAATCACGTCTCGTTCACCCACGCCACGAGCGATGCACTCGAGCTGTGGGTGCTTGACGTGAGCATGGCCCGAGCGCGCCGCCTGACGGATCGTCGGCTGAGTCTGACGGCGGGAAACGCCCCGGCCTGGCTCGATTCCCGAACCCTGGTCGCGGCGTTCGTACCGGAGGATCGGGAGGCGGAACCACTCGCGCCTCCCGTACCGGCCGGACCGGTGATCGAAGAGTCCACGGGTCGGGAAGCCCCGGCCCGCACATACCAGGATCTACTCCAGGATCCGTATGACGAGGTCCTGTTCGACCACTATCTCACCGTCCAACTGGCTCGGGTCGGTCTGGACGGCGGCGTCACACCGCTCGCCGACCCTGGAATCGCGTGGAATTTCAGCCCGTCCCCGGACGGGCGCTTCCTGCTCGTCGAGTGGGTGCACCGACCCTATTCGTATCAGGTACCCGTGTACCGATTCCCTCTACGAGTAGAGATCCTGAACCGCGACGGGGCGCTGGTTCACCTGATCGCAGACCTTCCCCTGCAGGAAGAGATCCCGATGGCGTTCGGAAGCGTGGCCACGGGCCCGCGGTCATTTAACTGGCGTGCCGATGCGCCCGCCACGCTTGCGTGGGCGGAAGCGCAGGACGGCGGCGACGCACGCATCGAGGCGGATGTGCGCGACAAGGTGTTTCTCCTCGATTCGCCATTCGACGGCGCGGCCCGGGAGTTGGCGACGCTCGGCCTCCGCTACGCGGGACTCCAGTGGGGAGACGACGACCTGGCACTGGTATACGAGTCGTGGTGGAAGACCCGCCAACTCAGGGTGTGGCGGCTGACACCGGGCGACATGTCGGCCGACCCGATCCTGATGATCGAGCGGTCGTACGAAGACCGATACTCCGATCCCGGCAGGCCGGATACGAGGACGAATGAGTTCGGGCGCAGCGTGATTCGCCGCACGGCGGACGGCAGCTCTCTCCTTCTGATCGGTCAGGGAGCGTCCCCCGAAGGAGACCGACCGTTCCTGGACCACTACGATCTCGCGACCGGCGAGACGACCCGGTTGTTTCATTCGGAAGCCCCCTGGTTCGAGAGTCCGGTCAGTGTGCTGGGTGACCAGGGCAATTCCCTTCTTACGCGTCGGGAGAGCCCCCAGAGTCCGCCCAACTACTTCGTTCGAAGTCTGGAATCGGGTGAGCTGACACAGGTGACTGACTTTCCGCACCCGGCTCCGGAGTTGAAGGACATCCGCAAGGAACTCGTCCGGTATCAGCGGGCCGATGGAGTCGATCTCACGGGCACTCTGTACCTGCCCCCCGGCTGGGAGCCCGAGGACGGACCGCTGCCAGTCCTGATGTGGGCCTATCCGACCGAGTACAAGAGCGCGGATGCCGCCGGCCAGGTGACCGACTCGCCCTATCGCTTCGTGCGAGCCTCCGCCTGGTCCGCCTACCTGTGGACGCTCGTCGGGTATGCCGTGTTTGACGATCCCTCGCTGCCGATCATCGGCGAAGGGGACGAGGAGCCGAACGACACCTACGTCGAACAACTCGTGGCAGGTGCACAGGCTGCGGTTGACGAAATGGTGCGACGTGGAGTCGGCGACCGCCACCGGATGGCGATCGGCGGGCACAGCTACGGCGCGTTCATGACCGCGAACCTGCTCGCCCACTCGGACCTCTTCGCCGCTGGTATCGCGCGCAGCGGCGGTGCATACAACAGGACCCCTGACACCGTTCGGATTTCAGGCCGAGGAGCGCACCTACTGGGAGGCCCCCGAGATCTACTACTCGATGTCGCCGTTCATGCACGCCGACAAGGTGAACGAGCCGATCCTCCTGATTCACGGAGAAATGGACAACAATTCGGGTACGTTTCCGATGCAGAGCAGGCGATACTTCGCGGCCCTCAAAGGCCTCGGCGCCACCGCTCGACTGGTCGTGCTGCCGTACGAGAGCCATGGGTATCGAGCCCGTGAGTCGCTGCTCCACATGCTGTGGGAGCAGCAGGAATGGCTCGACCGCTACGTGAAGAACGCGACGCCCGAGGAATCGACGGCCATGCGGGGCGTCCGGCAGCTGGAGTCCGATTCGTAATGACGGACTTCATGGAGGAGTACCGGCGACGGGCGGCGGAAACAGGCGCCGGCTGCGGGCCACAATGTCCGGGAAATCGGATTCCGCTCACGCCGTACGAGACGGCCCGGATCGCGAGCGGTCTCGAAATTTCGACCGGCGAGTTTCTCCGTCGCTACATGGCGGCAGGTACGGCGATCCTGAACGTGAAGGACGACGGTTCGTGCGTCTTCCACCGTGATGACGAGGGATGCGAGGTCCACCAGGATAGGCCGCTCGCCTGCCGCAGTTTTCTCGAGCCGGCGGACTCACCGGGGCGATTCGTCGAGCGGGCACGACAATACCGCGAGATACTGCGGGCCTGGCGTCGGGCAGGCCTGGCTCGAGACGAGGGCAAAACTGCGGGGCCAGGTGCTCCTCACCCTGCGCCGGAACTGGGAACCTGGATACTGGATGTCGATTCCCTGGTCGCTGAACGGTGCGCCGAGCGCGGCATGCCGATCCCTCGTGACCTCGAGGCCAGGATCGATATCCACCTCGCCGCTCTGCGCTCCGCCCTGGAGTAGTCGGACCGGCCGTTCCCCACCGGGTACCGAAGGTCCAATAGCAGGCCCCCGAGGTCCCGAGCATCCTCCCGCTACGAATCGAACCGTTACCCAAGGAGGACTCGATGCGTTTCCTCTCATGGCTGGTGGGGCTTGCATTGCTAGCCCTGCTCGCCTTTTTCTGCGTCAACCGGAATGCGCCCCGTATCGAGGCGGAGCTGACGGCGGACGCACAGGCCGCACTGGCGGACGCCGGTCTCGACCCGGCGCTCGTCACGCTCGATGGGCGAGACGCCTGCCTGCCGACGATTCCGGATGCGGAACTCGCCGCGCGAGCCAGGCAGATCGTCGAATCCGTGAACGGCATACGCGTCGTCGACACCGGATGTGGCGAAATCGCCATGTCCAGTCCGTTCTTCCGTGCCGAGCGTGCGGCTGACGAGATCATCATCGAAGGCTCGATGATCCCGGGTGAAGCCAGCCGCGTGTACAGCGTGGTCAGCGCCCTGGCCCCGAGCGTTCCCGTGGTCCGCAGAATCGTCACGGACGGCGTAGCCGACGAGGCGTGGACCGAGGCTCTGCCCGACGCGATCCGGCTGATGGCCGCTCGCGTACTCGATCCTGCGCTCACGGTAGAAGACGGAGTCGTCACCGTATCCGGCCGCGTTCCGTCGGAAGGCGCTCGGGAAGGAGTCATCCTGCGCCTCGAGCAGCTGTTCCCCGGCTTCAAGGTCGTGGACCGACTCGAAGTTCGCCCACCGGAGACGGGAATCGAGCTACAGCGGGGCCTCGATCAGTTCGTCGCCAGCCGGGTGGTGGAGTTCGAATTCGACAGCGATGTGCTCACCGCCGACGGTCGGGAAACCGTGGACGAGGTCGCCGCACTGCTGCGTCCTCTGCCGGGCGTCAACGTAGAGATTTCCGGGCATACCGACAGTACCGGCGACGATGCATTCAATCTCGACCTGAGCCTGCGGCGTGCGGATGCGGTCCGCGCTCACCTGGTCGAGCAAGGGCTTTCAGCGGCCCGCTTCGAGACGGCCGGGTTCGGTGAGACCCGTCCGATCGCCGACAACAAGACGCCGGAAGGCAGACAGCGAAACCGCCGGACTGAGTTCCGGGTGATTGAGGAGAATTGAGCCATGACCTATCTGATCACGCAGATCCTGCTCTGCCTGCTTCTTGCATTCCTGCTCGGGCTGCTGCTCGCCTGGTGGCTGTGGAGCCGCGGATGCGACAAGAAGATCGAAGCGGCAGTCGGCGACTGGCGGGCGAAGTTCGACCGAGCCGAAGTCGACTGGAAAGCCAGGCTCGCAGAGCTCGAGGCCAAGCTCAAGGGCGCCATGGCTGATACTGGTGATTCCGAGGCGAACTCCGATCTGATCGCGAAATTGAAGGCGGAACTCGATGCTCATAAGAAGCGCGGTGATGCTGCCGAGGCATCCCTGGGCAGTGTGCG
>CALNYN010000018.1:0-24746 GCA_942490755.1 uncultured Gemmatimonadota bacterium
GTTCACGGCCCTGACGGTGTCCTTCGGCTGTACGGGTGGGCAGCACCGATCGGTCTACTTCGCAGAGCGGCTGGCGGAATACCTGCGCACGGAGTTCCCGGACGTCCGAGTCCGGCTGTTTCATCGGGAGGAGCCCTACTGGCCGTGATTGATGCGCTGGTGTTCGCGGCTGGCCTGGGCACGCGCCTTCGACCCGTGACCGACACAATCCCGAAGGCCCTGGTAACGGTTGGCGGATTGACGGTCCTCGAGCGGGCGATCCGGCGGATTCTACCCCTGGATCCCGGGCTCATCGTGGTGAACGCGCACCACCACGCGGAGCAGATCGAGGACGCGGTCGAGGCGTTGAACCGAGATCTCGAGGCGGAAGCTGCCGGCGACCACGATCCCGAAGCCGGCAGCGAGGCTCGGATCGTCGTGTCGGTAGAGGCAGACCGGCCGCTCGAGACCGGAGGCGGGCTTCGCCATGCCAGGCATCTGTTCAACTCCGGCCGGCCCATTCTGCTGCACAACGGAGACGTGATCACAGACCTCGACTTCGGGGCCCTCGTAGTTGCCCACGCCGACAACACCCGCGACGGTCGCACGATCGCCACGCTGGCCGTTCAGCGGAGGGACTCGAGTCGTGAACTCCTGTTCGACGAGGAGGGGCTGTACGGACGACGACACGTGAGATCGGGAAGGGAAGAAATCGCCAGATCACCTGCAGGCGACACGGAGGCGCGAGCGTTTGCGGGCATCCACGTCATTGCATCGGAGTTTCCGGGGACGCTGCCCGACCGGGAAGTGTTCTCGATTACCGATCACTACCTCGCGCTCGCGGCGGCAGGAGTCCGGATTCGACCGTTCGACATGGGCGACGCAGCATGGTGGGAAATCGGGACGCCGGAGCGCCTGGCTTCAGCACGTCGCGCGCTCTGTGAGAGCGACGTCGGGGCCTAGTCCGGCTGGCTCGAGGGCTCGGTTCCCATGTCGGCTTCCACCAGCCAGTCGCCGTCCGGCTGCCGGCGCCAGACCGTGAAATAGCTCCCACGCTGAGTCCGTTCTTCGCCGTCCACGACCCGCCTTCTCTCGTAGCGACCGGTCGTGTAGCCGAGCGTCCCGTCATCCGATACGCCGATGAGGTCGGGAGTCCACGCGAGACGAAACGTCGAATCGGCAAATGCGCCGCGCATCACGAGCCGGATCGCCTCGTGTCCGACGACGGGCCCGCCAGGCTGGACCATCATTCCGTTCGGCGCAAACGCCTCCACCCAGCCGTCCAGCTTGCGTTCGGAGACGGCCCGCTCGAATGCCGCCTCCGCTGCAGCGAGTTCGGTACGCAGGCTGTCCCGGTCCGATTCGGCGGGCACGGAGGGTTGCCTGGTCTTCGACCCGCCGGCGGAGCCTGGCGACTCGGAAGTGCGAGGACCATCACCGCCTGAGCAGCCTGCGACCAGCAGCACGGCAAGCAGCCCGCGGCTGCGCAGCGCTACCGGAATCACTGTTGCCCCTGGACGATGCGGGCCCGAACTACGTATGGGACCTCGAGCTCATCCTCGACCACCGCGACCATGTAGTCTCCGCGCACGATCGGATCCGGATAATCCGCCAGCCTGAACGGCAGTTCGACCGTTCCCAGGAAGCGGCCGTCCGGATCGAAGACATCGAGGATTCGGTTCTCGGTGTCAGGCCCGGCCGTCGTTCTCATCACCCACACGTGGTCGAGCGGATCGACGAAGAAGCTGTCGAATGCCGGCTTGGTGGATGGGATCTGCGATCGGTCGACCTTGCCGCCCATTTCCGTGAACCACTCCATCCCCTCCATGGCTCGATCGAGGTCCTGTTCAGTCACCGGCAGAGGGTCCCAATCCCGCGTAATCGTGCGCAGCGTGTCGCCCGAGGGCCAGGCGAGCTCGAACAGCCGATACTCGCCGTCCAGCGCTCCCCAGTAGCCGCCGTCATTTCGCAGGCGCCATTCGATCCCGGGCGCGAACGGAACGGGCGTGATCAAATGGCGGTCCTCGGATTTCAACTCGAGAAACTTACGCTCACCCGGAAACTCGGGTACCCGAAGAGAGTCCATCGGCCGTAGCTCCGCGTCGTGGCGGACCATCAGGAGACCGAAGTCATCTTCCAGCTCGGGATCGATCCCGTAGGTGTAGAAGTGGCCGTCCCGGTCAAAACCGCCGGGCCACGGCATCACGGTGATCCCGCCGATCGTCGGAACGCTTTCCACGAGAACTCCCGCCGTGTCCACCTTGGTGATCCGGTTGTTGGCGGGATCGACCAGCCAGAGGTGCCCGTCCGGTCCCCACTCCATTCCGATCACCTGGTTGAACTCGCCCGGACCTTCGCCCTGCCGGCCGATCGTCCTCACGTGCGCGCCCGTGGAATCGAATACGCGCAGCTCCTGGGCCTGGCCCTCGAACACCCAGATCCGGCCGAGCGGATCGGTCTCGAAGTCCAGCACACGGCCGAACATCTCGGGCCCGACATCCTCGATCGTTCCGAGTCGCAATTCCTCTACGACGGACCATCGATCGGCATCCATCCACATGGGTGTGGCCGGGTTCCGCACGACGACCTGTCCGGTAGCCAGGGTGTCGACCGATCCGGCCCAGCCGGGATCGGCTTCGCCCACGGAACAGGCTGCAAGCGCGACGGTCGCCAGAGCGGCGAAGGCGCGGAAGCGTGAGATGAACGAAACAGGGTGAGCAACCATGGCAACCGGCATCGGGCACACCACGTTCAAGAGGAAAGGACACGTTCCCGACAACTAGGACAGCGGGACGGGCCGCAACGTTGCATCCACCACGACCTGCTCGTCCCGGCTCAGGCGATCACGTAACGCCGGATCGAGACAAGCAACGTCCCCGGCAACTCCACCCGTGTCTGTCCCTGAAGCTCGACGCAGAACTCCGGGGCGGGGCCGAGCACCAGCCGGCGCTGCCACAGCCGCGCGTCAGGTGGTACCAGGGCGGCCAGGTCCGGCATGAATTCGGAGTACAAAACGCGCGGCGGCTTGGACATCCATACGGACGTCGATTCGCCAGCCGTCGGGCGCTCGAGATCACCTCCCCCCGGAGTTCCGACCCGCGAGTAGAGGCCACCCGCGCCATCACCCGCGAGCGCAGCCGCGGCGTCATGGAACGACCGGTGGCGGGCATTGATGGCGGCCTCGTTCAGCCGGTCCAGAGCAGCCGAATCGGGCACCAGGTACCAGTCCTCGTAGCCAGGCTCGTCGCTGTTGCTGCCGTCGGCCGCCGCCAACCACGGAATGCGGTCGAGGCGGTAGCAGGCAGACGACAGAAGCACCTCCGCCGGCGCCTCGCGTATCGAATCGTGAAATCCCTGCAAGGCCGCCTCGTAGGCCGAGTGATCGACTCCCGGAATCGGGCGGTGCCAGAACAGGTAGGCAAGCATTGTCAGTCTCCCGTTTCGTTGGCCGGCGCAGCCTCGTACATCACTTCGCCGTCTGCCGAGTAGAATGCCAGCCCGCGTGCTCCAGGCCTTGCTGGAGCTCAGAGCGCAAGAGATCGAGCTCGGCGTTCCCGGTTTCATAACTCGTGATGCAAGCTCTGAAAGCGGGGCCGATGCCGGGCAGTGCCACGACGGAAATCCACACACGACCGCGCTCGTACAAGAACTCCACGAGGGAATCGTAGGCAGCGGCGTCGGTCAGTTCGGAACGTCGAAAGCAGACGACCGGGAGCGGCGTACGGTTGACGATTTCCCAGCCGTCCTGCTCGAGGCCGGATCTCAGCAGCTCCCCGATCTGCGCCTGTCGCTCGATTCGCTCGACCAATCCCAGGCGCCCGAGTCGGGCCAGGGTCATGAACACCTTCAGACCGGTGAACCGCCTCGACCACTGGACGGTCGTCGAGTACGGGTCGACCGCCCCCGTCGTATCGCCTGGCATGTAGCCGGTGCTGGCCCGAAACGCGCGTCCGACCGCGTCCGGGTGCCGGCAGAAGAACATCCCGGCGCCCATGGGCACGGAGAGCCATTTGTGCGCGTCCCATGTAACCGAGTCGGCCGCGTCGATTCCAGCCAGGCTGCCTCGGAGCCGCGGTGAGATGCACGCCGTACCCCCCATGCGGCGTCGACGTGTAGCCACAGACCGTGGCGTTCGCAGATTCCGGCGAGCTCCGGAAGCGGATCGATGACGCCGGCCGATGTGGTGCCGGCGGTTCCCACGACCAGAAACGGGAGAGCGCCGGCGGCCAGGTCTCGCTCGATCGCTCCCTCGAGGGCTTCGATATCCATCCGGAGATCCGGAGCGGTCGCGACTATCTGCAGGGCCTCGCGACCGATCCCGGTGAAGTGAGCGATCTTCAGCAGGGAATGATGCGATTCCTCCGAGACGTACATCCGGGGAGGTCCGGGAAGAGCCCGAGCTCCGTGAACGCCGAACTCGGGAAACTGGCGCGTAAGGGCTACGATCACCGCTGACAGGTTCGCCTCGGCGCCCCCCGACGTGAACGAGCCGATGATCGACTCCGCCTCGGGCCACAACAGAGAACCGAGGTGGTCGAGCGTCAGTCGCTCGATCTCGTTCGCAGCCGGTGCGTGCGACCATGCGGCGAGCTGCGGGTTGTGCAGGGCGACAAGGGTGGCGGCTACGATGCCTGCAGGATCGACGGGCGGATTAAACGGTCCGAAGTAGGCGGGGTGCGTGACGTCCACCGACCACCGCTTCAGCAGGTCCCCGACCTCGGCCTGCAATCGATGCAGGTCGATCGGGTGTTCGAAGTCAAAGGTTGCCCCGAGGCGATCCCTGACTTCGGCCGGTGAAACCGCCTCGAGTACCGGCTCGGATCCATGCTGGTCGCGGAATGACACGACTTCCCGCACCAGGGCCTCGAGCACCGGTCCGAGATCCTCCATGTCAGCCGTGCCAGAGAGCGACTCCGGAGTCACGTTCAATCCGGCGAGACGACCAGGGGCGAGTAGGCCACGCCGTCCGGACCCTGTCTGGTCGAGAGCTCGGACAGGATGTCGCCCGATTTCAGATCGATGACGATGACGAGGGCCCGGTCGCTCAGCGATTGGAACGCGATCCGGCCATCCGGCGTTACCGCCACACCCTGGGGTGCTCCGCCCGACAGAGGAATCACATGCCGGACAGACCTCGAGTCCCGGTCCACGATTCTGAGTTCCTCGCCCCGGAGGTCGGGAATCAACGCGGTCTCACCGTCAGGTGTGAACAGCACTCGATATGGCCAGCCGAAGCCGTCCAGGGCCTGCGAGACACTGCCGTCCTCTGAGTCCACGACGCTGACGGTTCCGTGTTCGTTGCTGCCGACCCAGACCTCCACCCCATTCGGAGTGATGCCGATGGCCTCGGGCTGCGCCGGAACCTCGACGATCCGTGCCGTCGTGCCGGTGCTCACGTCAATCTCGGACACCGTGCCGTCTCGTATGTTGCTGGTCCAGATGCTCTCCGCCGCCGCAGGCAACGCCAGCATGTGGCTCCCTGCCTGGGCAGTGGGCAGATCGTCATCGATCCGGCCTCCCTCCACATCCACGACGACTACGGACCCGGTCGCCTCGGACGTGACCACGACCTGCTCGTCTCCGGGAAGGAAGGCGATCCCGTGGGGTCGTTCGTGCGGCCCGAGGTCGATCGTTCGGATGACCTCGAGACCGTGAACGTCCACGACGGTCAGCGTGTTGCCCGGCTGGCGAGCACCATAGTCCGTGACGACCGCCGTGTGGCCGCCGGCAGAGAGCGCGACCTCGTGCGGGCCGGCACCGGTAGGAAGAACTGCGAGCTCCCGCCCGGAAGCGACATCGATGATGCTCACCGATGACGCCCCCTTGTTCACGACGACAAGCGTACCCGCGAGGTCCGGTGCCTGAGCGACTGCCGATGTCGCGAGTGTCAGTACGAGGCCGGCCGTGACCAGAGGTCCTCTCTGGCAAGTGATTCTCGGTCTTCTCATGCAGGCCTCCACCAGGGTTCGTACTCGGCCAAGTGATTCGGAACGTTGCTCTTCGCTTACACGTCAGCGGGCGAGGGAGGTTCGGTCCGTCTTGCAGGTTGGGTCAGGAATAGTGACAGGCCCGATCAGGGTCAGACCGCTGTGGGCTCGGTCGATCGCTGCTATGTCGGCCCGATCGACTGCCCGGTCAACTCGCCGCTTGTACTCAAGGAGATCCTCGCGGCCCATGATCCGGACTTCCACACCCAGGACCTCTCGCTCTCGAGACACTCATCGAGTGTCGTATCACGTGACGTGCCATGTTCATGCCGGTGGCCGACTCCCGATATCGCGCGTCTTCACGCTACGCAGAGCTGCAGATGAATCCCGGCATACTCGAGGCGCATGAACCTCCGTCCCAGTGGTCGTGCTTTGAGCGCTGTCAGGGGATCGGACGATGTAAGGCGCAGAGGTCGGCTGCGAGTCGATCCAGATCTCCCCCGTCAACGAAGAAGTCGAGGTCCACGAGGGGACGGGTTGCGCCCCACGCTCGAGCAGCCAGGCCTCCGGCCGCGGCGTATCGGACGTCATTGACGCGAAACAGGTCGGAGAGCCAGGCCAGGACCTCGGCGGCGCGGTCTTCGGAGATGAACTCGATACGCCTCTCGATCAGGGCCAGCCCTGCCTCCGGCCCGCTGGCGTCCCCCAAGAGCGGCGGCGCAACCAGCACCATGAGCAACGCTTAGCCACCAGATTCGACCAGACCCGGGGTCGTAGGCTCCGAGCAACTCCCGCCAGGAACTGCCGAGGGCGAGCCGACCGAAAATCAGCTCGAAGCACACGGTGAGAACCAGCCATACGACTCCCATCGTCCACAGCTCATTCGGCGCCGCGGGGGGGTCCAGTCGATCTACGAACCGGTGGATCAGGAGCACGAAGATCGCACACAGTACGAGCGTGCCGATCCAGTGGGCCCAGGGCTCACCGACGAGGGGACGAAGCAGGGACTCTCGAAGCGCACCGGTGACGATTGCCTGCGCGGCGAGAAGCAGCCAGAAAGACGAGGCGCGCGGCAGGCGCGAGCGGACTGCGCATCAGCAGTGCTCTGAGCGGGAGCCGCCGGCGACGAACGGCCGGACAATCTGCCCCACGTGGGCGACCGGACAAGTTCGCACTGCTTTACCTGTTCAGGAGCGCCCCCTGCGTACCCACCGGAACGACCCACACGTTTCCAGTCCGGGTCGAAGTTACGTACAACGACTTCGTGTCGAACGCGCCTCGTCCGAACGCGAGGCTTCCTGCTCCCGGAAGGCCCTCGGCGATCAGTACGGTCTCGCCGGTGCCGGGGTCGTAACGCCAGATCGTGCCCTGCACGTTCACCGCCACGTAGACCCTGCCCTCGGTGTCCAGCGCGAGTCCGTCGTTCAGCGCCTGTTCGCCCAGGCGTGCCACGACCTCGGGCTCACCGGCCGGCATTCCGTTCGCCAGCGGCAGGGCCCAGAGCCGGTCGTCAAGCACGAACGGGTGGATCTGCTGGAAACTCTGAGCGATGTAGAGAACATTCCCGTCGCCTTCCAGGGCCATGCCGTTCGGGTGAGCAACTGCGCGGGTATACAATTCGATAGACCCGTCCAGTTCCGCTCGGAAGATCTCGTCCGTCGCATCGTCAGAAACCAGGAATGACCTGTCGGGCAACACGAGGATGAAGTTCGGATCTCCGATCCCGCCGTTCACCACACGCGTGGTATCGCCTTCGGGGGTGATCTTCCACACGATTCCATCCCGGACGGGGTTTCCGTCGAATGCGTTGTTCGGGCCGAAATCCGCCATCAGAATGTCTCGCTCGCCGATCGGCGCCAGTCCGAGATTCGAGTACATTCCGACCAGCCGGGTGACGGAGCCTTCTGTGTCCACCTCCCACAGCGCCCGGTCTCCCGCCACGAACAGCCGGCCCTCGCCGTTGAACGCGATTCCCTCACAACGGTTGAACGCCCCTTCGACGAACGGGATCGGTGTCACCGGAAACTCGCCCGGGTCTTCCGCCCGGACTCCCTCCTGGCTCGATGCCGTGAGCGGGAATACGGTGGCGAAGGCGGTGACGACGAAGGCGGCCCCGGGGGCTGGGTGACGGGAGAACAGTTTCATCGAGGACCTCGAGTCTGGACACGGCCGACGGCTCGGCATTCGGCCCGGTTTCGTGATAGTTTGGCATCACGTGATATGTGCAACACGGCACCGGAGGTCATGATCGAACCCCTGACATCGAAACAGCGCTCGTACCTGAAGCGGCTGGCACACGAGCTGAAGCCCGTCATGCAGATCGGAAAGGGTGGAGTCAACGACTCGACCGTTTCGGCGATTCGGGACGCTCTCACCACCCGCGAACTGATGAAGGTCAAGGTGCTGGACATCGCTCCCGATGGGGCACTGGAGACCGGCGACGCACTCGTGAAGTCGCTGGAGGACACGCACCTCGTGCAGGTCATCGGTCGCACCCTGATCCTCTACCGCCCCGATCCCGAACAGCCCGAGATCCGGCTTCCGAGCTGAGATACCGGTCCGGTTCAGTCCGGCAGGTACTTGTCCGGGATCGGATTCTCGGCTTCCTCACTCGCCCAGAGCGCTCCCGTGATCCACCAGCGTGATCCGTCGTTGAACAACTGGATGCTGTTGATCCCTCTGCCTCCCACCGGACCGTCCTCCGTCCTGCTCCATTCGTAGGTGCTGAATACGTCGGCTATCGGGCCGAACTGCCGGGTCACGCGGTTGATCTCCCTCTCGAAGAACCCCTGCACGAGCGAGGCGTTCGAGCCCGTGGCGAAGGCTCCATGGTCCAGGTTCCGCGCGACCAGCTGCCCGGCCTGGTCGCGTGACACGATGACGAATCGGACTCCCGGCAGGTACAGTGTGCTATCGCGTGCCCAGTCGCGCGCCTCTCCCGCCGGTCCCGAGACGACATCGTAGAAAGCCTCGATGATCCCATCGATGGACGAAACGTCAGCCGGGCTCGCCTCGCGGCTGACATCCCATGACTCCTGCGCCGCCACGGGACTGGTTCCCAGGATGAGCGCAACCGCTACCGGCGCGACCGGGCCGGGGTGAATGCGGAAAGCAAGCCTCGAGATCGATTGGCGAATCATCGGCCTTCCTCCGGGTGGTCGGAATCCTCAGAATCGTCCGCCGGGTCAGATGGCTCCGCCGGCAGACTCGTGTCAAATACGCTCCGAATGTCCTCGGCGTAGTCGGCGAACTCGTCGGGTACCCTGACCACGACGGCCGGAGCGAGACCGCCGCCGAATCCGGGGCCGAATATGGCCGTGTCTCCGCCCTCGACCAGAACCGGGATCTTCGCCGAACGAAGCGCTTCCACGAGCAGGTCGGCCTCCCACCGGGCACCGAAACGTGCGAGCACGAGCCAGCCGGGCTGTTTACTCACTTCGGTCCTCCCTGCTCGTGGACAGCTCGTCCGATCTCGATCCCCGCCATACGAGGGTGGTCGGGAATGCACGCGTCTTCCTGCCGGAAGCCGGGATCCGCCTGCGCAGAATCCCGAGCGCCAGGGCCGAAGCCGGGAAGATCAGCGCCTCGCCCGCGAACACCCGCTGCATCTCGAACCCGGTGCGGACTTGAACCAGCCAGTCGGCCGTCGTCGACACGGTGAGGATCAGGATCCAGGGTGCGGCGCGTCGCAGCCGATCCACCCGTTCTGTCATGGTCTTGGCCCCGTCCGCTTCACGTCCCGGAGGCCGGTAGCGCAATTGACCTTCCAGGCCGCTGCGGCCGCCCGGCCGTCGAGGCGCCCGCGGGCCGAGGCGGGTCCCTCGATAAATGCCCGTCCGCCGCCCTCGAGTCGATCGCCTTCAGTGAGCAGGGCGATCCCCGCCCTGACGTTCCTATCCGACCAGACGAGCCACAGGGTGTCGGCTCGCAGAAACCAGCGGAGGTAGTCTCTCAGCCGCGGATCGTGGGGGCCGGATACGGGAGAGGCCCGGTAGGTCGTGTATTCGCGCCGCCACTCATCGGTCGAGTCGGGAAGCAGCAGGACCTGGTCCGGTGCGACGAGGAGGGCCTGACTCGCCGAGTCGGGAAATACGGATTCGCTTCCGCCCAAGGTGGTGTCGGCGGCGGTGAACTCCCAGTCTCCGACATCCAGCTCCCAGCAGCCGAGCATCTCCGGCATGGCCAGGATGACGGGCTCGGCCGGCTCGACCGGCTGCGGACGCGTCATCCACCGGGCGGCAGACAGAACCGCGAACATGAGCAGGCCGGCGATCAGCGGTGGAAGGAACCGCTTCACGGGCCGCGGGATCCGTGCCCGTCGCGGGTCGGCACTCCCCTCACTCCCATTCGATCGTGCCGGGCGGCTTTGACGTGACGTCGAGCGCGAGGCCGGATACGCCGTCGAGGGCCAGGATGTCGCGGCGGAGCTCCTCCAGCAGCACGGCGGGAAGCTCGACCGGCGTGGCCGTCATGGCTCGCTTGGAGCGAATCGGGCGCACGACGACGAGCTCGCCTCCGTCCCCGACCAGGTCGAGGGGAACGAGCACGGTGGGGCACTGCCAGATCTCGTCATACAGCCCGTGGCGACGCAGCCCCTCCATCACGATGTGATCTGCCTCGCGCAGAACTTCCAGCCGCTCTTTCGTGGTTGTCGCCGCCAGGGGCACGGCCGTCGCCGGAGGAGACGGCTGCAGATTCCAGATGCACCGGTTGATACCCGGAACTTCGGCTGTGAGAACGGAGGCCGCCCGGAGGAGGAGCGTCTCCCAGTCGACATCGCCGGTGAGCAGGACCGGGTGCTCGTAGGCTCGCAGGTCGGCTTTCACGCCGACCGAGCGAATCGGCAGGACTTCGGCGTCCAGTCGGAACCTGCGCCCCTCCTCCGCGACCAGCGGTGCAATGTCGTCCAGTCCCTCTGCGGCGCCCACTCCGTCGCTGCAGAGCAGCCGCACGCCGAGCCCCGGACCGGGGAACGGGTGCCGCCATACGAGCTCGTGCGGGATGCCGAGCTTCTCACCCAGCTCGCGAACCTCGACCTTGTAGAGTTCCGCCAACGGCTCCACCACACGGCCCGCCGCCAGCATCTCCTCGATCACCGGGACCCGGTTGTGATGCGTCTTGATCGTATCGGCTCGCTTCGTGCCGCCGGTCTCGATCGTGTCCGGGTAGATCGTGCCCTGTCCGAGCAGGTGGCCCTCGACCCCCAGCCGGCGCGCTTCGTCTTCGAATACCTCCACGAACGAATTCCCGATCGCCCGGCGTTTGGCCTCCGGTTCGACGATTCCCGCGAGGGCGGAGATGAAGCGGTCGCTCGCGTCGACGAAGTGGAGGTTTGAACCGAGTCCGAGGCCCCGGAAGAACTCGATCACCGCTGCGCTCTCGTCCTTCCGCATCAGGCCGTTGTCGACGTGAAGCAGTTCCAGCCTCTCCGGTCCGAGCGCCCGGGCCAGCAACGTTGCGGCAACTGTCGAGTCGACCCCGCCCGACGCGAGCAGGAAGACCGATCCGTCCCCCACCTGCTGACGGATGTCCTCCATCTGGTCGGCGATGAATGCATCCATCGACCATGTGGGAGCACAGCCGCAGATCTCGAATACGAAGTTCGCGATCATCTCGTCGCCGTGTACGGTGTCATCGACTTCGGGGTGATACTGGAATCCATACCGACGCAGCGAGTCGGATCCGATCGCCGAGAATCGGTGATCCGGTCCGCCGTCCGTCGTCACGCTCCAACCGAGTTCCTGAAAGTCCGGACCCACCGCCGTCACGCTGTCGTAGTGGCTCATCCAGACCTGTTCGATCGGCCCCAGCCCTTTGAACAGCGGATGCCCTCCCACCAGGTGGAGGTCTGCGCGACCCCACTGGCGACCGCCATGCACGACTTCGCCACCGTAGTGCTTGGCGATCTCCTGGTGCCCGAAACATAGCCCGAGAATCGGTGTGTCGAGGTCGTTGATGCCGCGCGTGTAGTCCGAGTCCTCCCCGTGCGAGGCCAGGCTCGGGCTGCCGGACACGATAATTCCCTTGAATCCCTGGAATGCCTCGATCGGATCTTCAGGCTGGCGGATCTCTGCCAGCACCCCCAGACGGCGGACCTTCGTGGCGATCAGGTGGGCGTACTGACCGCCGAAGTCGATGACGGAAATGGCATCATGCTGCATGGGCTACGCAGGCTCCTCGTGCAGGGGGCGACATTTCGTTGGCCCCGGATTTCGGCAGATCGTCGTCCGGGGCAAGGTGCCGGGACTCTCGTCAGCTTCCCGCGCTCCACGGCGGCACCACTCCGTTGGAGCGGGCGTAGGCCACGGACTGGCCAAGGTGCTCGTGCATATGGGTCACGTACAGGAGCATCGCGGCTCGCTTCGTCGTGTCCCGGCCGAACAGCTTGGTGGCGTCGTCGAGGCTTGCGTCCGGCACGTCGGCGATCGCTTGCCTCGCGAACACAAACGACTTGCGGAGTGATTCGACGGCACCGGCTTTCAGAGACTCGAGGTCATCAGTATCGCATTTGGTCTCGAGGGTGGCCGCCTCGGCCGGGGCATCGACGCCGAAGTATCGCGGAATCCCGAAATTCGCCCCAGCCATGTGACAGAAAACTTCCCCCACGGAACGGACGCCTTCCATCGGGCTCCAGTCGTACGTGGCGGCCGGCATCGCTTCAGCGAGGCTGACGTACTTGCTCTCCAGCGTCGAGATGTCGGCGATCATGTCGGCGCGCAGGCCAGACACGTCAGTTGATTGCGCCGGGGCGGGGGGTGTTACCGACAACACCCCCGCCGCGACGAGCACCATCGTGGGGATGAGAGCCTCTGGATGATTCAGCACTTGCAAACCCTCCGGTGTTCAGATTCGAACTCGTCCAAACTGTACGGTAGAACCCTGAGACGGAGGAGGGAAGGGTGCCCCCGATCCGACAAGGGCCTACTCGTGGCGCAGCGCTTCGATCGGCGACAGCCGGGCGGCCCGACGTGCCGGCCAGGTTCCGAACACGAGCCCGACGAGGAGGGCGACCCCGGCCGCGAATGCCACCGATTGCCACGTGAACGCCGCGTGGACCGGGGCTTCAGTCAGCCGCCGGACGACCGCCGCCACGACACCGGCTCCGGCCATTCCGAGCAGGACTCCAATCAGGCTCCCGAAGCCCGAAATGGCCAGGGACTCGATGAGGAACTGGAGACTGATGTCGTGGGCCCCTGCTCCGGCGGCCTTCCTCATACCGATCTCGCGAGTACGCTCACTCACGGAGGCCAGAAGAACGTTCATGATCCCGATTCCTCCGACCAGCAGGGAGATCCCGGCGATCGCTCCGAGCACGATTTTGAATACGAGCATCGCCTGTCGAACCTGGTCGATTCGCCGCCTGTTGCTCTGCAGATTCACCCTCTCAGTCCACGATGTCCCGAATCGATCCGCAAGCCATGCCTCGATCGCGGCCGTGGCCTCGGGCAGTGACTCGACCCTGTCCACCCGGATTCCGATGGACGCCGGTCTGCGTCCATCCGGGTCCAGGAGCCGGGCATTCTCCGCGGTGAATGGAATCCAGGCCCGGTTCATCTGATCGCCGGGCGCATCCTCCAGTACGCCGACGATCCTCCACGCGGTGTCGTTCCAGAGAAACTGCTTACCGACCACGTACGCAGGCTCGCCGTCGGGAAACAGGGCGTCGGCCAGGGCGTCGGACACCACCGCAACGGGCGACTCGTCTGATACGTCAGCTGCAGTCAAGAATCGTCCGGTAGTGAGAGGCCTGGGAAGCATCGCCTCTGCGGCAGGCGTTGTTGCAGTCGCCAGTGTGGCGTGCCGCGCGGTATCCTCCGGCGCAGTCGCCCACCCCGAGCCGGTAGCGAGCACGGTTGTCCGGGCGCCGATCGGTTCGAGTGCCCGAGCCAGCTCACGTGCGTCCTCCCTGGTAAACTCAACAGGGTCGTCGCGTCGGATGGCGACTCCATCGACGACATCGACCGACTTCGACGCCAGGATGATCGTCTGCAGATCCGTAGTCTGCTCGATCTGCTCTCGCGAGTAGCGCTCCAGCCCATCGCTCAGGGCGAGGATCGCCACGAGAGCAGCGACTCCGATCATAACACCGAGGGTCGACAGGAAGGTTCGAAGCGGATTCGCCCGCATCGCATCCAGGGCGATGCGAACCGGCTCGGGAATCACGCGTCCTCGGAGTGCGTGGCGCGGTCAGGCGGACCCACGGCACGGGCCGACGCGATTTCCGTCTTCGCGGATTCGATCTCGGCTCGCTGGGCCAGGAGCCGAACCTTCTCACGTTCCAAGTGGAGCATTTCCTGCTGCAGATCCAGCCACTTCGCGGCGACGGACCAACCGAGGACTACCGCCGGCAGGAGGACGAAAGCGCAGAAGATCGCGAAGAACGCGGCGAGCTGTCCGAGCAAAAGGGCACTCCTTTCAGACGGGAGGGTGGTCGCCGGCTACTCCGGATATTCGGATTCTTCGAGCAGCGAGGGCTGGCGGGTCGTCACGTCCAGGGGCGCCGGCTCTTCGATTCCATCCGTGCCGACGCCGAGTTCACGAAACCGTCGCATGGCCGGAACGAGGCGGCTGTCCAGCGAGCCCGTGGCTTTGTTGAACGCATTCACGGAACGCTCGAGGTGTTTGCCGATATCGCTATATAAAGCAACGAATTTACCGAGTCGTCCGTACAGGTCCTGCCCTTGCGCAACGATCTCGCGGGCGTTGTCGGTCATCTCCTGCTGCTGCCATCCGAACGCCACTGCCTTCAGCAGCGCATACAGGTTTACGGGCGAACACACGAGGACCTTCTTCTCGGTGGCATACTCGAACAGATTCGCATCCTCCTGGAACGCTGCTCCCAGGCAGGCTTCGTTCGGAACGAACATCACCACGAACCCGGGGGTGGCTTCGAACTGCTCCCAATACGCTTTCGTGCTGAGCTCACGGACGCGCGCCTTGAGCGCCTGTGTGTGCGCCGCCAGGTGACGACGGCGCTGGTCATCGTTTTCCGTCTCCATGGCCGAGAGATACGACGTGAGCGGGACCTTGGCGTCAATCGGCAGAACACCGCCGCCCGGCAGGTGAGCGATCATGTCCGGCCGCCCATCAGTCCCATCGGTCGACTGCTCGTCGAAGTCGACGTGCCGCTCCATGCCGGCCATCTCGACCACCCGTCGCAGCTGGACCTCGCCCCAGCGTCCCCTGGCGGTGGGAGACTTGAGCGCGGCACGAAGATTCGTCGTGCTCTCGTGGAGCTGACGGTGCGTCTCCTTCAGGACCTTGATCTGCGTGTTGAGAGATTCGTAGGCCCCTTCTCGCTTTTGCTCGAGTTCACGCACGTGCCCATCGAGGCTGACGAGCTTCTCCTGAAACGGAGTGAGAACGCCTTTCAGGTCCTCCTTCGCCCGAATGCTGTAGCTGTCGGCGTTCTTTCGGAGCGATTCTCCGGCCAGGGCAGTGAACGCTTCGCGGAGCCTCTCCTCCGCCTGCGCGCTCCACTCGAGTTTCTCAGCATCGGCTTCCCGGGCCTGGCGCAGTCCGGCCAGTTCCTCGCGCAGCGAGCGGGTCTCCTGTTCCTGAGCGTCGCGCAGCGCGCGGTCGACCCGCTCCCAGGCTGACCGGGCGCGCAGCCAGACTCCGAGGCCGATCAGCACGCCCAGCAGCAAGGCCAGAGCGACTGAGAGGACGAGAACCGTGGATTCATTCATGTCGTATTCGGCGCCAACCATGAGGTTCGAGTCGAGCGATCCGGACCCCGACCAACCTACGCGCCACCCCTGACGCTCGACACGGCACGCCGCCCGGAATCAGAGAAGCGGCTCGAGTAGAACCGGGATCTCGAAGAACTCACCGCCACGATCGATCCGGAGCACCCGCGTCGATCCGGCGCCGGTGCGCAGCAGATCGAAGACGCCCGACAGTCTGAGTTTCGACACGGGCACACCGTCGACGGCCAGGATAAGGTCGTTCACCTGCACTCCGGCCCTTGCCGCCGGAGAGTCGGGAATGACGAACCGGGCCATGGCCACCGAGAAGTCTTCTCCATGCGCTACCGCCCACAGGCCGCTCAGATCTTCTCCGGCGGGCTCACCGTATGAGCTGTTCGGTTCGAGGAGGATCCGGCTCCGCGGATAGTCGAGCGTCAGGGTGAATTGCCTCAGGATGGCAGCGCCGATCGTCCCGGCGTCGGCCCGGTTCTCGAAACCGGCGGACTCCAGAGTCGCTCCGATCACCGGCGAGGCGATCGAGTACGGACCGATGCGGAACGCGCCGATCCGGTAGAGAATGCCGGTCGTCTCGCCCCCCACCGCGACACCCGGAACCGGTATCGTGGTCTGGCCCGGCGCGAGAACTCCGGCTCCTTCGTGGAAATTCAGATTCAACCCGGCTACGTCGGTGCTTCCGGTATCGAGCTTGAACCTCCCGGGTATCGTTGCGGCGTGGGGCTGTTGGATCGCCGCCTCGATGAACGGCTCGGCGGCGACCACGTCCACAGGGATCGCGGCACCGCCGGCGGACAGCACCGTGGATGCATCGTATACCGTCAGCAACCCGGCCTCGTAGTCGATCCGCCACACGCGTTCGGCGAGCACATCGTGGCCGATGATGCCTGCGAATTCGCGGCCGACGACCTGGGACGCGGCCGCGATCGGGATTGCCCGCAGAGTCCAGTCGGGGAACTCTCCGCCGGGCATTCCTAGCGTGACTCCTTCGGCGAGACCGATCTCGACGGGCCCGCCGGGCTGGGGGACCGTATCCGGGTCTGAGACGGTCA
This sequence comes from uncultured Gemmatimonadota bacterium, assembly GCA_942490755.1. Classification (GTDB taxonomy): domain Bacteria; phylum Gemmatimonadota; class Gemmatimonadetes; order Palauibacterales; family Palauibacteraceae; genus Carthagonibacter. The sequence continues at coordinate 16,663 of CALNYN010000018.1, forward strand.
GGGAGAGCGAGGCTGCGACCCCGGCGTCGATCACGCTGTAGTCGAACCCCGTGTCGAGCAGGAACGGCAGAGGGTCACTCCCGTTCACGGACACCTCTATCCAGACCAGACCGAAGTCGGTGTCGATCGGAACCTCGGCCAGCACGACCGCGTCACCGCTGTCCACCGTCCGCGACGCATCTACAGTGGACTCGTCCGGTTCCGCCGCACATGCCCATGCGATCAGCGTTGCAGCGATCACCGCGGCCCGGCTTCCTCTGAGAAGACGGTCGGGATGCAGGCGGAACGTCAGTCTTTCGGGGCGGTGTGTCATGACGAGGCTCCACAGTACGGGTCTGTCTAAACGGGTTACGGAGTTGACCTACGTCTGTGCCCGCCAGCTTGTTTCGCCCATACGGTCGGGGCGGACAGCCGGATCCGGTGGTGACGCGTCCCGCGCGTCTCGCTATACTCCCGGCGACGTCCCGGTCGTGGTCGAGCGACGACGTGCCGTTCGGCCGGACAACTCCGAGACCACCGAGAATCGGACCGAAATGGCTCTCCTTCATTTCTATCGCGCTCCGGCCCTCTCAACCTCCCGCATCCGAGCCCTCGAGGACCGAATTCGGGCGGGGATCCGGTCTGATCTTCATGGGATCGGAGCAGAGTACTGTTTCAACGTGGCTGCGAATGTTCCGTTGGCCGAGCGGGAGTTGAGGACTCTCACCTGGCTCCTGTCGGAGACATTCGAGCCGGAAGGGTTCGCCAGCACGAGCTTTCTTGCAGTCAGGGCCCTGGAGTCCGAGTCCGACGTGACTGAGATCCTGGAGGTCGGTCCTCGGATGACGTTTACCACGGCGTGGTCCACGAACGCAGTCTCGATTCTGAGGGCATGCGGACTCGATTCGATCACCCGCATCGAGAGATCCCGGCGGTTCATTCTCGGACTCGATCAACCGCTTTCGGATCGTGAACGGGCAGCAATCCTGTCGCTCGTGCACGATCGAATGACCGAGTGTCCGTATCCCGAGCCGCTCCAGACGTTCGAAACGGGTGTCGAGCCAGAGCCGGTCCGCACAATTCCCGTCCTGGCGGAGGGAATGGCAGCGCTCGAGCGAGTGAATCGCGACATGGGCCTCGCTTTCGACGACTGGGACCTCGAGTACTACCTGGGCCTGTTTCGCGACCGCATCGGGCGCGACCCGACGGACGTTGTACTGTTCGACGTGGCGCAATCGAACAGCGAGCATTCGCGCCACTGGTTCTTCAGGGGCCGACTGATCGTGGACGGCGCCGAACTCCCGCACTCCCTGATGAAGCTGCTCAAGGCGCCGCTCGACGCGAATCCGCGGAACAGCGTCATCGCGTTCAAGGACAACTCCAGCGCGATCGCGGGATATCGAATCCGGACCCTGATTCCGGATCGACCCGGCGCGCCCGGTCCGCTGAAGGCGTCGGACGTGGACTATCACCTTCTGTTTACCGCCGAGACCCACAACTTCCCGAGCGGCGTCGCGCCGTTTCCCGGCGCGGAGACCGGGGCCGGCGGTCGGATCCGGGACGTGCACGCGGCCGGGCGCGGAAGCCTGGTCGTGGCCGGTACGGCGGCCTACTGCGTCGGGAATCTGTATGTGCCCGGTCACGAACTGCCATGGGAGGACCCGACCTTTGCCTATCCGACGAACCTCGCTTCGCCGCTGGAGATCGAAATCGAAGCGTCGGACGGGGCGTCGGACTACGGAAACAAGTTCGGCGAGCCCTTGATCCAGGGGTACACCCGCTCGTTCGGCCTCAGGCTGCCTGGCGGCGAACGCCGGGAGTGGCTGAAGCCGATCATGTTCAGCGGAGGAATCGGCCAGATCGATGCCCGGCACGTCGACAAGCATTCCCCTGAGCCGGGGATGTGGGTCGTGAAGATCGGCGGCCCGGCGTATCGGATCGGTATGGGAGGTGGTGCGGCTTCCAGCATGGTCCAGGGGGAGAACGTCGCCGAGCTCGATTTCAACGCCGTGCAGCGCGGCGACGCCGAGATGGAGCAGAAGGTGAATCGGGTCCTCCGCGCTTGCGTAGAACTGGGCGAGCGGAATCCGATCGTCTCGATCCACGATCAGGGGGCAGGGGGAAACTGTAACGTACTGAAGGAAATCGTCGAACCGGCCGGGGCGCGAATCGAGGTAAGATCAATTCCCGTCGGTGACGATACCCTGAGTGTGCTCGAGATCTGGGGCGCGGAATACCAGGAGAACGATGCGCTGCTTCTCCGCCCGGGAGACGAGGGTCTGTTCCACGACCTGTGCGAGCGGGAGAAGGTCACGTACGGGCTCGTCGGTCGTGTCACGGGTGACGGGCGAATCCTGCTGCACGATGAACGGGACGGATCCACCCCGGTCAATCTCGAGCTGGAGGATGTGCTCGGGGACATGCCCCGCAAGACATTCGACATGCACCGGATTCCTCCCGTGCTCGCGCCGATCGATCTGCCTGATGGGCTGTCGGTTCGGGACGCGCTCGACCGGGTGCTGCGCCTGCTGTCGGTGGGATCGAAGCGGTTCCTCACGACCAAGGTGGATCGAAGCGTGACAGGCCTGGTGGCGCGGCAGCAGACGGCCGGTCCACTGCAGCTGACCGTGGCCGATGTCGCGGTGATCGCGCAGAGCCACTTCGGAGTTACGGGTGGCGCGACGGCGATCGGAGAGCAGCCGATCAAGAGCCTGCTGGACCCGGCCGCGATGGCACGACTGAGCGTCGGTGAGGCGCTGACGAATCTGGTCTGGGCCCGGGTGAGCCACCTGGAGGACGTGAAGTGCTCGGGCAACTGGATGTGGGCCGCGAAGCTCCCGGGCGAAGGATCGGCGCTGGCCGACGCCGCGGTGGCCCTGGCGCAGGTGCTGGAGGATCTCGGGATCGCGATCGATGGCGGCAAGGATTCTCTGTCGATGGCCGCCCTCGCGCCGGGCCTCGACGGCGGCGACGAGACCGTAAAGGCGCCTGGCGCGCTCGTGGTGAGCGCCTACGTGACGAGCCCCGACATCACGAAGACCGTGACCCCGGATCTCACCCTGCCGGGACACGGACGCCTGCTGTACGTGGACCTGGGTGGCGGACGCCACCGACTCGGCGGTTCCGCGCTGGCCCATTGTTTCGGCCAGGTTGGTGCAGAGTCGCCCGACCTCGACGATCCGGGTGTGCTGGAGCGGGCCTTCGGAGTCGTCCAGCTGCTGCTGGATGAGGGTGTCATTCGGGCGGGGCACGATCGGAGCGATGGTGGTCTCGTGACGACGCTGCTGGAGATGGCGTTTGCCGGGAACTGCGGAATCGAGGTGGATCTCCCGTTCGCTCCCGCTGATGCCGTCCGGACTCTGTTCGCCGAGGAGCTCGGACTCGTGATGGAGGTTGACGAGGCCGACCTGGAAGCGGTGCTGGCCGACTTCGCGGGGGCTGATGTCCCATGCATGGAGATCGGCCGGGTCACACGGGGCCCGAGAGTCGAGATCCGGCTGAGCGGTGAGCCGGTCCTTGACGGCGACGTCCGCGAACTGCGGGACGTCTGGGAGTCTACCAGCTTCGCGCTCGACGCCCTGCAGGCCGATCCTGCTCTCGTGACGGAAGAACGGGACGGCCTCGCCTCGAGAACGGGTCTGAACTTCAACGTTCCGTTCGACTACGCAGCGTCTCCCGCAGAGCCGCTCCGATCCGACTCCAGGCACCGGGTCGCGATTCTCCGCGAGGAAGGATCGAACTCGGACCGGGAGATGGCCTCGGCATTCTTCGCGGCGGGATTCGAGCCGTGGGATGTGACGATGACCGATCTGCTGGCCGGTCGTGTCCGACTGGATGCCTTCCGGGGCGCGGTGTTCGTGGGCGGGTTTTCGTATGCGGACGTACTGGATTCGGCGAAGGGCTGGGCGGGCGTGATCCGGTTTCACGACGAGATCGCCGCGCAATTCGATGAATTCTACGCTCGCTCGGACACTTTCAGCCTGGGCGTGTGCAACGGTTGCCAGCTGTCGGCGCTGCTCGGTTGGGTGCCGTGGGCGGGAATAGAGATGACGCACCAGCCCCGGTTCATCCGTAACGCGTCGGGGCGGTTCGAATCACGATTCGTGGCAACCCGGATCGAAGCCAGCCCGTCGATCCTGCTGGGTGGGATGGAGGGGGCGAACCTCGGGATCTGGAGTGTGCACGGTGAGGGCCGGGCCTTCTTCCCGGACTCCGGGATCCTCGATCAGGTCGAGACAGAGGGCCTCGCTCCTGTCCGCTTCGTGGACGATGCAGGCCGACCGACCGAGCGATATCCATTCAACCCGAACGGCTCGGCGCGGGGAATCGCGGCGCTCTGCTCCCCGGACGGCCGTCACCTGGCGATCATGCCTCACCCGGAGCGGGCATTCCGGCTGTGGCAGTGGCCGTGGCTCCCGGCGGAGCTGAGGGACGAGATGCAGGCCGCGGCCATGTATGGGGAAGCGGCGCCGTCTCCCTGGTTCCGGATGTTCACCAACGCGCGGGAGTGGTGCGACGGGACGGGTTGAGCACCGGCCCGGGTTGTGACCGCTGGCTGGCGCGATCCACCACGCGCCCCGACTCAGGGGGAATCTGCGTCCGCCGACCTCGGCGTCAGCTCGAGATCCTGGAAGTCGTAGCTGAAGTCAACGTCCCGGGACGCGGGGGCCATGCGCGCCGCCAGGATGCGTCCGTCCGGCGCCAGGTCGAAGGTAATGAACGCGTCCGCCCTCAGCTCCCGGTCCCGCCAGCGGACGAGGAAGGTATCGTACTGCCAGTGCTCCAGATCTCCGACGAGACTTGGAGTCCGTGTAAACCGAATCGACAGACCATTACCCGCTGTTTCCACGACCACGTCCCCGTACCAGGGATCGGAGTAGACATCCGCGTAGTCAGCCGTGGGGAGTGACGGTTTCGAGGTCGTATCGCGTGCCACCGTGGCCGACCGCATCTCGTGGGCCCGAACGGAGTCGCGCCGCGCACCGAGGCCGACGTACGCGCCCAGCCAGTCATACGCCGGTGCTCCCAGGTAGTGATCGAGAACGCTGTGCGTGATCGACTCGAATGCCGCGTCCTGCTCGGCATTCGTCAGGACCACGATTCCGAGATCGATACCGGGGATCAAGGTCAGGCGCGACACGTACCCGGGCAGGCTTCCGGTGTGAGTGATCATCTGATGGCCGCGGTAGTCGCGGACGGCGAAACCGAGGCCGTATCCGTTGAAGCTCCGGCGGAGCGGTGCCAGTTCGGGTGGGGGCGGGCCGCACGGAATCGGAGTCACGATGCCCCACAGTTCTGAGGTGGTACGGGGAGAATACAGCGGCTCTGCGCCAACCACCCGTCCGGAATCCAGTTGGACGAGCATCCACCGCGCCATGTCGGTCGCGCTCGCGTTGATCCCGCCGGATGCATTCGTATTCGTCGCGTCGAACGGACGCACCGGACGCACAGTCCCCTCAACCCTGGCGTGCGGGGTCGCGACATTGCCGCCTTCATGCGTCGAGGCCCGGGACACCCGCGTGTCGGACATTCCGAGCGGCTCCACGATCCGCATGGCGACGAACTCCTCCCAGGTCCGTCCGCTCACGGACTCGATCACGAGCGCCGCCACGTGATACAGGACGTTGTCGTAGGCGTAGGCACTGCGGAAGCTCGTCACGGGTTCCAGCCATCGAATCGCGCGGACAATCTCCTCGCGGGTCCGGTCCGAGGGTGGCCAGCCCAGCAGATCGCCCTGGCCGAGTCCCAGTCCGCTGCGGTGCACCAGCAGGTCACGGACCGTGATCTCCCGCGTCACCCAGGGGTCCCACATCTGGAACCAGGGGAGGTAGCGGATCACCGGGGCATCCCACTCCAGCCGATCCTCCTCGACCAGCAGGGCCAGGGCCGTGGCCGTGAATGCCTTGGTATTCGAGGCGATTCCGAATCGGGTGTGCGCGTCGACGGAATCCGGAATTTCGATATTCCGCACGCCGTAGCCGCGCGCGAGGACGATCTCGCCATCGCGCACAATGGCCAGAGCAAGCCCCGGCACCTCGAATGCCTCCATCACCCCGGCCACGAAGCCGTCGAGCTCGGCTGGCGGTTCGGCCGGGACCTCCTGGGCAGCGGCCGGCAGTGCAGCGAACGCGGTGGACGCGAGGCATACGAGAGTCCAGCGAAAGCGGCGAAAACCCACGCTCACGGCCATGTGCAACTCCTGGTCAACCGTTCGAGGAAGAAAACGGCCCTGCGGCGGTCAAGTCCGGCTGTCCGCGCCGAACCGCACGGCCTCGACAAATCGTACCGGTGAGTCTGGCGTCACGACGATCGTCTCGGAGCCGAGGTCCAGCACGACACAGAAACTCGGATCGGTGACGTAGGCGCGATAGCTGCCGAGCGTCGCGTTTCTGAATTTGCCGGCGAAGGCGAAGGCTCCGCCGATCCCGAACAAGCGGATCGAACCGACGGTGGCGTTCGGTTCGGCCTCTGCAGATACCAGAGCAGACAGTGGGATTTTCGTGGCCCACCCGAGCCTGTGAACCAGCAACACGCCAGGCTGGACCGTGTAGCCTCGCACCGAGAAGGCCGCCGTGAGTCCAAGGATGGCAAGCACTCCAAGATTCGCCGGTGGTGGAGCCGTTAACAGGACTGCGCCCATCAGCGCGATGAACATCGCCGTGAAGATCTTGAGCTTCGTACTCATCGGGGCGCGGAAGTGAGTGCCGCCGTTCATCTCCAACTCCACTGCTCAGACCCCGGACAGACTGCCTCGTCCCACCGCTCGGTGGAGCAGTCCGATCTGTCCAACATGATAGCTCTCGTGGAACGCCAGAAACGAAATCGCTCCGAGAACGGACTCATCGCCTGTAGGGAAGGACTCGCCCGACGGTTGATCCAGCGACTCTGCGTCAATGGAATCCAGTCGCGCGTCGAGCCTGCCCGCCAGGATGTCGAACGTGGCGAGAAGCTGATGAGGCTTGGGCACCGGATCCAGGTCCTCGAATCTGCGGGCAGCGGCGAAGATCCCGGACCAGTCGTGGTTCGCATCTCCGCCGAGGATCCCAACGAGATACGCCCGCGCATCCACGACATGGACCGCCAGGAATGCCAGCGGATTGCAGTCCACGACGGGGCGACTGGCGGCTGTCCCGGCGTCGAGGCCGTCCAGCGCCCGGCGCATCATGGTCGCGTTCATGCTGAATTGCGACGCGAGCGGCGATACTCGCGGATCCATATAGCTGGTTCCTCCTCTCTTATGGCCTGCGAGCGCACTCGACAGAACGGGGGCTGCCGGGCCGCACGGCAAGGCGCATGAAACTAACATGCAGGGCGCCGGGCGTGCAGGCCCGGAAAGCAGAACGGGGCGCCCGCCGTTAGCGGACGCCCCGTTCTGCACAGAGGTGGAACTCGCCGTACCGGCGTGGTGCCGGAAGCGGCTCTTGGCTCGAGCTCAGCCGATGGGGAAGCCGACGCCAGCCATGAACTGCCAGGCCTTGTTCTTTATGCTCTCGGTGTCTCCCTCGTAATCATTGATATCCGAGAGGCCGAGATCGTAGCGTCCGTCGATGATCAGCTGGACACTGCCGAGCGGGAACGCCACGCCGGCACCAAATACGAGCCCGAAATCCACTGACTTGGTCTCCAGTTCAATCTCGCTGCACTCAAACGAAGCGGAAACGCCACTTTCGCTGCCGGAAACGTCGCAGCCGATTTCGAATGCGACGGACGGTCCGGCGAATACGCGCGGCTTCACGGAACTGCCGCTGAGATCGAAGGCCGCCCCGAACAGGACCGGGATCTCGATGTAGTCGAGGGCGAACGTGGCTTCCACGCCTTCGATGTCGCCGTTCGCGCCCTTGGGAGCGTAAAGCACTTCCGGCTGCAGGAAGAACATGTCCCCGAGACCGAACGTCGCGAACCCACCGCCCGTGAAGGTGGTCCGGCTGCTGAGGTTCAGTTCGTCGGCGCTCTCCGAGAGAGAGAGGTTCGCGATGCCGATCCCACCCTTGATCCCGATCACGGTCTGAGCCGAGGTCTCGGTCGGCGTAAACAACGCCGCTGCCAGGAGCAGAGCGATGGAAAATCGTAAGGTCTTCAGGAGGTCATGCAAATTGAACGGGGCG
>CALNYN010000019.1:0-7337 GCA_942490755.1 uncultured Gemmatimonadota bacterium
CTCTCGTGGGAACCGCACGGCCCGGCACAGGTCAGCCCGGGAGGCTAGCGGCGCCGGGTCGACGGGACGACCGGGCTACCAGGAGAATCAGTCTTGCGGACGATCGAGCACGTTGGGAGTCACGGGTGATCCCTCTCCCATCCGTTCGATGCCTCCCACGACAACCTGTTCGCCGGTAGAGATCCCTTCCCGGATCTCGACGAATCCGGTAGTCCTGACTCCGATCTGGACTTCCCTGCGGGTCGCCGTACCCTCGGGCGTAACGACCCAGATGTAGTCAGCGCCTGACAGCGGGATGATCGCGTCCTCCGGAACAACCACGGCCTCCGGCCGCACCGAGATGACCAGGCGAGCTTCGATGAACATGCCCGGCTTCAGAGATCGATCTTCGTTGGACACCAGGGCCTTGACCATGATCGTGCGACCGGGAAGCTGAACCCGTGGATCGACGAAGTCCACGACGCCGGTATACGACTGCCCCGACATGGCGGCCACCACGAATGTTACTTCCTGGCCCACCTCCAGTACTTCAGCGTGGCGCTCCGGGACCCGGAATGCGGCCCGCTGCGGATCGACGGTCTGAAGGGTCGTGAGCTTTGTCTGCGGCGTCACGTAGTCGCCGACGCTCACCATCCGCTCACCGACCACCCCTGCGAACGGGGCCCGGACCACGGTTCGCTCGAGTCGCGTCTGCTGGAGTAGCAACTCGGCACGGGCGCTCCGGGCCGTGGCTTCCGCCTGCTCCAGGTCCGCCTGCGAGGAAGCATTTCGCTGCAGGAGGTCCTGAGTCCTGGCCAGCGCCTGCTCAGCAAGATCTACCTGCGCCTCGAGCCGGGCGACCTGAGCCCGCAGCTCCGTGTCATCCACCTTGAAAAGGTGTGCCCCGCGTCGTACCTCCCGCCCTTCGGTGGCCGGGATGCTCGCGAGTCGTCCTGATACCTCGGGTTGAAGCTCGATCGACTGTACGGCCTCGATCTGGCCCGTGGCTCGAATCTCCTCCTGCACGGTGTCAGTAACCGCCAGCGCTACATCCACGGGCATGGGCGGTGGACCTCCCCGGCCCTCGCCTCCCCCCGGTCCCGCCTCGCTTCCGTCACCGCCGCAGGCGGCCACGAATACCAATACCGTTACTGCGGCCCGCCACGCCCTGGCGTGTGCCATCGCCGCGCCCTCCTCCCGAATCATCGTGTGCCTGTGAGTCGCCGTCCGAGAATGGCCTCGACACCCGCCCGCGCGAGGCGCGTCGTGTAGCGCGCCTGGACGAGGCCGGCCTCCGCTTCTGTCTGATCAACCTGGGCCGTGATCAAGTCGATGATCGTGGTCGCCCCGGCCCGATACCGCTCCTCCTGGACACGCAGATTCTCGCGTGCCACGATTACCGCGTTGGCCGCCAACTCAGCACTCGCCCTGGCAGTGTTGTATGCCAGGTACGCCTCCGCCATGTCTCGCCCGACTCCGAGTTCCGTATCCCGCCGCGCGGCCTCGGAGATCTGACGTGCGGTGCTGGCCCGGTAGACCCGGATCTCTCGCAGCGCCCCGTCCCAGATCGGGAAATTGAGACCGATACCGAAAGTGGCGCGCTTGGTCGCGTCGGGAATGATGTCGTCGTCAAATCCGGCCCAGCTGCCGAACAGGTTCAACGTTGGCAGGTAGGAACTGCGCTCGGACTTGAATACGGCGTCTGTTCTTCGCTCTTCGGCGCGCGCGAACTCCACGATCGGGCTCACTGTCACGGCTTCTTCGATCGCTTGAGCCTCCGTGAGCGGGAGTGCCTGGGCCGGCAGCGTATCGAGCGGTTCGGCGGCCACGCGTCCGGGGATTCCGACCCGGCGCCCCAGCTGCAGCTGTGAGACGGACAAGGCGGACTCCTGCCTGAGCAGATCCACCTGGGCCCGCGTGAGCTCGAGCACGAGCTGCAGAGAGTCGGTCTGTACGGCTGCCCCCGCGAGCACTCGCGCCCGCGCTACCATGAGCTGCTCCTCCGCCCGCCTGACCCGCTCGTCCGCAACCCGCAGGAGCTCCTTCTGCGCCAGGGCATCGTAGTAGTCGGCTTCCGTGCGCAGTGCGGTGAAGAACCGCTGTTGGCGTTCTCCTGCCTCCGCCCCATCCACGTCGGCGTTGGCCGCCTTCACGTCGAACACCCGCCGACCGTTGAACAGGGTATATGATCCGACCAGGCCGAACTGGGTAAGCTGATCCGTTTCCTCTCCAGTCCCGATGTTGAACTGCGGACTGGAGTACTTGCTCCACGACCAGCGAAAATCGATCACCGGTAGCAGAAATGCCGACCAGGCTGAGCGGCGTACCCAATCGGCGTCGCCGACCCGCCGCAATGCCGCCACGTAGTCCGGATCGACTCCGGCCGCCCGGTTCAACGCCTCTGACAGCGAGATCGTCGTGGTGGGCTCGTTCTCGTACGCGCCGACGCTGGCGGCGACTTCGGCCGGGTCCTGGGCTCGCGCCGGGCTGGCCACGAGCAGCGCCCCGAGGGCACAACCGAGCGGCAGGGCTCCTGCGATCGTCCGGTCTCCGCAGCTCACGGTCATCACGCCTCCGCCTCGACCGGCTCGAGTCGTTCCGCTCTTCTGGTCACGCGTTCCGTGGCCTGATCGAGCAGGACGTAGACCACGGGAACCAGGTACAGCGTCAACACGGTCGAGAATAGCAGTCCTCCCACGATCGCGTAGCCGAGTGGTCGACGGCTTGCCGAGCCGGCGCCGAGACCGAGGGCGATCGGAGTGAGCGCGATGATCGTGGCCACGGACGTCATGAGGATCGGTCGCAGTCTGATTCTGCCCGATTCGAGCATTGCCTCCATGCCGGTCATTCCCCGGTCTTTGAGCTGGTTCGCGTATTCGACCAGCAGAATCGAATTCTTGGTCACGATTCCGATTAACAGAATCATCCCGATCTGGCTGAACAGGTTCAGGGTGGAACCGGCAACCAGAAGTGTTACCAGCGCCCCTGTCACGGCCAGCGGCACGGCGAGTAGCACCGTGAACGGGTGAATGAGCGACTCAAACTGCGCCGCCAGAACCATGAACACGACGAGCAGAGCCAGCGCGAACGCGAAGTACAAAGCGTTCCCGCTCTCTTCCAGTTCCCGGGACTCGCCGGCGAGCGCGATGCTGCTGCCGGGAGGCAGGATCTCCGCCGAAATGGCGTTCAGAGAGTCAATCGCCGCACCGAGAGGGAATCCGTCCTCGAGGCTCGCGGAGAGTGTGAACGAGCGAACTCGCTCGTAGTGGTTGAGCTGTCTCGGGCCCACGGTCTCCTCGAGCCGGGCGACGGCGTCGAGGGAAACCAGCACGCCATCTCGACCCCTGACGTAGATCGAGGACATCGCCTCCGGCGTCGAGCGCGCTTCCGGGGCGAGCTGCACGATCACATCGTACAGCTTGTTGTCGCGTGTGAATGTGCTAACGCGCTGACCCCCTAGCATCGCCTGCAGAGTTCCGGAAATGTCGGCGATCGCGATCCCGAGGTCCTCCGCCCGGTCACGCTCGTATTCGACAGTGATTTCCGGCTTGTTCACCCGGAGGTCCGTATCCACGTTGATCAGGCCGGGGACCTGCCTGGCACGTGCCGTCATCCGGTCCATCCCCACAGCCAATGAGTCGAAGTTCGGATTCCGGACCACGTACTGGACCGGGCTGCCGAACCCGATCGCGGCGGGAGCGCTGGCGAATGCCATGACACCCGGTACAGCGAACAGCTGTGGCCGGATCGCGTTCGTGATTTCCTGGGCTGAACGATCGCGGTCCTCCCAGTCCACCAGGCGCGCGAAGATGATGCCGCGGTTCACGCCTCCCATGAAGCCGCCAACGATACTGAAATAGCCCTGGATTTCGGGAACGCTTTCCAGAACCGCCTCGACCTGCTGCTGGTAGCCGTCGGTGTACTCGAGAGAGGAGCCCTCGGCAGCGACGACGAAGGTGAGAATCGCTCCACGATCCTCGGGAGGCAGGAACTCGCTCTCGAGTCGGTTGAACACCACGACTGCCAGACCGACGACAAGGACCGCGCCGAGAATGACGAACGCGCGGTGTCGAACCGCGAACCGGAGGCTCCTCTGGTACAGGTCCGCGATCGCGATGAACGTATTCTCGAAGGCGAGGAAGACTTTCCCGTGTGACTTGGGGACCCGCAGGACCTTCGCGCACAGCATCGGCGTCAGAGTCAGCGCGATGAAGCTGGACACGATTACGGCGCCCGTGAGCGCGATCCCGAATTCGTTGAACAGTCGGCCGGCGGTACCCTGCAGGAACGCGAGGGGAGTGAATACCGCCACCAGCGCTACGGTCGTGGCGATTACGGCGAAGGCGATTTCGCTCGTCCCTCGTTGTGCCGCGAGCACCGGCTCCTCACCCAGTTCTTCCTGGTGCCGGTAGGCGTTCTCCATCACGATGATCGCGTCGTCAACCACGATCCCGATACCCAGGATGAGCGCCAGTAGAGTGAAGTTGTTGATCGTGAACCCGAGTGCGTACAGTACTCCGAACGCGGCGAGAATCGACGTGGGGATCGCCAGGCCCGGGATGATCGTGGCCCGCATGTTCCGCAGGAACACGAAGATGATCAGGATTACCAGGATCGCTGCCAGGATGAGAGTTTCTTCGGCTTCCTTGATCGAGCGCCGTACGAAGAGCGCCTGGTCGAATCCGATGTTGATCGTCACCCCGGGCGGGAGCGAAGCCTGAATCGCCGGAAGTTCGTCGCGGACCGCGTCCGACACCTCGATCAGATTCGCCTTGGACTGACGGATGACGCCGATCGCGATTGCCGGACTTCCGTTATAGCGCAGGGAAGAGCGGTCGTCCTCCGGTCCGAGCTCGACACGAGCCACGTCCTTGAGGCGCACGACCTGCCCGTCCTGGCTCGAAACGACCATGTTCCCGAACTCTTCAGGAGTCTTGAGCTCGCCCAGCGAACGCACCGTAAATTCCCGGCGCGAAGACTCGATTCTCCCGGCCGGAATCTCGACGCTGCGTGTCCGGATCGCCGACCGGACGTCCTGCACGGTAAGGCCTCGTGCCGCCATCTCCTGGGCCTTCAGCCACACGCGCATCGCGTAGCGCCGTTCGCCTGCGATCAGGGCGCGTCCGACCCCGTCCAGCGACTGCAGTCGGCGTTTGACCTCGCGGTCCGCCACGTCCGAGAGCTGCAGGAGGTCGAAATTGTCGGCCGACAGCGCGAGCCACATGAACGGTTGGGCGTCGGATTCCTGTTTCGCGACGACGGGGTCAAGTACGTCCTGCGGGAGTCTTCCGCGTACGCGAGCCACGACGTCACGGACGTCCTGCGCCGCGAGCTCCAGGTCGCGATCCAGTTCGAATTCCAGGCTGATGTTCGAAGATTGCTCGGAGCTGGAGCTCCTGAGCGTTCGCACTCCCGGGATCGTGCTCAGCTCCTCCTCGAGCACGTCGGTGACGGTGGTTTCCATGACCCGAGGATTCGCGCCACGGAGGAACACCGACACGGAGACGTTGGGCGTATCGACGTCCGGAAGCTCGCGCACCGACAGCCGGGTGAAGCTGATAGCGCCGAACAGGACGACAGCCAGGGCCACCATAGATGTCAGCACTGGTCGACGGATGCTCGTGTCAGACAGAAACAACCGGACCTCCCCGAATTCTATTCTTCCAACGGTACCGTGACCCGTGAACAACACGTGCACGGAACGATCCGTTGGGTTTGCTTACGGCTCACCGACGCCGGGTGCGGCAGATCAGCGGCACGAATAGCCAGAACAGTGTAATGTAACAGGTAATCGAATGGCAGTTCATTCGTCGACTGGTCTCGATCTGTCGGGAGCAAGACGCCGTGGCACTCCATGTGTTTCACCAATCGAGCCGTCTACCATTTCCCTCGGAAATGGTGTACGACTGGCATGCGCGCCCGGGCGCCCTGCAGCGCCTGTCTCCGCCGTGGGAGCCGGTGAAGCTGCTGGAGCACACGGGAGGAATCGGGAATGGTGACAGGGCCGTACTTGAAGTCCGCGTCGGTCCAGTGCCGGTGAGGTGGGTAGCCGAGCATCGCGACTGTGTTCCGGGTCGGCGCTTCACGGACATCCAGCTCGAGGGTCCGTTCGCTCGCTGGGAGCACGCGCATCGGTTCGAGCCGGTCGATACGGACGCATCTCTGCTCGAGGACCGGGTCGAGTACGCTCTTCCTCTCGAACCCGCATCTTCGCTGCTGGCTGGCCGGGCCGTATCCGATAAACTCCAGCGAGCGTTCGACTTCCGGCACCGTGTCACATCTCGTGACCTGGCGCTCCACGACAGATGCCCGCTCGACGGCAGTCGCCGGTTCGTCGTCAGTGGCGCCAGCGGCCTGCTCGGTTCCGGGCTTTGCGCCGTTCTGTCGACCGGAGGCCACGTTCCGATCGCGCTCGCCCGCGAGTCGTCCCGCTTACCACGTACGGCGGCCGGGAGCGTGGCCTGGGATCCGCGTTCTGGTTCGATCGACGCCGCGGGTCTCGAGGGAGCCGACTGCGTGGTACACCTGGCCGGGGAGTCGATCGCGTCCGGGCGCTGGTCGGACGACCGCCGCAAGTCGATACGCGACAGCCGGGTCGCCGGCACACGTTTGTTGGCTGAGACCCTCGGTTCGTTAAAGTCTCCCCCCGAGGTCCTGATCTGCGCCTCGGCCACGGGGTGGTATGGAGATCGGGGCGACGAGCTGCTGACCGAGAACGCCGGAGGTGGAAGCGGTTTCCTTGCGGATGTATGCCGCGACTGGGAAGCCGCGGCGGACCCGGCACGCGAAGCGGGAATTCGCGTCGTCCACCTGCGGTTCGGCATGATCCTGTGGCCGTCCGGCGGCGCCCTGAAACAGATGTTGCCGCTGTTTCGCGCTGGGGCCGGAGGCCGGATCGGTTCCGGCCGGCAATTCTGGAGCTGGGTCTCCCGGGACGATGCGATAGGCGCGATTCTGCACTCGGCGGGGACCGGTTCACTGGAGGGCCCCGTGAACGTCGTGTCACCTGAGCCGGTTCGGAACGAAGAGTTCACTTCCGTCCTCGGGTCGGTGCTCAGGCGTCCCGCAGTGCTCCCGGTACCGGCGGGCGTCCTGCGCATGACGATGGGGAAGATGGCCGACGAACTCCTGCTCTCCAGCGCCCGGGTGATCCCTGAGCAGTTGCTGGAATCGGACTTCAAGTTCGAGGATCCTGAACTCGAACCGGCGCTCCGGCATATGCTCGGGCTACCGGCTCGGAGGTGACCGCAGTGAACGGACAAACACTGGTGTCTCACACTCCTCTCAGGCTGGGGATTTCCTCGTGTCTGCTGGGCCAGGAGGTCCGGTACGATGGCGGACACAAACGAGATCGCTTC
>CALNYN010000020.1:0-19808 GCA_942490755.1 uncultured Gemmatimonadota bacterium
GAGTTTCGCTGCTCCCGCGCTCCGCCCGGCCGTTCAGGTCGAAGCTGAGGGTGGCCGAGTAAATCTCGCGCTCGGCACGCTGTATCTTCGCGAGTTGCTGGATCGTAATTCCGGGTCGCTGGCGCCGGCACTGATCTCATACAACGCGGGCCCGCACCGGTATGCGAGGTGGCGTGACTTCCGGAATTCTCGGCCGACCGCCGGCCGGCGGGAGCGGATTCCGTTCCGGAAACGCGGGTCTACGTGAAGACGATCACCGCATACAGGCACATTTACCGACGTCTGTGGGGACTTGGAACGGGTCCAGTTGACGACCCACCGGCCGACCGGTAGCATGCCGAAGGCCGTGCTCAATCACGGGCGGCCGTCAGTTGTTTCACTCACCAGGAGGACGTCCATGTCCAAGGGCCGGGTCAAGTGGTTCCACGACTCCAAGGGATACGGATTCATCGAGGACGAGGACGGACGGGATATCTTCGTCCACTACTCCTCGATCACGACCGACGGATACAAGACTCTCGCCGAAGGGCAGGAAGTCGAGTTTGAGCTGCTGGAGGGAGACAAGGGCCTCAGAGCGACCAATGTCGTAAAGGCCTGAAGAGCCCCTTCATCGACGAGCAGCGACGGCTACTCGACATGGCGCCCCGGCGAACTCGACCCGGGGCGCTTCTGTTTGACCCCCTTTCCCGAAGAGCCGCGCGACCGTGAACGAGCCGAAACACGATTCCCCCACACTCTACCTGCTGGATGGCCACGCGCTCATCTATCGAGCGTTCTTTGCCATGATCAGCCGGCCGCTCACCACGTCGAAGGGCGAGAACACGTCGGCGCCGTTCGGCCTGTCCCGCTTCCTGGTGCGCATTCTGGACGAGTACCGGCCCGACTACGTGGGAGTCGTACTCGACGCCGGTGACAGCTACCGGACGGAGCTGTACGAGGACTACAAGGCGACCCGCGAGAAGATGCCCGACGAGCTCGCTGCATCGATGGACCGGTGCCGTGAGGTCGTCGGCGTTCCACGTACCGGTCATCGAGGTTCAGGGGTGGGAAGCGGACGACGTCATTGGCACGCTGGCACGGCAGGCATCGGACCAGGGCCTGCACACCGTGATCGTCTCCGGAGACAAGGACTTCTACCAGCTGATCGACGACGACGTTCATCTCCTGAACCCGGGGAGACGCGGACCCGGAGCGGTGGAGGAGGCGGAAGTGACCCCGGAGAACGCCTCCGTCCGCCTCGGCGTGCCCCCTGGACTCGTGGTCGATTACCTGGCGCTGATCGGCGACAGCTCCGACAACGTGCCCGGCGTGCGGGGAATCGGACCCAAGACGGCGCCGGGTCTGCTGGAACGTTACGGTTCGCTGGAACGGCTGCTCGAGAATGCCGGGGAGGTGGAGCGCGCCGGGGTTCGTAAAGCACTGCTGGAACATTCCGACCTCGCGAAGCTGTCAAAGCAGCTCGTCACGATTCGGACCGATGTACCGGTCGAGCTCGATCTCGACGCATTGCGTCGCGGCCCGCCGGATCGGGCCCGGCTGCGCGAACTGTTCCTCGAACTCGAGTTCCACACGATGGCACGGGAGTATGCTCCCGACGAGCCGGGTCCGACCGAGAGTGCGCCGGGGCGCTCGTCGGACGAGCGATCCTATGAAACCGTCATCGATCCGGAGCACCTGGCAACGGTGCTGGTGGAGCTGCGCGAGGCGGGGATGATCGCGGTGGATACAGAGACCACATCGATCGATCCAATGCGCGCGAAACTGGTAGGGATCTCTCTTTCGGCGGAACCGGGAAAGGCCTGGTACCTGCCATTCGCACACGTGCCGCCCGCGAGCGTTCCCGACGTAGACGGAAACCCCAGCTTCGCCTTCGACACGGTCGAGGTTCCGAACCTTCCGCCGGTCACTTCGGAGCCGATGTCAGACCTGCGTGCGTTGCTCGCGGACCCCGATGTCGGAAAAGTCGGCCATAACATCAAGTACGACATGATCGTCCTCGAGCGAGCAGGTGCTCCACTCGGCGGCGTCGAGTTCGATACCTCCCTGGCGTCTTACGTCCTCGACCCCGGGAAGCGGGCCCACAGTCTCGATGTGCTCGGGCTCGAGAGGTTGAAGCGCAAGCTGATCTCCTATTCCGACGTGTGCGGCACCGGTCGGTCACAGATTCCGTTCTCCGAGGTTCCTCTCGATCGAGCTACTGAATATGCGGCCGAGGACGCCGACGTTTCCCTGGAGCTGTTCACGCTGCTGAAGGAAGACCTCGAACAACACGAAATGCTGGACCTGCTGCACGAGGTGGAAATGCCGCTCGTGCCCGTGCTTGCTGCGATGGAAATGCGCGGGGTGGGAATCGATCGTCCGTTCTTCGACCGGCTTGCCGAAAAATTCGCGGGCGAGCTGGAGCAGGTCGAAGATGAGATCAGGAAACTGGCCGGCAGCGAGGTGAATCTGCGCTCGGTCCCCCAGTTGCGAACCCTGCTGTTCGAGACGCTCGAGCTTCCGGTGGTGAAGAAGACCAAGACGGGTGCGTCCACGGATGAGTCCGTGCTGTCGCAACTCGCCGAGGAAGGCCACGAGGTCCCGAGGCTGATCCTCGAGTACCGTGAACTCGACAAGCTCGACTCGACCTACGTCCGGAAGCTGCCGACCATGGTGAATCCGGAAACCGGACGGATTCACACGAGCTTCAACCAGACTGTCGCGGCGACCGGCCGCCTGTCCTCGTCAGACCCGAATCTCCAGAACATCCCCAACCGGTCCCCGCTCGGGCGTGAGATCCGCAAGGGATTCGTCCCGCAGGAGGGCCACCAGTTCATCTCGGCCGACTACTCGCAGATCGAACTCAGGGTTCTCGCTCACCTGTCCGGTGATCCGGCATTCGTGGATGCGTTCAACAGTGGGGGCGACATCCACCGCGAGACTGCAGCGCGCATATTCGGAGTCGCTCCCGAGAAGGTGAACCCGGCGATGCGGGACCGGGCGAAGACGATCAATTTTGGGCTCATCTACGGACAGGGCGGCTCGGCGCTGGCCCGGCAGCTCGGAATCTCGCGCACCGAGGCCGACGAGTTCATCCAGGGTTATTTCGAGCGTTTCTCGGGGGTCAGGGACTACCTGGAGACGATGAAGGAAGCCGCACGAGAGAAGGGCTACGTGGAGACCCTGCTCGGTCGCCGTAGATACATTCCAGAGATCCGCTCCCGAAACCCCGGAGTACGCGGATTCGGCGAGCGGACCGCGACCAACTCGCCCATCCAGGGAACCGCTGCCGACCTGATCAAACTGGCGATGATCAACCTGCACGATCGACTCGGAGACGGGCCGATCCGCATGCTGCTCCAGGTGCACGACGAATTGCTGTTCGAGGTGCCGGAGGCCGAGGTCAGCGATGCGATACAGATCGTAACCGACGAGATGGAAGGCGCGATCGAGCTGTCGGTGCCGCTGCGGGTCGATGTCGGATCCGGTGGATCGTGGTACGACAGCAAGGGCGGCTGACGAGTTACAGCGGAGCGCGAAACGCCGGGGTGACGGACACCATCCACTCCCACTCTCCGTCGTCGAGTCCCCTCGCCGCGTCCAACCGTACGAGGTCGTAGAACAGCGACAGTCCAGCACCGAGCGAGGTGCGGACGTTTCCAGTGGCCACTGCTCCGAAGCGCTCCGCTGCTGCTCCGCCCGCGTTGCCGAGGTCCGTCCAGCCGGCCGCCGCGAGCCCCCGCAGTCGGATCCACGGGTGCCACACGGCTCGGGATATCGCGAGGTTGGCGAACACGGCCACATCACCGGCGAACGGCCGGAATTCGTAACCCGGAACCGTTCCTCGTCCGCCAAGAAGCAGCAGTCGCTGTTCGGGCAGCGTACCGGTGCCGAGCCCGGCACCCAGCATACCTTCCCAAGACCAGGTCGCGTCCGGCTCCTTGGGACGGGTCGACAGACTCGCGACCCACCGGGTGTACCCGAAGTCACCGAGGGCCGATAGTTCTGCGCTCAAGGACAGGGTCGAGCCCGAGCCCAGCAAGGTGCCAAGTCCGCGCTCGGCCCCTATCCCGAGACGCACGTCGCTTCCTTCGGTGATAGGCCGAATCTCACGCGCATCGGCGCCGCCGAGCGGATCCAGGTGCAGATGTGCCTCGTCCTGCTGCTCCCACGTGAGGGAGGCCCTGCCGACGGCAACCGATCCGAGCGGAGTCTCGAACCCCAGGCTCCCGCCGCTGCGGAAGTAGGGATCGGTCCAGTCATCTCCCCGGAACGCGGCTCCCAGGGTGGACACCACGCCGGATGACGCACTGAATGGCCCGATGTCCGTGAGTTCGTTCACCCATCCGGCGACTGTCAGCGTACTGCCGCCGAGCGTCCAGTCGAGCGCCCCGCGAAGTTCGCCACTCCCTCGTCCGAACGCCCAGCCACCGGTGCCCGACAGCGTGCGCACCCCGTCGATATCCCACCGGACTCCGGCACCGGCGAAAACACCCTCGGCTCGCCGGACCCGGAGCGCCGACGAGACGCTCGGGATGAACAATCGAACCGCAGCGTCGCCCCCCAGGTAGTGGCCCTTCGTGATCGACGCGGCCTCCGACCGGACTTCCGCGAGTCGAATCGAATCCGTGACGACGTCATCCGGCCACGCCTGAAGCTCAGGGGTGACCCAACCGGCGTATCGTTCCAGTTCCGTCTTCGGCCTGGCCCGAACGGAGTGTCCCTTCTCTACTCCGCCCAGGTCCCGCGGCTCGAGGTCGTAGTCGAGAACGCGGAAGCTGGCCCTGATCGTCGAGCCGAACGGCAATTCCATGAATTTCATTCGGCGACGGATTTCCACGCGCTGAGATGTCGGAAGCCAGTACCGCCCATGCACGAGGCCGTTCTCGAGCTCGATGCTGACGGTCACGAGTCGCGGGTCTATGTATGAAGCGGGGGTAAAGCCGACGGCCAGCCTGGAGAGTGCGCTGGATTCGCGCTCCAGGTCCATCGTGCCTACGACGGCGGGTTTCGAAGCATCACGCGGCCTGACCTCCAGGCGGTAGAGGCGCTTCCACTTGCCGAGGACTTCCATTGCCAGCGAATCCACGAGCCGGAACTCGTAATGTATGAGGGCGTCACGGGCGAGCGGGTGCGGGGCGTGCCGGATCTCATCTCCCTCCCCGACCTGGATTCGATCGCCGTAGTTGTCGACCACGAGAGTAAGGTGGTCCACGTGATAGTGCAGCTTGGTCGGAAGCCACTCTGTCTCGCGGCGCCCGACGATTTCCTGCAGCGAGCCGAGGCCCCTTCGCCAGCGGAAGTCGAGCGCGACCTGGTCGGCCCGGACGGCCTGCTGTCCCTGTCCGCCTCCGAAGTCCGCGATGAAATGCACGTGTCCCTCGGCATACAGGTCGAAGCCCTGCAGGGTGCTGTCACCCCACGTGTGACGCCGGGCAGCCATCGCGGTTTCGACGAGCTCGATAGTACGGACGTCATTCCACGTTGACGGACCCTCCGCGTCCTGGGCCGTGAGGGAGGCTGGCAGGCAGACGAGCAGAGCCGGCAGGAGCTTCCGACCGGATCGAATTGCGCCCGACGTCAACTGCCGCGCGCCGCGGGATGCAGTGAGATGGATCACGACAAGGAGTACCGGCCAGTCCAACGAGGGTTTCGCCGGTTCTAGCGATTCAGCCCTGGTCGAACAGCTCCTCTTGCGGTTCATCGTCCTCGGACGGCTCCCGGTCGGCGAGGCCCCGAAGCCGCCGGATCCAGAAGTCCGCGTCCAGGCCTCCTTCCCGCTTCAACAGACGTCGGAGGACGGGGGGCATGTCGGCCAGCTCCTCAAGCAGGCTTTCGAGCGCCGAGCGCATCTCGGATG
The DNA here is from genome assembly GCA_942490755.1 of uncultured Gemmatimonadota bacterium. Classification (GTDB taxonomy): domain Bacteria; phylum Gemmatimonadota; class Gemmatimonadetes; order Palauibacterales; family Palauibacteraceae; genus Carthagonibacter. The sequence continues at coordinate 5,840 of CALNYN010000020.1, forward strand.
CGTGCGCCGCGTCGTCCGGCATGCTTGCCATTTCGCTGAGAATCGTGTGCTCGGATCGTGAAGCCAGGATGGGTTCCTCGCGCGTGGCGACGAACACTTCGGTTCGCCGCCCGGGACCACGGCCCTCCTCGATCGGGAGCAGACCGACGATCTCGTCCGAACGCCAGAATTTCCCGTAGCCCAGGTAGATCATTCGGCCCGGAAGGATGTTCACGGCCCCTCCTGTGGACAGCGGTTCATGCAGGTTGTCGTGAAACTGTCCGACGTGCGAAGCGCGTGCAAGCTGCGCGACAGGGACTGGCGCCCGGGCCCCCGTGGAGGCAGGGTACTTGCACTGCTGCGATCAGTCCTCTTCCTCATCGGGAAGGGCTTCAGAACGCAGACCAACAAACGGAGCAACGCACCGTGGCCAAGATTCGGAAGGAAGTGGCGCTCCAGTATCATGCCGAGGGCCGACCTGGGAAGGTGGAGGTCATCCCCACGAAGCCGTGCGCCACCCAGAGAGACCTGTCGCTCGCGTACACGCCGGGCGTAGCCGAGCCGTGTCTCGACATCGCAAAGATCCCGGCGATGGTGGACGAGTACACCGCGCGCGGAAACCTGGTGGCGGTCGTTTCGAACGGTTCGGCGGTTCTGGGCCTCGGAAACATCGGCCCGCGCGCGAGCAAACCCGTGATGGAAGGCAAGGCCGTCCTGTTCAAGCGTTTCGCGGACGTCGACGTGTTCGACATCGAGATCGATGCGCCGACCGAGCAGGAGTTCATCGACACCGTGCGCCGGCTCGAACCGACGTTCGGCGGCATCAACATCGAGGACGTGCGCGCACCCGAGTGCTTCGGGATCGAAGAGACGCTCGAGCGCGAAATGGACATCCCCGTCTTCCACGATGATCAGCACGGCACCGCGATCATCTCGGGCGCCGCCCTGCTCAACGCGCTGTGAACTCGTCGACAAGAAGACCCTGCGACGTTCGCGTCGTGATCAACGGTGCGGGGGCGGCGGCCATTTCGGGACCGCGAAGCTCTACGAGGCGCTCGGATTCACGCACGAGAACATCTGGATGTGCGACTCGAAGGGCGTGTTGTATCAGGGCCGTGACGGGCTGAACCCCTACAAGGAGCTCTACGCGCACTCCGACATCGGACGGCACAGCCTCGCCGAGATCGTCGAGGACGCCGACATCCTCGATCGGGCTGTCCGCCGCGGGGGCCTTCACGCAGGAGATGATCCGCAAGATGGCGCGCGATCCGATCGTATTCGCGATGGCGAACCCCTGGCCCGAGATCATGCCCGCAGACGCCGCCGAAGTCCGCGACGATCTGATCATGGGAACCGGGCGCTCGGACTTCCCGAACCAGATCAACAACGTGCTCGGCTTCCCGTTCATCTTCCGCGGTGCCCTCGACACGCGCGCGAGCAACATCAACATCGAGATGAAGGTCGCAGCCACGAAGGCGCTCGCCGCCCTCGCGAAGGAGAACGTCCCGGAAGCCGTGAGCCGCGCCTACGCAGGCGAGCGCTTCCAGTACGGCCGCGACTACCTGATCCCGAAGCCGTTCGACCCGCGCGTTCTGGTCTGGGAGTCGCATGCGGTCGCGCGCGCGGCGATCGAGAGCGGGGTCGCGCGGCGAGACGGTCGACCTCGACGAGTACCGCGAGGAAGCTCGCCCAAGCGCGGCTCGATCCGAAGCGCGCGTTCGTGCTGCTCGCGACCGCGAAGACGCGCCTGCACCGGCCGACGGTGGTGTTCCCGGAGTCGATGAACGACGAGATCCTGCACGCGGTCCAGCTGATCGACGAGGAAGGCATCGCGAACGTGAAGTTGATCGGCAATCCCGAGACGATCGAGCGCCGGGCGAAGGAGCTTCGCGTTGGGCTCGGCGATGCCGAGATCGTCGATCCCAAGCACATCGACGAACTCGCCGCGCTCGTATCCCTATATCAGCAGAGCCTGCTCGGCCGCGGCAAGAATGACGACCAGGCGCGCCAGGACATCCTGGACGACCGCATGGTCTGCGCGACGTTGATGCTCCAGCACGGCCTGGCGGATGCGTTGATCGCCGGCACCGATACGCCGTACCCGCAGGCGGCGCGCAAACTGCTGAAGGTGATCGAGACCAAGCACGATGCGCACCGCGCGTCCGGGATGCACCTGGTGCGAATGCGCGATCGCACGCTGTTGTTCGCGGACACGACGCTCAACATCGCCCGACGCCGAAATGCTGGCGGGGATGGCGATCGACGCCGAGCGGCGGCGCGCCGATTCGAGATCGACCCGGTCGTGGGCATGTTGTCGTTCTCGAACTTCGGTTCTGCGCCCCACCCCGAGTCCAACAAGGTCAAGGAAGCCGTTCGACTGATCAAGGAACGGCGACCGGATATCATGGTGGACGGAGAGATGCAGGCGGACGCGGCCGTGGTGAAGGGGATTCTCGGGGGCACATATCCGTTCTCAGACCTGAAACGGCCGGCGAACGTCCTTATTTTCCCGAATCTCGCAGCGGCCAACGCCTCATACAAGCTTCTGAACCGCCTGGGTGGCGCGGCGGCGATCGGACCGGTGCTGCTCGGTCTGAGCAAGCCTGTTCACCTCACCCAGCGGGGCGCGACGGTGGCCGACATCACGAATCTCGCAGCCATCAGCGTGGTGGACGCAGCGCAACGCAGACAGAAGAGCGGGGGGAACGGCGACTCCTGATCGCGGGACCCGGGATGGACCGACGGATCGTATGGGCCACGCCGGCGCCCGTACGGTCCGCGATCCCCTGTGGGGTAACGTAACGCTGGATCGCGCCGCCGCGTCCATCGTGGATGCCCCGGAATTCCAGCGTCTCCGGCGCGTAAAGCAACTCGGGTTCGCTCACCTCGTGTACCCGGGCGCCGTTCACACCCGCTTCCTCCATGCCCTCGGCGTCTACCACCTGACCGGCCGGGCGATCGAGACACTCGATCGGAAGGGCGTGCTGTCAGGATTGAGCGAAGACGAGGCGGCCGCCCTGCCTGCGGTCCGTCTGGCAGCTCTACTGCATGACGTGGGACACTACGCCTTCTCCCATGCGATGGAGGAGCTGGAAGCCGACTCGATCCCCGGTCACCACGAGGAAGCAGCAGGCCGATTTCTGGAAGCGCCGGAGATCAGCGCCGCCCTGGAGTCGTCGGGTGACGGTTCCGCCGATCTCGTCATGAAGCTGATTCGCGGAACCTCGGACCATCCGCTTCAGGGACTCGTTTCTGGCTCGCTCGACCTGGACAAGATCGACTATCTGCGTCGCGACAGCCTGTTCTGTGGCGTGCCCTACGGTGCCGTGGACGTGGAGCGATTGCTGGAGTCTCTCACCCTGGCCCGGGAATCAGAGGGCGCGCCGCTTGAAGTGGCCGTGACGGAGAAGGGACTCAGCGCACTCGAGTCGCTGCTGTTCGCCAAGTACCAGATGTTCCGTAACGTCTATTGGCACCACGGAGTACGCTCGGCGACTGTAGCCTTCCGGCGCCTGGTCGAAGGTGCGCTGGAGGCAGGACTGCTGGACCGCGAGGACCTGGCCGGCCCGACAGACGAGGAGCTTCTCGGCTTGTTGGCGGCCCGCATGCGGGATCAGCCCGCGTCGCCGATCCTGCAGGATCTCCTTGCTGCACTCATCCACCGCCGACTTCCGAAGCGGGTGTTGGAACTGCAGGGAGACGAACTCCCGGCCGGGATCGCGGAGTGGGTTCCGGGGAGTCGCGAACTCGTGCGGCGACTGGAGGATCGGCTTGCCGTGGAATGGGGACGCGAGCCGGGCTCGGTGTTCCTGGATTACCCTGCCAATCCCAATATGCTGCAGCTCGGGTTGCTGCTCGTCCGGCGACGAGGCGAGGTGCAGCGGCTGACCTCCGAGGGCGAGGAGCACCTGATCGACCTGCCCCGGCTGGGGCGCTCCCTGCACCAGGCTACGCGAGCTCTGCGGGTGTTGTGTCTCGAGCCGGTAGAGGTCCGGGATACCGGGCCATTACTGGATCTGCTTTCGGCGCCGGCATCGCAGGTCGAGTCTCGCCTGGCGGACGAGCGATCGCTGTTCTGATTTCCCGCTCTAGTCCCCGAGGTGAACGTGGACGACAAGCGTCGTCACGTTGTCAATTCCCCCCGCCAGATTCGCCTCGCTCACCAGCCTGGAGGCCGCAGGTTCGGGCTCATCCACAGCGCGCAGGACCTGGGCGATTCTGTCCTCGCTCACCATGTCGGTCAGCCCATCAGAGCAAAGCAGGAATCGATCTCCGGCCTGGAGTTCGCCGACGTAGAGATCCGGAGGGGGTACCGGTTCGGTTCCAAGGGCACGCGTAATGATATTGGACTGGGGGTGGCGAAACGCTTGCTCCCGGGAGATGATCCCGCGTTCCACCTGCTCCTCCACCCACGAATGATCCGTTGTGATCCGGTCGAAACTATCGTCGCGCAGCAGGTAGGCCCGGCTGTCGCCGATGTGTCCGACGATGTAGTTGTCATCGGGTCGCAGAGCCAGGACGGTCGCCGTGGTTCCCATCCCGACGCGGTCTGAGTCCTCACTTGCCTGGCGGATGATCTCGCTTCCAGCATCGAGAAACACCTGAAGAAACAGTGAACGAACTTCAGCCGGTACTTCGCTGTCTCCCAGGCAACACAGCCGCGTGCCGATCAGTTCTGACGCGATGGCACTTGCGACCTCTCCGGCAGCGTGGCCTCCCATGCCGTCGGCGACGACGAACACACCGGCCTCGGCGGAGAGGAACACCGAGTCTTCATTCGAACTGCGAACGCGGCCGACGTCGCTGACGGCCGCACACGTCCAACGGAACCGCCCCATGTTCTCCTCGTGATCGAACGCTGAAGACAGACGGTCCCCGGCGCATCGATAGTGCTGTCTTGATACTTACCCGATCTCCCGGGGTGACAACTTGCACGTCCGGTGACGGTTCGCCACCCCCTTGCGCAATCGAGCCCGTTTGACGGGTAGACTGCAAGTCCCGTAGGTTTCTGCCCCCTGAACCGGTGGAGGCTATTACGGCGAGTCGAACGATGGGACGTAATGGACGCTACACTGGCGCGGTTCTGAAGACAGAAAGCGCCAGCATGGTTGATCTCTATCTGGACGATGTGAGCAGATATCCTCTCCTCACACCCGCGGAAGAGGACTCCCTGGCGCGGATGGCGCAAAGCGGAGACCCGGTTGCGCTCGAGAAGCTCATCCGGGCGAACCTCCGTTTCGTGGTCTCGGTGGCCAAGCGCTACCAGAACAGGGGGCTCGCATTTGGAGACCTGATCCAGGAAGGCAATACGGGCCTCGTAACGGCAGCCCGGAAGTTCGATCCGGACCAGGGTGTGAAGTTCATTTCCTACGCCGTGTGGTGGATTCGCCAGGCGATACTCGCCTCGCTCGCCCGCCAGAGTCGATCCGTCAGACTTCCCCTGAACCGGGCTACTGAGCTCTCGAGGGTGCTGCGCGTCTCGGAGGAGCTCAAGCAGAGCCTCGGACGTGACCCGAGCGCACCTGAGATCGCACTCAAGGCCGAACTGAAGCCCGCGATCGTGGAGATGCTCCTCGCCCTGAACGTGTCTGAGGTGCGGCTGGATGCCCCGATCGGCGAAGCCGATGACAGCAACCTGATCGAGAGGTTCCTGGTAGACGAGGCTCGAGTTGATATCGGAGTCGAGCACCGGATTCTCCAGGAGCGGATCACCGTTGCGCTGTCGGAGATCCGCCCGCGCGATGCACGGGTACTGTGCCTGTACTACGGCCTGCAGGGTGAGTCCGAGCACACGCTGGAGCAGATCGGGCAGATTCTCGGAGTGACCCGCGAGCGGGTTCGTCAGCTGCGGGATCGGGCGCTGATGGAAATCCGCCGCAGCGATTCTGGAAAGGACCTCCAGACCTTCGCCGTGGCCTGAGTAGTCTGCCAACGCAAGACTTCCCCCGGTTGGCGCACCGCGATCAGGGAGTGGTGGCCGCCTCCAGAAACAGTTCGGCTCGGCATGCCGCGTCTTCCGTCCAGTCGAGCTGCCGCGTCTCTCCCCGATCGACGCTGGCACCGATGCGGATTCCGCCACTTCCGTCCCGCAATTCGACGAAGTCGATCCGTCCTGCCGGCGAGTCGGCCGCGTCGAGATAGGCGAAGACCTCTTTCCCGGCCCCATCCTCGTAGCGCCGGAACTCGGACCATACCGGAACGTAGCCGGCCTGCGGACGGAAGCGGGCGAGGAAGAACAGCGAGGCGGCCTGTCCGTTCGGGGGCGGAGCATCCAGCTGATCGCCGATCAGATAGGTGGCCGCAAAGGCCGAAGTGGAGTCGCCGGGCCATGAAACGACACGCTGGTCGGCTCGCTGTGCAAGATACGGACGGCTCTCGCCGCCGCTGCGCAGCAGTTGCTCGGCGAGGATCGGGCTGTAGGTTCGCATGCGGGTGTCCAGCGCGTCCAATGGAAACGCGGACGGTTCGTCCGGTCCCGCCGCGCTCGAAGCGAAGGCGAATGCTCGGGCGGGAGCGGCAGATCCAACGGGAACGAGCGCCTGACCGGTCGCGACCGGGAGACATGAACCGCTTGGCGTGGCGCTGGATCCGTCCAATACCAGGCTCCCGATCCGTCGTCCCGCGGCGTGGAGCTCGAGCTCACGCCCAGGTGCCATGAATGCACTGTCGAACCGGGCGGACCAACCGGCGTCCGGACTCTCCGGCACGCCGAGCGGTGCGAGACCGTCCTCCACGAGTCGCGCGATCGGAAACGCTCTCGACGCGCCGTCAGATGGGTCGATCCGCACGGCGAACAACAGCGGTCCGTCGGGCAGAGGTGTGGGGGGGGCTTCGCCCTCGGCCTGGCCGGCAACCTCCGGCGGCGGCTCCGGAGCGGGATTCTCCAGCTTGATGTCCGCGCCGCCCCACTCGACGTCACACCCGGCGACGGTGAGAAGCAGAGCGACACATACCCCCGCCCTGGCGACGGCTCTCGAAGGCCCTAGATGAGTCGGGACGGTGCTGTAGATTGTAGATTCTCCAGGCCGGTCAGGAACGTATACGTCGACGGCCGGAAGCTAGAGCGGGAATCGGGACCGATCAACCTCCAGGTCGACCGAAGGTGCCGGGTCCGGCGGTCGATCCACCCTGAACCGGGATGAAAAATTGGCGCCGGTCGGATTGTTCCATCACGAAGCATGCAGTCGCCACGATACTGGATGGGGTCACCCGGAGCACCAGGGTCGACTCCGGGCCGTCGTTCAGAGGATGGCCCGATCGCTCCCTGATCTGCATGGATTCGTCGAGCCCGTCGAGGGGACCCCGCTGGCGGAGGACCTCCTTTCCCTCGTGCATACGCCGTCCCAGATCGATGCGGTCAGACGATCCGTCGATCGAGCGCAACTCACCGGTGAGATCGTCCGGATCGATGCGGATACTGTCGTTTCGGCCGGATCGTGGGACGCGGGACTGGCGGCAGCCGGTTGCGCCGTCGATGCCGTTCGGGCCGTGGCGGCCGAACGCTTTCAAGCTGCCTTCTGCGCGATTCGTCCGCCCGGTCACCACGCGACACCCGACAAGTCGATGGGGTTCTGTCTGTTCAACAGCGTGGCGATCGCGGCCAGGGCCGCGATCAGCGAAGGTCTGTCCGACCGGATCCTGATCGTCGACTGGGACGTACATCATGGGAATGGAAGCCAGGACGTCTTCTACTCGGACGGCTCCGTGTACTACCTGTCCATGCACCAGAGTCCGCACTACCCGGGGACGGGATCGGCGGCAGAGCGAGGTAGCGGCCCGGGAGCGGGGACGACCCTGAATCTCCCGCTGCCGCCCGGACTGCCGCCGCAGCAGTATGTCGACACACTACTGGAAGCGGTTGACGAAGCCGCGGAATTCGCGCCGGACCTGGTGCTGGTTTCGGCCGGCTTTGACGCGGCGAAAGGCGATCCACTCGGCGGGTTCACTCTCGAGCCAGAGCACTTCCACCGGCTGACACTCGAAATTTCGCGGCGCACTGCGGCAAGCGCGGCCGGGCGGGTCGTGTCGGTAATGGAGGGCGGATACGATCCTGTGTCGCTGGGCACGAACGTCGACACACATCTCCGGGCGCTGGTGGAAGCGGCGACCGGAGCGCCTCCCGGTTCGAGCAATAGTGTCTGACCGACCCGGCGGGCAGCGGAAAGCCGGGGCGCTCGCCGGACGCCTGGCGATTCACGCCGTGGTGCGCAGCCGCCGGACCGACAGGGCGATCGACGCATTTGCCCGGCGGCCGGAAACACCCGCGTTCGACATTGTTACCGAACGCGAGATCGCGGCGGTCGTCACGGAATCGGCCGCAGCGGAGGGCCCGGATTCGCTCCGGGCTCACGGTCGTGTGGTGGCGGCCTTGCTGTGGAGAAGCTCTGTCGCGCCCATGCCGCACGGGCTTACGGCGCCCGATGCCGATGCCGTCCGGTCGTTCCTGAGCGAGGAGAGGACTCCGCTGCTCGAGGCGTTGGAGTACCTGGAGGACTGCTTCGAAGTGCGGCTTCACGTCTCTGAGGTCGGCCGGGGCTGGAGTGCGACGGCCCGGCGCGAGGCAGGCGTCACGATCTTCTCTGAGGCGCGAGTCAGATCTCGGGCTGCGCGACTCCTGGCGGCTCGAACCGGCAACGTGCTCGACGCGGCATTTCTCATCCGCCGGGGAGAGTGGATTCAGTTCGTGGAGAGCCTGTCTGACTGGGAACGGAGGATCGGAGGACTGCGCGTGGATGTAACAGGGCCCTGGCCCGCGTGGGATTTCGTGCAGCTTACATCCTACGACTCGCACAAGATGGAGATCGGCGAATGAACTTGAGCTGGAAGAACCTGTCACTTCGGCCGGAGGTTCCGTTCCGGATCAGCAGGTCGGTCCAGGAGCGAGCGGAGCGGGTCTGGGCGCGGGTCGAGCTGGATGGACTCGAGGGATGGGGTGAGGCGGATCCATCTCCGTACTATGGCGAGTCGGCGGAGACAGTCGCGGACGCATTCGAGCGGATGCGTCCCGTACTCGCCTGTGAACCGAATGCTGATCACCTGGAGGCGATCGAACGTCGATTGCGCGAGACGGTGCCCGGAAACGGTTCGGCGCACGCGGCCGTATCGGCGGCGCTGCACGATCTGTTCGGCAAGCGAGCTGGAATGCCTGTGTGGCAGCTCCTCGGGCTCGACCCTGCCGATTCGCCGCTCAGCTCGTTCACGATCGGGATCGATGAACCCGCGGCCATGGCGGCGCGGGTCCGGGCGTTGCCCGGATGGCCGATCCTCAAGATCAAGCTCGGAACCGATCGTGATCGGGAGATGATCGAGGCGATTCGGGAGGCTGACGATTCCCGCCGCCTTCAGGTGGACGCCAACGCGGCGTGGACGCCGGACGAGGCGGTCCGGAATATCCGGATGCTCGCCGAGCTCGGGGTCGAGATGGTGGAACAGCCACTGCCGCCGGGTGACCCGGCGGCCTGGAAACAGGTTCGGGACAACTCTCCGATTCCGATCTATGCCGACGAATCGTGCATTCGCGCATCGGACGTACCCGGACTGGCGGGGCTCGTGGACGGGGTCAACATCAAGCTGGCGAAGTGCGGGGGAATTCGGGAAGCTCTGCGGGCGGTACACACGGCTCGGGCGTGCGGACTGGAGGTCATGTTCGGCTGCATGCTGGAGAGTACCCTGGGGATCGCGGCAGCTGCTCACCTCGCTCCGCTGGCGGACCGGCTCGACCTCGACGGGGCTGCTCTGCTGGCTGAAGATCCGTTCAACGGACCGTCAGTTCGGGACTCCAGGCTCTACCTGGACTCGGAGCCGGGCCTCGGTGTGCGCCTCGCCTGACGCGCAGACATGAGACGGCTCTGGCTCGGGGTTGGCACATGGATCACGCTGGGCCTGATGCTCGGCGCCCTGCCGGCTGGAGCGCAGACGGTACGCGGCCATGTCGAGCAGGCCGACGGGGTTCCGATATCCGGTGCGTTCGTCATGCTGGAGGACTCCACCGGAGTCGTTTCCAGCCGCGTGCTGTCGACCGAATCCGGTTCCTTTCGTATCGTGGCGCCAGCTCCGGGCACGTACCGGCTCCGGGCCGAGAGAATCGGGTATACCGCGGCCGTTTCGCCGGAGCTGCAACTGGCGGCGGAACAGAATCTGTCCTACCGCTTCGTGGTCGAGCCCGATCCGGTGCGCCTCCGCGAAATCAGGGTAGAAGAGAGATCTCGTTGTTCGATTCTCCCCGACGAAGGCATCGAACTGCAGCGCGTGTGGGATGAAGCACTGAAGGCGATTACGGCGACGGCCTGGACCGGTCAGCAGCCCTATTTTCGATTCGACGCCGTGATGCATGAGCAGCTTCTGGACAGACGGGGCTCTCCTGTTTCCGAGGCGGTCCTCGAAGAAGTCCGGTTCTATGGGCGACACCCGTTCCGGGCCATACCTGCGCAAGACCTGGTACTGGGTGGTTTCGTTCAGGAACCAGAGGGGCAGGTGGCCTACTATGCTCCCGACGCGGATGTCCTGCTGTCGGATTCGTTTGTCCGGCGCCACTGTTTCCGTCTGGTCCGCGGCCACGGGGAATCGGCGGGTCTGCTCGGCCTGTCGTTCGAGGCTCTGCCGCAAAGCCGACTGCCTGACATCGAAGGTGTCATGTGGCTGGATCCGACGACCGCGGAACTTCGTTGGCTCGACTTCACGTACGTCAACATCGCTGCTTCGATCGAACGTCAGGGGCTGGGTGGAATGGTCGAGTTCGCGCGTTTGCCGTCCGGAGCGTGGATCATCCGCAGCTGGTGGATCCGGGTACCGGTTGTCGAGTGGATCCCCGGGCAGCGTCAACGAGCGGGTCGATACCGTTTGACGGGGATTGATGAAGGCGGAGGTCAGGTACTGGCAGTCTGGCTCACCGCCCGGATCGCCGGACTGCTGCCGACTGACACGCTGCGTGTCACCCCTCCGCCCGATTCGCTCCTGATGCGGTTCGACCTTGAAGAACCTGGATCTCGCTCGCCGAATTGATCTCCGCATGTATAGTGTCGAGCGGTGAGCGCCACAAAGTAGTCATATTTACAGAAGACTCTCAGGGTCGCGATCGATCTCCAGTCGCAGTCCGGAGGGAATCGGGGCGTTGGCGGCCGTGTGCCGGAGAATTGATCCGAGGGTCCTAGGGTCGTCGCTCTTCAGCAACAAGTGCCAGCGCCAGCGGCCGCGCAGCCGATCGATCGGACAGGGTGCCGGTCCGAGAACGACGGTCGACGAAATCTTCTTTCGGGCGAGGAAGCTTTCCAGCCATGCGGCCAGGGCGTCCGCGGCATCGGCTACCGCCGTCTCGCTCAGTCCGGTAACGAGAACGTTGGCAAGGCGGACGTGCGGCGGATATCCAGGGCCGGCACGGTCGTCGAGTTCCCGTGCCGCGAACGTTTCGAAGTCGTGCTGCAGCGCCGTCTGAATCGCGAAGTGCGCCGGTTTGGCCGTCTGTACGTATACTTTTCCTGGCAGTGACCCTCTTCCGGCGCGGCCGGCTACCTGTGACAGGAGCTGGAAGGTGCGCTCGGAAGCCCTGAAGTCCGGCAGGTTCAGCCCGACGTCCGCATCGATCACGCCGACGAGTGTAACACCCGGGAGATCCAGTCCCTTCGAGATCATCTGGGTTCCGAGCAGGATATCGATCTCCCGGCGGCGGACCGACTCGAGAATGTCGCGATGCGACCACTTCCCACCTGTCGTATCGACATCCATGCGTGCGATTCGCGCCTCCGGAAACTCCTCTCCGAGGTGACGCTCAACCTGCTCCGTGCCGACGCCGGTGAACGCCAGAGTCCTGCCCCCGCACTCGGGGCAGATGTCGCTCGATGGCTGCTCGTAGGCGCAATGATGGCATACCAGGCGTCCCCGTCTTCTGTGCCAGGTCAGGGACACGTTGCAGCTGTCGCAGGCGGCGACCCAGCCGCACTCGTTACATGACACCCATGTCGAATGCCCCCGCCGGTTGAGGAGGAGAATTGACTGTTCGCCTCTCACGAGCCGCTCGGCGAGTGCTTTCCTGAGCCGCTCCGAAAGAATCCTCGGCGGAGGGCTCTTCTCCTCGCGCATATCCACGACTTCCACATCAGGTAACGGGTGCGGCGTGGCACGATCCGGGAGCACGAGCGATGTCCATCTTCCGCGCTGGGCGTGCTCCCAGCTCTCGAGCGATGGCGTGGCGGATCCGAGGACGCAGAGCGCACCTGCCATTCGCGCCCGGACCACGGCGACCGACCGGGCGTGGTACCGTGGGGTCTCACCCTGCTTGTAGCTCCCATCGTGTTCTTCGTCCACGACGATCACTCCGAGGTCCCGCAGCGGCGCGAAGACCGCTGACCGGGTCCCGACAGCTACCCGCTTGCGTCCATCGCGCAGCGCCGCCCAGGCATCTCTCCGCTCACCGTCAGACAGACCGGAGTGAAGAACCGCGACATCGTCGCCGAATTCCGAGCGCACGCGCTCTACCGTCTGAGGAGTGAGTGAGATCTCAGGGACCAGCAGAATCGCCGAGCGCCCCCGATCGAGAACGGCGCGCATCAGGCGAAGATAGACGACGGTCTTTCCCGATCCTGTGACTCCGCGCAGCACAGCCACCCCCGGTTCGGGGTCGGCCGCCTGGCGATCCAGCTCCACGAGTACGTTCTTCTGCGCCGGGTTCAACTCGGGAGAGGGAGGACCCGCCTGAAGGCCGGCGAAGGGGTCGCGTTCGATCGTCTCACTCGTGATCTCAGCGAGTCCCCGCTCTACGAGCCCCGTGAGAACGCTACGGCCGAACCCGAGGTGCCTCTCCATGTGGACCACTTCGGCCTTCCCACCGATCGACTCCAGCGTCTCATACGCCTCCCGTTGTCGACGGGCTCTACCGAAAACTTGCTCCCGCTCGGTCAGCGTCGGGAGCTCCCGCACGATGCGAATCACCTGTCGCCGGAGTTCCCCGCGCGCTTTCGCGCTTCCGCCCAGCAGTCCGGGGGGAAGGGCGGCGCGGAACACGAGCCCTGCGGGAGCCACGTAGTAGTCGGCCACCCAACGACACAATCGGATGAGATCAGGCGACAGAACCGGGCTGTCATCGAGGACGGCATGCAGATACTTCAACTTCGTCCTGCCAGCATCCGGCGGATCGACCAGCGCCTCCAGGATGCCTGTTTCGCGCCGCCGTCCGAACGGGACCACGACCCGAACGCCGGGGACTGCGACGCTGGCGAGATCGGGCGGAATCCGGTAGTGGAAACTCTGCAGAACCGGACGCGGCAGACTGACACGGGCAACAGGTCCCGTGAGCTGTTCCGGCGCACGACTCGGGTCGGGCGGTCGTTCAGTCATGTTCCATATTCTTGACGATTCACTTGATCGTTCCCTAAACTCCGCCGAAACGCTGGTTGACTCGCGAAGAGAACACATGGGCTGTCTGGCACTAAACGCCTCGTACGAGCCGCTGACGATTCTCCCGGTCCGCCGGGCCCTCCGGCTCGTCATCGACTGCAAGGCCGAAGCGCTGGAGGTGGACGAAACTCGCCTCTTCCGTTCCGAATCTGCCGTGTGGCCCACGCCCATCGTTATCCGACTCGTCCGCTACATACACGTGCCTCGCCGATTCCGTCGACAGGTCACGAACACCTTCCTGTTCGCCCGGGACGCCTACTGCTGCCAGTACTGCGGCCGGCACCGGAAGGATCTGGGTTATCGCGAGTCACTCACCCGCGATCATGTGATTCCGATCTCCCGCGGCGGTGACAACGGTTGGCTTAACGTCGTCACCGCCTGCAGCCGGTGCAATCTCCGCAAGGCGAATCGGCTGCCATCGGAATGCGGATACCGGCTGCTCAACGAGCCCACAGTTCCGGGCGGTGTGGAACTCATCTGGGCCGTGCGCCGCGTAACCCCGATCCAGGCCCGCTACATCCGAATGTTCTACGGCGAAGACGTCCTTCGCGCGCTCTCCGGCTGACGGGACAAGAAATGGGTTTCGGCAGTCTGGGTATTT
>CALNYN010000021.1:0-45632 GCA_942490755.1 uncultured Gemmatimonadota bacterium
AATGGGACGCAGTACAGTCACCGCTACTAAGAACACGGCAAATGCACATGCCCCCAGAACACCCCGGCCGTTTTTTTCAATGAGGGTAAGGCAGGCACCAGCCAAGAAAAACAACCAGTAGGACAAGAAGTGTATTTCCTATCCAGCTCGCGGGGTGCAGCTTGTGTGGCAAAAAGCCTTGATTAATATATTTGCCAGCGAAAAAAGAAACAGGAGACAAACGAGCACAACACTCCGGAACCACGTCCTGCGGTTCTCACATAAAGTTTGTGGAACCGCGCATAACCCGTTGAATTGCACCGGATACGATAAACGCGGTATGATCCAGAACAAAGTAATCAGGATCAACAATCCGACGTAGATGGACAATATCGCGAACCGAGATTCGCCTGTCAAACAGGGGGAAAATCCAATGGTGGACAGTGTTGTAAGCGCGAATGCCATCATATCCTGCTCCAATGCGGTCCACCTAACGGCCGCCCTGAACCTCTAAGACTGAATTTCCAACACGGTCGACATCGGCAAGAGACAGGTCATGGTGGATGGGAAGCTCGAGGAGATGGCGCCTCCACGCGGACGCCGCCTCGGTCAAATCGGGTGGACAGGCCGGATGGGAATGGTACCACAGATTAACGGTTTGGATTCCCAGGGCGGCTAGTTGTTCTTGAAACTCGAGTTTATTGTTAACGATCACAGGGAAGAAGAGTGGGCAAACCCCGTCTGGGAGTGACTCAAACGGGGGCGGTATTTCGATTCTTCCATGAAGCAATGAGGAGCAAGATGCAGGTAGTTTCGCCGGCGCCGTTCGATAACGATGTCCGGCTTCACATGGCGCATCAGACGGCGCACCCACGATGAGGCGTCGAGCTCCATTATTCTTGGATCCCAGGAGGACACTCCGGAGCTGACCGAGTCCCGTTGATTCCAACCAACAAGGCGTTTTGCAGCACCTGTCAGCCGCAGGATCGCATCCTCGGCATGATGCCAGCCGGAGGCCTTCATATACTGGTGAAAAAGATCCTTGGTCTGTAGCGCGGTGGATTTGAAGGGGGGACGGATGAGTGATCCGGCCGCCTTGTAGGCTTTTGTGACCAGGAAGCCACCGTGAGGCAAGGCGAGGGTCTTATACACCGAGTACAAGGCGAGGTCGCCTGTCGTCCCCAACCAATCATCATCGTCGCGGCTGAACAACGACAGGGCGCAGTCCTCTATGAGTTTCAGGCGGAAATGTTCGCAAAATTGTCTGATCGGCTCCAGGGGCTGCGGAAAGCCAAAGTAGTGAATGATGTAAAGCGTGGACACGCTGGAATCGAGCTTTTGCTCCACATCGGTGAGATCGATGGTAAAACGATCGTCTAGCCGGTAGAACTTCAATTTGAAGCCGTTGGCAAGCAGGGTTTCGAGTTCGACTCCCTCAAAGTAGTTGGGAAAAAGGACCGTGCTCCCGGGAGGAGATTCAGAACGGGTAGACCCAGCTGGAGCCCAACGCGCCCGCTGAATACCCACAATCCGTTTGGGTCAGAAAACGGGAAATTCGATTGCCATTGGGACCCACCTGGCGTGAGCAATTGTGAAAATGAAATTGTCGGATATACGGGGACAAGGGACGAGCGTTGTTTCATTCGCCGATCCTTTTGGTTTTGAGCCATCTGGCGAAAGATACGGCTCCTGGCAACTTTTTTATTTGATTCTTGAAACCGTGACGCATCATGAACACGCGTAACTACCCGTTAACGAGGGAGGACAGAAAATGGCCTGGACGTTTTGACGGAGCTCGGGTACCCAATCCATTTTCCATGCCATCTTGACGCCGAGAAAATCAAAAACCGACATGCCCTGGGCGATTCCATGTTGCATGGCACGTGCCGTAATCGGTTTGTCCGGGTGAGTAACGGGCGAAATCGGGGTTGAACGCCGTTTTGAGAAGGTGCATGGTTTGCCCGCTCGCGCAGATCAACTGGGCGGCTACGGGGATCCCGTCGAGCGACAAACAGGGAATCCAAATGTCTGCTGACTCCAGCAGGTACGCACCAAAATTTTTTCTGGCCTCGGGATGTTTGAGAATTGCGGTTCCCTGTGTACCTTTCCAACCCATGGCCTCGAGTTGATAGAATATGTTCAATGAATCTGCGAAACGGTCGCCGGAGCCAACGACCTCAAACGTCACGGTGCCGGCGGCATTGAATCGCTTTTCGCGGTTGCGGAGGTTCGACTTGAATTTTCGTTTGAGACCGTCATCCCACGGCGCCGGGGGCGATGGTAGCGGGCGCCACGGAGAAACCGCGGCGTGTAGAATATTGTAGCGCCAACCGTGGTCGTCGGCAGCCTTCAGAGCCGCCTTGAGGGTCGGGAATCTTCGGGGAGCCAGTCGAGGACGATGGCGTCCACGTGATTGCCGGCGAATAACACACGCCACAGGGCCGTATAGACGTCGTCGCGGTCGTCGAGCGCGAGAAAACCGTACCGGTAGCTCCAGTCATTCTGATGGACGTCTCATTGCTAGCGCATCCTTCGATAAGTCCGTCAAACTATGGGACTCTCTCAACGGAACGTAAAAGCGTTAGAATCATCATCATCATCATAATTGCATCAAGTCAGAATTACTGCTTTCATTTTATTCATCTATTTATTAATTTGATGTGTCACTCTTGTTCGACAATGTTAGGAATGCGGACATGAGTGGAAATTGATTCTGGCGTTTCGTTTGCTATGTCAAACGCGTGCAAACTTCAGAGAAGGCCCTATTGATTTGATTTTTCTGGGTTATTTGGGTTTTTCGAATGCGTTGGTGAGAACTGACGTAAAACGATGATGATGAGTGATAATTACGATGACTTAAACTGTTTGCATTTCGTAACAGAGTGGGTGGCTTTGAACCCGGCCATTTCGCCCGCATGTTACTCTGGGGCGAGTCGATCGGGATTCAGGACCGGGAGAGTTTCGGGAGTTCGAGAAGCAGACTCGCGCCCTGCGGCTGGACACGGAGATAGAGATCAGCCGAATCGACCTGGTCGAGAGCCGGCTTCGCGCCAATGGTCCGGAGTATCACTTGATCCACTCGGCGAAATTGGGGACGCATTGAGTGATCCGGGGCGGCCGTCGCTGTCAGACCTGAGAGGACGAGAGCAGCAGTGATCAGAAATTTCCTGGCCCGTATCGGGTGCCTGACGCTGATCGTTGTCGCCGTGCTTGGCGCCTGGCATTTCCGCGCTGATATTTCGAGAGCGTTGGGGAGGGTCGACGTTGTCGCTTCGGCCTCGGAGCCCAGCGAGAGTCTCGCCAGACAGGCGGAGGAGAAGCTGACGTCGCTGTCCAATGATGGCGACGCCCAGGTGAGCTTCACGGAATCCGAGCTCCAGAGTCTGCTGACCTTTCGCGTGGCCCCATATCTTCCTCGTGGGATCGAGGACCCGCTGGTCGACGTACGGGACACGGTGATCATATTGTCTGCGCTGATTCGCCCGGACGAGCTCGAGGAATTCGCGACTCCGGAGCTTCTGCAGCAGTTCCTGGCTGACACCGCCCGGGTGGCGGCGACGCTGATTCCGGGATTGCGGAGACCAGGCATGGGCCAGGTGACGGTAACTTCGCTGCAGGCGGGCGCACTCGTCATTCCGTCTCTCGCCGTACCTTTCGTGCTGCAGAGCCTGGAGGTCCCGGGAATGGATGCAAGTGGATCTGACATCCTCATTCCGCTGTCTCCGTCCGTGTCGGGGATCACCATGGGGGACGCTTCCATCACGATTCGGATGAAAGCGGTCGGGGGCTGAGGCCGACGGGGGCTCGCTTGCCGGTGGGACTCGCGTACCGGGGGGGGGCCGGAACGTCGCCGCCGGATACGGGTTGAAGTGATGTTGAGTGGGAATAACAGATTTCGAGGCCGGGCTTCCATGGGCCGGTACTCGCCTGGGCAGACTGATTGAGTAGGGGAGCGATGGCGGCCAGGGACAAGCAGCGTGGCAAGAAGCAAGTGGAAGAGCCGGGTTCGTTCGGACGCTGGGCCTGGGAATGGGCCAAGTCGATCGCGGTCGCGTTCGTGCTGTTCCTCGTCGTACGGACGTTTGTCGTGGAGGCGTTTCAGATCCCGACGGGATCGATGGAGAACACGCTTCTCGTAGGCGATTTTCTGCTCGTCAACAAGATGGTGTATGGAGCCGAGATTCCGGGGACGAGCGTCCGTCTGCCGGCGATCGATCCGCCGGAGCACGGCGACATCGTGGTGTTCGAACCGCCTCCGAGGGCCCGTCAAGCCGAGAACACGAACTACGTGAAGCGAATCGTCGGCCTCTCGGGTGACACGCTGCAGATGGTGGATGGCGCTCTGTACAGGAATGGGGGTCCGGTACCCGAGCCGTATGCGGTGCACAAGCGGCCGTTCGAGGATCCACGCAGTCCACAGTTCGACTGGCAGCGCTCTCACCTCCAGGCAGCGAATGAGCGGCGGTCGCAGGAGTATCGACCGACCAGGGACAACTGGGGGCCGATCGTGGTCTCGCCTGACAGCCTGTTCGTCATGGGAGACAATCGGGACAACTCCGAGGACTCCCGGTACTGGGGGTTCGTACCTGCGGACGCGGTCAAGGGTCGCCCGCTGATCATCTACTATTCCTACGACCGGAATCGGATGGTTCCATTTCCGTGGATCACGGAAATTCGCTGGGGTCGACTGTTGAGCTCCATCCGCTGAGCGCCGCGCCCGCGCTCTCGAGCCCGGGCGTCCTCCACATAAGAAATCGTCACACCCGAAATGCCCCGGGAGGGCGAGGGAATGGCCCGTAGGACCGACCAGGAATCGGAAGCCCTGTCCATTTACCTGGATGAGATACGGGAGCATCCGCTTCTGGAGCGCGAGGATGAGGTCGAACTGGCGAAGCGGATTCGGGGCGGTGACGAAGACGCGCTGAATCAACTCGTCGCCGGCAATCTCAGATTCGTCGTGTCGGTAGCGCGCCGCTACGCGGGTCACGGGGTTCCGCTGGCGGACCTGGTCACCGAGGGCAACATCGGTCTGATTCGGGCGGCACGACGATTCGATGAGACAAAGGGAGTCCGTTTCATCTCCTATGCTGTCTGGTGGGTCCGGCAGTCGATTCTCCAGGCGCTGAGCGCCGGGTCCAGAATCGTTCGCGTCCCAACGGGTCAACTCGAGGAGTCGCACCGGGTGGTCCGCACCGTCAGACGTCTCGAGCAATCGCTCGGAAGAGAGCCGACGATCGACGAGGTGGCGGCCGAACTCGAGATCAGTCCCGGCGAAGTCAGTGACGCGCTCGGCATGCGACCCGGATGGGTATCCCTCGACGCGCCTCTTCCGAATGACGACCAGTCGTCGATGCTGGATCTGCTTCCCGACACGGAGCTCGTGGATCCGAACGCATCAGCCGCGAGCGCAGCGCTGCGAGACGTGGTGGAAGCGGGGCTCACGCGCCTGCCGGAGCGGGAGGCGACAGTACTGATGCAGTATTTCGGGCTGGACGGAGAACCCGCCAGGTCGCTGGAAGAAATTGCCCGCGGTCTGGGCTTGACCCGGGAGCGAGCACGCATGATCAAGGATCGGGCGCTCGTCCGGCTTCGGCTCGGCGAGACGGGCAAGATCCTGGAGAGCTTTCGCTGACGGGGATCCGGTATGCCCGGGCTGGCAGGACGCCCCTTCGCGACGCTGAAAATCCGGTCCCAGCTTCGCTTGACACAATCAGACTCCCTCCCTAGCTTATGCGGCTGCGAGTGGATTTATCCGGCCGCCCTCGTCATGCGCGGGGCGGCCCGCTTTTTCTCCCCCACGACGCCGGAAGAAATTCAGGGCGCGTGCGAACCGGGCATCGCGGTGATGAAGACGTATTCAGTCAAAGCAGGCGAGATTCAGAGAAATTGGTACGTTGTGGACGCCCGCGACCAGGTGCTTGGTCGGCTGGCGACGCGCATAGCAAGTGTGCTCAAGGGCAAGCACAAGCCGACGTACAGCACGCACCTCGATGTTGGCGATTTCGTGATCGTGGTGAACGCGAAGGATGTCCGCCTGACGGGTCGTAAGGCCGAGCAGAAGGAATATTTCCGGCACAGCGGATACATGGGCGGAGAGCGCCTGATCCCGTTCCAGAGAATGCTCGACAGACATCCGGATCGCGTGATCAGGCTGGCCGTCAAGGGGATGCTGCCGAAGAACGCGCTTGGCAGGCAGATGCTGAGCAAGTTGAAAGTGTACCCGGGAGCAGAGCACCCGCACGCAGCGCAAACGCCCCAGGACCTGGAGTTCTGAGGGCGCAAGACCGATGTCCCCCGGACGGGGGCGGAAGGATTCTTGGAGGAAGCTTGGCGGAACAGACGACATATCAGGCAGTAGGCCGACGCAAGGCAGCCGTGGCCCGAGTATGGCTTCGACCCGGACAGAGCGGGTGGAGCATCAACGGACGCAGCCTGGAGGAATATTTTCCGCTGCTGCGCCACCGTGATGCGGCCGAGAAGCCGCTGTCGGTCACGGAAGCGACCGGTAGCTTCGGCGTGCACATTCGGGTTCGCGGTGGCGGACCCACGGGGCAGGCCGAGGCGATCCAGCTGGCGATCGCCAGGGCGATCGTTTCGTCGGACGAAGAGACCCGGACCACGTTACGGGCCCACGACCTGCTGACGCGGGATCCGAGGGTCGTCGAGCGCAAGAAGCCCGGTCAACCGAAGGCCCGTAAGCGCTTCCAGTTCTCGAAGCGTTGATCTCAATGCAGGCCGAAACAGAGCAGCGAGCACGGAGTCCCATGTCTGAAGTCGGGTTGAAGGATCTTCTACAGGCGGGTGTCCACTTCGGCCACCAGACGCACCGGTGGAACCCGAAGATGAGAAAATACATCTTCGCGGAACGCGGTGGGATCTACCTGATCGATCTCAAGAAGACGCTGCGGGAGCTGACGAAGGCCCGTGAGCTGGTGCACCAGACGGTCCGTAACGGTGGCAACGTGCTCTTCGTATGCACGAAGCCACAGCTGTCCCCGATCGTACGGGCCGAAGCCGAGCGCGCGGGTTCGTATTACGTGACCGAGCGGTGGCTGGGCGGCATGCTCACGAACTTCCAGACGATCAAGAAGAACATTCGTCGCCTCAAGGAGCTGGAGCGAGGCTCGGAAGACGGCTCGTTCGAGTTCTACACGAAGAAGGAACAGTTGCTGCTGGAGCGAGAGCGCGAGAAGCTCGATCGTTATCTGTCCGGTGTCAAGGACATGACGAAGCTCCCTGGACTCGTATTCGTGGTCGATGCGAAGAAGGAAGAGATTGCGGTTCGCGAGGCGAATCGGCTCGGCATTCCAGTGGTCGCAATCGCGGACACGAATGCGGATCCGGACGTGCTCACGATCGCGATTGCTGGAAATGACGACGCGATCCGTTCAGTCTCGCTGATCACACGCGTCCTCGGTGATGAGATCGAGTCTGCCCGGCGGGAGATCCCGAAGGGAGCAGAAGGCAGGGACGAATCGGAGGTCTCGACCTACTCGACCGAGACGGGTGAAGCGGAAGCTGCAGCGCCGGCGCGCCAGAAGAAGCGTCCCAAGCGGATTCCGAAGCCGGAGTTGATCAAGCGTCGACTGCATCCCACCGACCCGGAGCCGGGTACGGAGGACGTGGCAGAAGTCATTACCGAAGCGGCGAAGGATCCCGTGGTTGAGGTGGACTCGGCTGTCGAGCCGGACCTGGCTTCGGTGGCGGTCGAGGCTGGAGGTTCGCCCGATAACGAGCCGGCGGCGAGTGCCCCAGACGATCCGGAAGGCGCTGAACCGGAGAAGGCGCCAGGAGATGGCGGCTCGCCCTGAGCACGCGAAAGGGGGCCACCAGTGTGGCCCCCTTTTTTTTGATGTTCGTTGAGTGTCATTGAACGGCGGAGTCCTCGTTCAGGATTTCGCATATCAGGAGAGAAGAGATCGATGTCTGGAATAACGGCGCAGGCGGTTAAGTCCTTGCGCGACCGAACGGGCGCGGGAATGATGGACTGCAAGAAGGCTCTGCTCGAGGCGGGCGGCGACGAGGAGCAGGCGATCGACCTGCTGCGTCAGTGGGGTGCTGCCAAGGCGGCGAAGCGCGCTGAGCGGGAGACTTCTGAGGGGTTGGTCGAGATCGTATCGCGGGACGGCGTGACTGCAATGGTGTCCGTATCCAGCGAGACGGACTTCGTGGCGCGCAACAAGGAATTCCAGGACTTCGTCAACCGGATTGCGGAGGCGGTAGTCGCCAGCGATCTGCCGGATGGCGAGATCCTCACGGGCGAGGAACTGCTGAAGCGCCCGGAATTCGAGTCGTTCGCGGCCGAAGTGACCGACCTTCGATCGAAGATCGGTGAGAATATCCAGGTGCACCGGGCCATTCGGTTCGCCACGGGTGACGAGGGCGCGGTCGGATCGTATCTCCATTTCGGAGGCAGGATCGGCGTAGTGGTCGAGCTGCTCGGCGGAAGTGGCGATACGGCGGAAGGCCTGGCCCGGGATGTGGCGATGCACGTGGCGGCGGCGCGTCCGGTCGGGGTTCGCCCGGAGGATATTCCGGCGGAAGTGCAGGAGCGTGAGCGGGCCGTCCTCACCGAGCAGACCAGGGCCGAGGGCAAGCCCGAGCAGATTGTCGACAAGATCGTCGAGGGGCGTATGCGGAAGTACTTCGAGCAGCAGTCTTTGCTGCTGCAGGCGTTCGTGAAGGATCCGGACCAGACGGTCGCGGATTACCTCACTGCGCAGGCAGGCGAAGTCACGGTACGCCGCTTCGTTCGGTTCGAAATCGGAGAGTAATCCAGGGGAAAGCCCGTGTCACAACTCCGGTATCCGAAAGCGCTCGTCAAGATCTCCGGTGAATCTTTGGCCGGCGACAAGGGGTTCGGTATCGAGCCCCAGGTCGTCGAGAAACTGACTCGTGAGGTCGGCGAGGTTCACAACGCTGGCGTAGAGCTCGGGCGGGTAGTCGGCGGCGGCAACATCGTGCGCGGTGCGGTCGCCAGCCAGCAGGGAATGGATCGGGTTTCAGCCGATTACATGGGCATGCTGGCGACCGTGATCAATGCGCTGGCATTGCAGGACGCGCTCGAGCGATCTGGGGTCGAGACACGGGTCATGACTGCAATCCGCATGGAGGAGCTGGCGGAGCCGTATATCAGGCGCCGCGCGCTCCGCCACCTCGAGAAGGGCCGCGTGGTGATCTTCGCCGGCGGAACCGGGAATCCCTACTTCTCCACTGACACTGCTGCCGTTCTCCGCGCGATCGAGATTGACGCGGACGTGATTCTCAAGGCCACCAAGGTAGACGGTGTGTATTCCTCGGATCCGGTCGCAGATCCGGCAGCGGAGTTCCTGGCCGAACTCACCTATCGAGACGTGATCAACAATGAGTTGCAGGTAATGGACGCGGCGGCTATTTCGCTGTGTCGTGAAAACGACCTTCCAGTCATCGTACTCAACATCAGTAAGTCCGGCGCAATCCTCGCGGCGCTGCGGGGAGAGCGCATCGGAAGTCTCGTAACCTGAGAGGTGCAGTTCATGAACAGCCCTGCTCTCAAAGAAGCTTCCGCTCAGATGGATCGAAACATCGAGGCGATCCAGCGCGAATTCGCGGGCGTGCGGACGGGTAAGGCATCGCCAGCACTGCTGGACGTCGTTCAGGTCGAAGCGTACGAATCGCGCATGCCGCTGAACCAGACAGCGACGATTTCGGCGCCGGATCCGCACATGCTGGTGGTTCAGCCGTGGGACGTAAATCTCGTGGCCGCCGTCTCGAAGGCGATTCAGGCTGCCAATCTGGGGCTCAACCCATCCGTCGACGGCAACCTGGTCCGGGTGAGCATTCCGCCGCTCACAGAAGAGCGCCGTCGGGAGATGGTCAAATTGCTGCATAAGTACGCCGAGGAAGGACGTGTCGCCGTCCGACATGCCAGGCACAAGGCCAAGGCGGATATCGAGCAGAGTATGAAGGACGGCGAACTCGGCGAGGACGAGGGACACCGGGAGCTGGATGCTCTACAGAAGCTCACGGACGAGCATATTTCTCGGATCGACGAGATGCTCAAGCACCGCGAAACCGAAGTCATGGAGGTCTGAGCGGCATGCGTGACGAGACTGCGATTCCGTTGCCGGTGAAGCGTGATTGTCGCCAGGCATTACGGATCTACGTCGCGGGTCGGAATCGATTCTGGACCGCTGACGAAAAGCGTGCGGCCGGTGGAGTGAATGTCTCGCCGTACGAATCGGGCGCGGTTGGACCGACCGACACCGAGCCGCGATCTGCTGTTGGCGTTCCGGTGCCCGAGACGCTGCAGTTCCATCGTGCGGTGGGAACCTGGCGGGACGAAGTCCCGGGAGGGCGTCGTCGTCCGTCCGGATCGCGAATCGACTGAACACGGCCCCTCGGACGAACGGAGGGCCGCACCTGTGATTTCGGTCCCCGGTCGGCTGGCGAATCTGCTTTCTGTTCAGCCGGACATGGTTCCGGTTGGGAGCCATGTGCTGGTGGCCTTTTCGGGCGGCCCGGACTCGACAGCTCTGCTCCACCTTCTGGCGCGCCTCCGAACATCTCGTCGGATTCAGCTCAGCGCGGCCCATTTTGATCACGGTCTTCGTCCCGAGTCGATTCAGGTTGCGGAACGTTGCGTGGAGCGGTGTGAGTCGATCGGAGTCGCATGTCACGTCGGGCACGGTCGCGAGCCGTTGACATTGCAGCATGCAGTGCTTCGAGCGGCCCGATACGAATTCCTGGCTGCACGCTCCGCCGGCATCGGCGCGACACGCATTGCCACGGGTCACCAGGCGGACGACCAGGCGGAAACTGTACTGCTGCGGATCCAGCGTGGAACCGGGCGTCGGGGTCTGAGCGGGATTCCCGCGCGCCGGGGTCAGATTGTTCGTCCGCTGCTCAGTTTCCGACGGCGTGAGCTGCTCAACTGGCTCGGAGACAACGGCATTGCGTTCGAAGATGACCCGGCCAACGCCGACCTGCGCTGGTCACGCGCCAGAGTCCGACATACCCTCGTCCCGGCTCTCGAAGCAGCGATCGGAAAGGACCCTGTTCCCTCACTGGTGGAGCTGGCCGACCGAGCGGCGGCGGTGGAACGGTTGGTCGGAGATGCTTCCGAGGCCCTACTGTCCTGCTCCAGATCCTCCCGGACCGACCCGGTGCGAGAAGAGTTCGCGCGACAGAGATGGTTGTCTGAGCCTCCTGCACTTCGAGCAGAAGCCCTGCGGTTGTGGGCCCGTCGGCGCGGTGTCAGGCTGAGTCGCGGCGGAACCCGGGTGGCGGTCGAGTTTATCACGCGTGGCCGTAGCGGAGGTCGCGTGTATCCGGCCGGCGGCCTGTGTATTTCGCGATCGTTTGGCACCCTGGTGCTGGAAATCGTCACGCGATCCGATGACACGACAGGAACCGGTGGTGAGAAGAGCGTCCTTTCGGTTCACGCCCCATCCATTGGCGCGCTTCCGGAGGCGGTCGAGCTGAAAGAGGGGAGCGGCCGGAGCCTGGCCCGTATCGGAGATCGAGCGATTCAGGTCAGCTGGAATCCGGTTCAGGGTGAAGGGTTCGCGTCGAGCTCGACCGGCTGTGATGCGCCGACCCGCGTTGCCCTTGCCGTGGGTGCCGAGCATTTTCCGCTGCGGATTCGCGGGTGGGTGCCTGGAGATCGCATTCACATGCGTGCGGGAACACGGAAGCTGAAGAAACTGTTCGCGGAGCACAGACTTTCCCGTGAGGATCGGATGCGCCACCCGGTACTGGTTGATCGTTCAGGCCGGGTCGTCTGGGTGTCCGGCCTGGCGGTAGCCCAATGGGCGCAGTCTGAGCCGGACAAAGCGGACCTCCTGATTGAGATCGAGGATGCTTGATCCTGTCGGCACAGAGGTGCCGCAGTCGACCGGCGAGTGGCTCGCGCGGGCGGGCGGGGCCCGTTTGCGGTCCGTCGTATACTCGGCGGAGCAGATAAGGGATCGGGTCCGTCAGATGGCGGTCGAGATCACGGCGTATTATGGACACGATGCCGATCTCCTGGTTCTCGGATTGCTGAAGGGCTCGTTCATCTTCATGAGCGATCTCGTTCGGTACATCGAGCGCCCGCTTCACGTGGACTTCATCGTCGCTTCCAGCTACGGAGCGGGGACGGCCACGAGCGGAGACGTCAAGCTGCTGTATGATCCGACCGCGCCGATCGCAGGAAGGCATATACTGCTCGTCGAGGACATCGTCGACAGCGGCAATACGATCGACCGTTTGGCGGAGGCCCTGCGAAACAGGAACCCGGCATCGCTGGAGCTCTGTGCCCTGTTGCACAAGCACCTCGCGCCGGACCTTGCAATTGAGCCGAGGTGGGTGGGTTTCGATGCTCCGACCGAATTCCTGGTTGGATACGGGCTCGATCACGCCGAGGACTTCAGGCACCTGCCGTTCGTCGCTAGTCTCGATGGATGATTCGGCAGAGGTCAGGAATTAACCGGAGACGTAATGAAGCAACCTGATAAAAAGGACACTGCGGGCGGCCCGACCCGATTCTTGCGGACCGCTTCGTTCTGGGCCCTGATAGTCCTGATACCGCTGGCGATATTCCAGGTAATGGATACCTCTCGCCAAGTGGAAAAGGACTTTACATACAGTGAGTTCAGGGCGCAGCTCGACGCCGACAACGTGGTGCGGGTCACGATCACCGAGGGTATAAAGGTCGAAGGTGAGTTGAGACGACCGCTGCAGGAAAGTGGGGTGGAAATCGATCGGTTCAACACCCTGCTTCCGACCGAAGCCAGCCAGGATCTGTTGGACCGGCTCGAAGCAAAGGGCGTCGAGGTCGAAGCCAAGGAAGCAGCAGCCAATTGGGTCAACTACCTGATCTCAGTCCTTCCGTGGATCCTGATCATTGGACTGTGGTTCTTCTTCTTCCGCCAGATGCAGGCAGGTGGCTCGCGGGCGTTCAGTTTCGGCAAGTCGAAGGCAAAGCTGCTTACCGGCGACACGCCGAAGGTCACATTCGCGGATGTCGCGGGGGCCGATGAGGCAAAGGAAGATCTCAAGGAGATCATCGAATTCCTGAAAGATCCGGCCAAATTCCGCCGTCTCGGTGGGAGACTTCCGAAGGGAGCGCTGCTCGTCGGGCCACCGGGAACCGGGAAGACGCTTCTTGCGAGGGCAGTGGCCGGCGAGGCCGATCGACCGTTCTTCTCCATGTCCGGATCAGACTTCGTAGAGATGTTCGTCGGGGTCGGAGCCAGCCGGGTACGGGACCTGTTCGAGCAGGGAAAAGCGCACGCACCGTGCATCATTTTCATTGATGAAATCGACGCCGTCGGGCGACATCGGGGTGCCGGGCTGGGCGGTGGGCACGATGAGCGTGAGCAGACGCTGAATCAGCTCCTCGTGGAGATGGACGGTTTCGAGTCGAATGAAGGCGTGATCCTTCTCGCCGCGACGAATCGGCCGGACGTGCTCGATCCGGCGCTGCTGCGCCCGGGGCGCTTCGACCGCCAGATCGTCGTGGACAACCCCGATGTCAGGGGACGGGAAGGCATTCTCAAGGTACACGTGAAGGACATTCCGCTCGGCGACGATGTGAATCTCAAGATACTCGCAAAGGGAACGCCTGGACTGTCCGGCGCCGACCTGGCGAACATCGTCAACGAAGCCGCCCTGCTCGCTGCCCGGTACGACAAGGACCGGGTATACATGGACGATTTCGAGGTGGCCAAGGACAAGGTGATGCTCGGCGCCGAGCGCAAGAGCATGGTGTTGTCCGTGGACGAGCGACGGGTTACGGCGTTCCACGAGGCGGGTCACGCCGTGGTGGCGCTGCGCGTTCCGGGGCTGGATCCGCTGCACAAGGTGACGATTGTTCCACGCGGCAGGGCGCTTGGAATCACGGCGTCGCTGCCCGAGGAGGATCGTCATAATTACACGAAGGAATGGCTCGAGGGGCAGCTCACGATGCTGTTCGGAGGGCGGGTGGCCGAGGAAATGGTGTTCGGTGCCAGCAAGATCACCACTGGCGCCGGGAACGACATCGAGCGAGCGACGAGTCTCGCCCGCCGGATGGTTACACAGTTCGGTATGTCGGACGCGATCGGGCCGATGTCGGTAGGCGATCAGCAGCACGAGATCTTTCTCGGACGCGAGCTCAGCCAACGCCGCGACGTCAGTGAGCAGACTGCTCGACTGGTGGACTCCGAGGTCAAACGCATCCTCGATTCCGCCTATGCATCGGCCGAACGGGTACTGACCCGGAATCGCGGTCTCCTGGACGAAATCGCCAATGCATTGCTTGAGCGCGAGACGCTCGATGCCGACGACATTCGCTTGCTGGAAAGAGGCGATCCGCTTCCGCCGCTGCCAGCCCCGGAGGGGCCCGAGACGCCGGCGCTGGGACCCGGACCGGCAGATGCAGTGCCGGCGGCCGACGACCGTCCGGTCGAGGGCGCGGGCGGCGAACCAACTCCGGCCCTGGCCTGAGCGGGGACCGCGACTTGGCCCGAGTGCTCTCCGAGCCGGCGTGGTCCGTCAGGGGCGGCAGGATATCCCTCGAGCGGCCTGTCGTACTCGGGATCCTGAATCTCACGCCCGACTCCTTCTCGGACGGCGGCGTGGCAAGGGATGCTGGGAGAGCGCTGGAACTCGGTCAGTCGATGCGCGAGGCGGGTGCGGACATGATCGACGTGGG
The DNA here is from genome assembly GCA_942490755.1 of uncultured Gemmatimonadota bacterium. Lineage (GTDB taxonomy): Bacteria > Gemmatimonadota > Gemmatimonadetes > Palauibacterales > Palauibacteraceae > Carthagonibacter. Next base: position 14,636 of record CALNYN010000021.1, read on the forward strand.
CGGCGAGTCCACCCGGCCGGGAGCGAAGCCGGTGCAGGCCGACGAAGAATGGACCCGAATCGGCGAGTCCGTCGCGGCGCTGTCCAGGGCCGGCATTCCGGTGTCGGTGGATACCACGAAACTATCGGTCGCCGTGCAGGCCCTGGATGCCGGGGCGGTGGCAATCAACGATGTTTCCGGGCTTCGGTTCGATCCCGAGATCGCCTCAGTGTGCGCCGAGACCGGTGCCGGGCTGATCATCATGCACATGCGCGGCGATCCCCGCACGATGCAGAATGACCTGGGCTATCAGGATTTGGTGGCGGAGATTTCCGGCTGGCTCGAACAGCAGGCCGACCTGGCCCTGGCGAGTGGTGTCCGCCCATCCCAGATCGTGGTGGATCCCGGTATTGGATTCGGCAAGTCCGTGTCCGGCAACCTCGAGATACTGGCGCGAAGTGGTGAGTTTTCCGGGCCGGGATACCCGGTTCTTGTAGGGCCATCGCGAAAATCGTTCATCGGGGCACTGCTCGACCTGCCCGCGGACCAGAGGCTGGAAGGCACGGTAGCTGCATGCGTCGCAGCCCTGCTTTCCGGGGCCCGCCTGTTTCGAGTGCACGACGTGATGCCGGTTCGCCGGGCGCTCGACCTTGCGTGGGCGGTACTGCAGGTCGGCGGTGCGCCATGCGACGGAGAGCGGTGGCGGTCCGCTGACATCGGCGACCGGGGCGTGAGGACCTGATGCAGGCGTTTCTGGACTATCTCGGCTTTCTCCGCCTCGACTTCAAGGACGTGGCCGAGATCCTGATCGTGTCATTCCTCCTGTACAGGGTGCTGGTCGTGTACACGGGGACACGGGCCTTTCAGGTCCTGATCGGGTTCGTCGTCCTCGTCTCGATCTACGTCGCCTCGCAGGCGCTGCAGTTGCGGCTGATTCCTTACCTCCTTTCCCAGGTGTTCACCTACGGCGCGTTCGCTCTGATCGTGATCTTCCAGCCGGAGCTCAGGGCGGCGCTGGCGCGACTGGGGCGCACCCGACTGTTCCAGGCATTTGCCCGCATGGAGCAGCAGGAAGTCATGGACGAGATCGCGGTGGCGGCGGATCGGCTGGCCAAAGCCAAGATCGGGGGCATCATTGCCATCGAGCAGGAGGTCGACCTGTTGAATCACGTCGACCACGGAACGCAGATCGATGCTGTCCTCAGCACTGAGCTGCTGACGACCGTATTCACGCCTTATTCTCCCCTGCATGACGGGGCGGTGATCGTGAAGCGGAATCGAATCGCTTATGCGGGCTCGGTTATCCTGCGATTGTCAGAATCTCCCACCGTGGAGCGGTCGCTCGGCACGCGGCACCGCGCCGCCCTCGGCCTGTCGGAAGAAACGGATGCCCTGGTAGTAGTAATTTCCGAAGAAACGGGCCAGATTTCGCTGGCCCATGAAGGACGCCTGTACCGCGGATTGCGCCCGGACGAACTGCGGCAGCGCCTGGAAGCCGGCGGCGAAGAAAGCTCACCGGTAACGGAGGCCGCGTCCGAACGAGACGCGGAACGACCCACGGCGCTGTCCACCGGCGGTTGAACGGGGCTCGAGTGCCGCGTTGACGCCGCAGAGCGCTGCACGTAAACTTGCTTTTCTCGAAACCGGCGGGGATGGTCCCGTCACACAACGGAGCGGTTCGAGTGCAAGACACCAGTTACGAGCTGTTGACGATCTTCCACGATGGGGGCTTCATGATGGTCCCTCTCGTGCTTTGCTCCCTGGTAGCTCTGGGCGTGATCATCGCCAAGGGGTGGACGCTATTCGTCGCCCACCGTGACTCGAAGAAGCTCCTGAAGGAGATTCAAGAGCTCGGCGAGATGGGCCAGATCGATGAGGCGATCAAGGTTGCGCGCGAGACGCGCGGCCCGGTTGCCGCAATCCTGCTGACCGGCCTGCGTCGCGTGAAGGAAGGCGGCGGAACGAAGGACGTCACCAAGGCGATTTCCACCACCGGCAACATTGAGCTCGATTTTCTCGAGCGGGGCCTGACTGTTCTTGCGACGATCGCGAACGTGGCTCCGATGCTCGGGTTCCTGGGCACGGTGATCGGCATGATCGCGGCCTTCGCCGCGATCGAGGAGGCCGGTCAGGTGGAGCCGACGCTCGTTGCCGCGGGTATCAAGGTCGCGCTGATCACGACGGCTGCCGGCCTCGCGATCGCGATCCCGGTCCACATCGCCTACAACTACTTCGTCACCCGGATCGACGCGCTGATCGCGGACATGGAAGAAGGGTCCGAGGCGGTCCTCGATCTGATCTGGCGAAGCCAGTCCAGGTAGGCCCGATTTCCGGTGGGCGGACCGATCCAGAGACGGTCGTGTAGGTACGGTTAGACCCTTTCGGAGCACGAGTGACAGATGGCGATTCTGAACCGCAAGGAACGTGTGTCGGACGAGATTCCGACGGCATCGATGGCCGACATCGCGTTTCTGCTGCTGGTATTCTTTCTGACCACGACGGTGTTCAACGAAGAGAAGGGCCTTCCCATAGTCCTTCCCGAGGAAGCGGAAGAGCAGGATGTCTCCGCCAAGAACATCATCTTCCTGATCGTGCGGCCTGACGGTTCGGTGACGGTCAAGCGAGGAGAGAGCCAGGAAGAGCAGGTCATTCCGTATGATCAGATCGAGGTACTTCTGCGGCAGGAAATCGCCCAGAACCCGAATCTGATCGCGGCGATCAAGACCGATGGGGGCGCGGCGTATCGCCACATGGTCAACGTACTTGACGAGGTCAAGCTCGCTGGCGCCGAGCGGATCTCCCTGCAGATGCTCGAGGAATAGGCATGGCCAAGGGGAAGGGCTTCAGCCGGAAGTCCGGCGCGAGCAGTGAGATTCCATCATCGTCGATGGCGGACATCGCCTTTCTGCTGCTCATCTTCTTTATGGTGTCGACCGTATTCCGCCGCGAGCGGAACGTGCCGATCGACTGGACTTCGGCAGAGGCGACGCAGAAGATCGACGAAAAGCGGAAGAACATCCTGCACCTGTGGGTCGACAGCGACGGCACGGTGTTCATCAACGATCAGATCGTGCCGCACGACAATATCGACGAGGTGGTTCGTCCTCTCTATTCGGAAAACAGGGAGCTCGTGGTCGCGCTCAGGGGCGACAGGGACGTCCCGTATAGTGAGATCAACTCGATCACGAAGCAGTTGCAGGCATCCGGAGCCGTGCGGGTCACGTTTGCGACCCGGGTCGAGCAGCGGGTGCAGCGCGCGAGGAGGTGAGTGGCATGAGCGAGTCGATTTACGACGGCACCAAGAAGAATCGTCGCAAGGAACGGAAAGCTGGCGACTCCGTATGGATGACGGCGAACGACCGGTTCAAGCGAGACTACTCGAATTGGGTCTGGCTCGGCGTGCTCAGTGCAACGTTCCTCCATTTCGCCCTGTTCAACTGGTTCCCGCAGCTGCAGGCCGCGGACCTCGGCACGATCGCAGACGAAATCATCTCGGTGGATCTGCCGCCCGAGGTGAAGATACCGCCGCCGCCTGAACAGATTGCCCGCCCGGCGACTCCGCGCGTTTCAGCGAGCGTCGACATGGACGAGGACGTCACGATTGCTCCGACCACGTTCGAGGACAATCCGGTCGAGAATCTCCCGCCGCCGCCAGAGGGCGCCAAGCCGGAAGACGTTCCATCGTATATCCCGCGGGATATCGAGCCGCGACTGAAGAACGGTTCAGACATTCAGCGGCTGCTGCAGAGACTGTATCCGTCGATGCTCCGCGAGGCGGGAATCAGCGGGCAGGTCACGCTGTGGGTGTTTGTCGATGAGAGCGGCAGGGCTGCGAAGTCGCAGGTCCAGAAATCGAGTGGGTACCCCGCCTTCGACAACGCTGCGACGCAGATCGTCGACCAGATGGAGTTCTCACCGGCCATGAACAGGGACAAGCCGGTTGGCGTCTGGGTAGCGCAGAGGATTGACTTCACCGTTAACGGCTGACCGTCAACCCGGACGTCGCAGGTCTACGAACAGGCCGGCCGCGGTGACGCGGCCGGCCTGTCGCGTTTCCGGTCAGGAAGGTGTGGCGCCGGCGCGTTGCCGCGGCCGGTCGTGGCCAGTAGACTCCCGCCCGTGAACCAGGTGAACACTATCAGCGATCGGGCCGCTCTCGTGCGGGACCGGATTTGCAGAGCGGCGGAAAGCGTCGGTCGGGATCCGACGACGGTGGAGATTCTCCCTGTCACCAAGGGACATCCGGCCGAGAAGGTGGCCGACGTGGTCGCCGCAGGATTCGAGCGAATCGGCGAGAATCGGGTAGCCGAAGCCGAGACCAAGCGGGAGGTGCTGGCCGGGTTGAACGTAAGCTGGCACATGGTCGGTCACGTGCAGACGAACAAGGCCGCTCGGGTGGTCCGAACGTTCGATGTGGTAGAGTCCGTGGACTCCATCCGACTCGCGCGGCGGCTATCAGAGATGTGTGAGAAGGCCGGAGGGGCGCCGCTGTCGGTGCTCGTTCAGGTCAACGCGTCCGGGGAAGCCGCTAAAGGGGGGTTCGCCGTCGCCGACGCACTCGAGCCGATAGCCGAGATCTGTGCCATGCCTGGACTGACCGTACGGGGCATCATGACGATGGCGCCGTTCGTCGACGAACCCGGGTTGTTGAGGCCGGTATTTCGCAGGGCACGCACACTCTTCGACAGCTGCGGAGAGTCCGTGACCGGGTTCACGGCCGAAGTGCTGTCGATGGGCATGAGCAACGATTTCGAGCTCGCTGTTGAAGAGGGGAGCACCGAGCTTCGCCTTGGAACGATCCTAGTGGGGGAGAGACCGGGAAGATGATGGATCTTACGCCACTCGACGTGCGCAAGAAGAAGGAAGACTTCCGCCGGGTCGTCCGTGGATACGATCCTGCTGAGGTCGATGGATTCCTCGATATCGTCTCCGACAGACTCGAGGACCTCGTGGGACGGGAGTTACGGCTGCGCGAGCAGTCCGACCTGCTTCGCGAGCAGCTGACCGCGTTCCAGGAACGGGAACGGGCGTTGAACGAAGCGCTCGTCACCGCCCAGGAATTGCGCGAGGAAGCGCGAGCCCAAGCTGAGAAGACCGCCGACCTGCGAGTGCGTGAGGCGGAGCGCCAGGCCGAGACGATCCGCCGGGATGCCGAACTCGCGGTCCAGGGTGCGCGCCGTGGACTGGACGACCTCCGGGTCCGTCGATCCGGTTTCTTGCGCTCGCTTCGGTCGACGATCGAGCATTTCCTGGCCGAACTGGAGGAGGAAGAACGTCGAACCGTCAGAGAAGCGGGAGCGGACGACGCTTCGGAGGAGACTGCGCATCACGAGATCGATCACGAGCCGGACGATGCACACTTCGGGTCTGGCGGAGACTGAGGAGCCCGATGGCGTATCGCGATCTCACGGAACCGATCGAAGCGCTCGAGCAGGAGATTCTCTCTCTGTGGGAGAATGAGGGGACGTTCGAGCGGAGCCTCGAACTACGCGCCGGCGCCCCCGAGTTCGTGTTCTACGAGGGCCCGCCTACGGCCAATGGCCGCCCTGGCGTCCATCACGTTCTCGCCAGGACGATCAAGGACACGGTTGCTCGGCATCGGGCCATGGCCGGATTCCACGTTACTCGAATCGCTGGCTGGGACACGCATGGTCTCCCGGTGGAGATCGAGGCCGAGAAGCGCCTGGGAATATCGGGCAAGCCGGAGATCGAGCAGATCGGGATCGCCGAATTCAACCGGGCGTGTCGCGAAAACGTGTTCACCTACAAAGAGGACTGGGAACGCCTGTCGCGCAGGATCGGATACTGGCTCGACTATGACCGTCCGTACATCACGTTCAGTCCCGAGTATGTAGAGTCGGTGTGGTGGGCACTGTCGGAGATCGAGCGCAAGGGTCTGTTGTACCGTGGATTCAAGGTCCTCCCGTATTGCCCCCGGTGTGGAACCGGTTTGTCGAGTCACGAGGTCGCTCAGGGGTACGCGGATCGTTCCGATCCTTCCGTTACCGTCCGATTCCCGATCGTCGGAGATGAAGACCGCAGCCTGCTCGTCTGGACGACGACTCCCTGGACCCTGGTGTCGAACGTGGCGGTGGCGTTCGGGCCGGAACTCTCGTACGTCGAAGTCAAACGGGACGGCGAGAGATTCGTACTCAGCGCTGCACGTGTTGCCGATCTGTTTGGAGATGAAGCCCTGGTCGTGCGCGCGGTGAGCGCCGATGAGCTGGCTGCCCTGACCTACCGACGCCCATTCGACCTCGATCCCTCCTACCCCCGAGACCACTGGCCGTGTGTTGCCCGGGGACTTCGTGAGTGACGAAGACGGGACCGGGCTGGTGCACTCAGCTCCAGCGTTTGGAGCGGACGACTTCGTTATGGGGAAGCAGCATGGCCTGCCGGTCGTGCGTCCGGTGGACGATGCTGGACGATTCGACTCGCAGGTCCGCGACGTCGGTGGACTGGCGGTGAAGGACGCGGACGAGGCACTGGTCGCGATGCTCGACGATCGTGGCCTGCTGTTCCATGCTACGAGTCTCGTTCACAGCTATCCGCACTGCTGGCGCTGCGACAGTCCGCTCCTGTACATGGCCCGCGACTCCTGGTACATCCGCACGACCGAGGTCAAGCAACGTCTACTTGCGCACAATGCAGCGACAGCCTGGCATCCGCCCGAGATCGGCTCTGGACGCATGGGCGAGTGGCTGGTGAACAACGTGGACTGGGCCATCTCCCGTGACCGGTACTGGGGGACTCCGCTTCCGATCTGGGTCTGCGACGCTGATTCCGGTCACCGCGAGGTGCCTGGCTCCTACGCTCGGCTGGCGGAGCTGGCGGGGTCCCTCCCGACTGACTTCGATCCCCACCGACCGGGAATCGATGAACTGTCCTGGGACTGCACGCATGAGGGGTGCAGTGGTGAGATGCGTCGCGTCCCGGAAGTGCTCGACACCTGGTTCGATTCCGGTTCGATGCCGTTCGCGCAGTGGCATTATCCGTTCGAGAATCGGGACGAATTCGAGACGCATTTCCCCGCCGACTTCATCGCGGAAGGCGTTGACCAGACGCGGGGCTGGTTCTATTCGCTGCTCGCGATTTCGACGCTTCTGTTCGATGAGGCCGCATACCGTGCCGTCGTGGTAAACGACCTGGTGCTCGACGAGGACGGCCGGAAGATGTCCAAGTCGAAGGGTAACGTGGTCGATCCCTGGGAAGCGCTGAGTGATCACGGTGCGGATGCGATTCGGTTCTATCTGCTGGCCTCGAGCAATCCGTGGCTCCCGAAGCGCTGGGACAGTGAGAGTATTCGGGAAACGAATCGCAAGCTGTTCGATACGCTGCGCAGCGTGTATCGCTTTTTCACGCTCTACGCTCGACTCGAAGGCTGGTCGCCCGAGTCAAACGGCGCTCGTCCCGTTGGCGAGCGTCTTCCAATCGATCGCTGGCTATTGAGCCGATTGGATTCGCTCGTGAGCTCGGTGAGTGATGACCTGGAGGGCTATGACCTGACGCGCGCGGCTCGTCGGCTTTCAGATTTCGTGCTCGATGACCTGTCCAACTGGTATGTGCGGAGGAACCGCGACAGATTCTGGGCTACCCGGCCGGGCGGAAGCGACAGCCTGTGGACTGCGGACGCATTCGCTACGCTGCACGAGACGCTCGCGACCTCGGCCGTCCTGCTGGCCCCATTCGCGCCGTTCCTTTCCGACTGGCTGTACCGGGAGTTGATGGGTAGTTCGGTACACCTCGCAGACTATCCGGGATCGTCGGGCCGGCGTGATGAGAGTCTGGAATCGGAAATGGAAGACGTGCGGGCCCTGGTGACCCTCGGAAGGGCTGCTCGCGAAGAGGCTGGAATTCGCGTTCGTCAGCCGCTCTCGGGAATCCAGGCGGCAGTTCCTGGCCGGCGCGGACTCAGCGAGGCAATGGAGGAGATCCTGCGGGAGGAACTCAACGTCCGCGAGGTTGTATTCCCGGCGGCTGACGCCGATATTATTCGGCTGTCTGCAAAACCGGAATTCGGTCGGCTCGGGCCGCGCTTCGGAGATCGGACTCCGGCCGTGGCGCGCATGATCGGGAATCTGGCCCCTTCGGCGCTCCAGGAGCTGCGGGATGGCGCGAGTGTGATGGCCGATCTGGATGGCACGCGTGTCGAGATCAAGCCGGAGGACGTGCGGATCGTCGAGTCGGCAAAGGGAGACCTGACGGTCAAGGCGGGCGGCGGATACGTCGTCGGACTCGACACGAGTCTCACGGAAGAGTTGCTGGCTGAGGGACTGGCTCGCGAAGTCGTAAGCCGAGTCCAGCGATTGCGGCGAGAGGCGGGCCTGGCGGTGAGTGACCGGATACGACTCGCCGTGGCAGGGTCCCAGAAGCTGGAAGACGCAGTTCGGTTTCATCAGGAAGGGATCGGCGGGGAGACGCTGGCACTCGAGATCGAGACCGGTGTCAACGCCGTGACAATGCTCGAGCACGTTCAAGAGTTCGAGATCGAAGGAGAGAACGCAACGGTGGCCTTGAGCCGGATCGACGCGGCGTCGGAAGACGCCTGATCCGGAAAGCCGGATCAATCTGTCTTGCATAGCGGGGATCGGGATGAAGAAGAAGGACCTCAAACAGCTTGAAGATCGCCTGCTCACGATGCGTGAGCGGGCTCTGAAGGAGCTCGCGAACTACGACGAGTCGTTCGCCAGCTCTCTACAGGCCTCGGACGGCGACCTGTCGGCGTACAGCTTCCACATGGCGGACCAGGGCACTGATGCCATGGAGCGCGAGAAGGCCTTCCTGTTCGCGAGCAAGGAGGGGCGCTACCTCTATCACATCGACGAGGCCCTGCGCCGGTTGTATCGGGCTCCGGAGAAGTTCGGCGAATGCGAGGACTGCGGGGAAGATATCGGAATTGAGCGTCTCGAAGCGCTCCCTCACACCCGACTCTGCATCAAGTGCAAGGAGAAAGAGGAGACGGGTGCCCCCAGGTGATCCGGGCCTGAGTCCAGACCCGGAGGTCGCGAACGGGGGCGTCCACAAGGGCGCCCTTCTCGCAGGCGTGATATTCATCGTCGTGCTGGCCGACTACCTGTCGAAGGAATGGGTAGTGGCGAATATCTCCATGTACTCGAGGCGCAGCGTGATCGGCGACTTCCTGCGGCTCACGTATACGCACAATCCGGGTGCTGCATTCGGCATGAACATCGGCGAGCACTCCCGCCTCTTCTTTCTAGTCCTTGCACTCGTGGCGCTCGTCGCGCTGTTCCTCATTTATCGCGCCACACCTCGACAGGACGGACTTCGACTATTTTCGGTCGCGCTGATCGCGGCCGGGGCGATCGGGAACATCCTGGACCGCCTCAGATACGAAGCGGGCGTAGTTGACTTCATCGATGTCGGAATCGGGGACTGGCGATTCTGGACGTTCAACGTGGCGGACAGCGCGGTGAGCGTCGGAGCGGTACTCCTTCTGATCTCCTTCTGGCGCGAGGAACGGAGGGCGCGTGAAGAAGGGCCCGAACCCGCTGCAGGCTGAACCCCTGCACGTAAGGGTAGAATTCGATTCAGAGGCCCGGCTCGACGCCTTTCTTGCCGACCGGCTGGACTTGAGCCGAACCCGGGTGGCGTCGCTCGTAGACGATGGAAGGGTGCTGCTTCGCGGACATCCGGTACGAAAGAGCTACCGGCCGCGCGCCGGAGATGAGCTGCAGGTCGCTGTGCCTCCACCTCCCGATATCTCCGTCGAACCGGAACCGATTCCGGTTCCGATCGTATTCGAGGATGAGTTCCTTCTCGTCGTTGATAAACCGGCGGGCCTGGTCGTGCATCCGGCTCCGGGTCACCCGTCCGGTACGCTGGTCAACGCTCTCCTGCACCGGACCGACCGTCTGTCGACGATCGGCGCTCCACTGCGTCCCGGTATCGTTCATCGTCTCGATCGGGACACGAGTGGACTGATGGTGGTTGCCAAGGACGAGGTCGCGCATCGGTCGCTGTCTGCAGACATCGCCGCTCGAAAGGTCGGGCGGGGATACATCGCGGCCTGCTGGGGCGGAATCGAATCCGATCAGTTGACGATCGACAGACCGGTGGGTCGCCATCCGAAGGATCGAAAGCGCATGGCGGTCGTCTCGAACGGTCGACCCTCCGTGACGCATGTTCGGCGTCTGGAGCGATTCGTCGCTGCCGATCTGCTTGCCGTGCGACTCCAGACCGGGCGCACGCACCAGATCCGGGTTCACCTGCTCGATGCCGGGCACCCGATCGTCGGAGATCCGGTGTACGGCCGGGACTGGCAACGGGGGTTTACGGGAGCCGGTGGACGCTGGGCTGACGAGCTGGCTCGGAGAGCGGGTCGGCTGTTTCTGCATGCGGCACGATTGACGTTCCGCCATCCGATAACAGAGGAGCGTCTGGCGTTCAGCTCTCCGCTCCCGGAGGCGCTGGCCGCGGCGGTGGACTGGGCCCGCGACAGCATGTCGACATGATCCACAGTCTGTTCGGACGTGGTTGGCAGCGCCGAGTTCGCTCGGTCTGGCATAGCTTCGCAGTCTTCCGTCCGGTCCACGTGTTTCCCTTCCTGCTCTCAGCTCTCATGACCGCGGTTCCGGACGCAGCGAACAGCATCTCCAACCCGCAGTCCTCGGAACTCGGATACCGCATCAGAGCGGAAGCGGGTCTTGAGGGAATCGCCCGCACCATCGTCACCGACCCGGGAGCGTCGGCGGATTTCCCGGGTTTAGGGCCACCGGAGCAGTGGATTCGCGATACGGTAGACCTGTTCCTGCTCAGGGATCTCAGCACTCTGCAGGAGGAAGGTTTCGGTCCGCCGGAGCGCTGGGTCGCCGGCCTGGCCGATCCGCCGGGTCTTCGGATCGCGCTTCGCGCCGGTAATGAGATGGAGACCATTGCGACGCTGAGAACGGTGTTTCGGCATGAGCTCGCACACTTGCTGGTCCACGCGGCAACTGACGGAACGGCACCGCGGTGGCTGCACGAGGGCTATGCGCAGTTCGCTTCTGGTGCATGGGGATGGGACGACGCATGGCGAATTCAGCTGACTCTATTCCGAACGGGATCGGGATCGCTCCGGGACGTGAATCTTCGCTTTCGCAGCAACCCGGAGGAGATCAGGCTGGCCTATCTTCTTTCCTATACGGTAGTTCAGGAGTTGTACAACCTGGGTGGTGATGCCGGTCTGGCGGCCCTGTTCGGCTCGATGCGGAATGGGGAATCGGTGGACGGGAGCCTTCGCCGCGTCTATGGGCTCACCCAGGAGCAGTTCGAGCGTCGCTGGCGAGCGACAGTCATGGACCGGTACGGCTGGCTGTATCTCCTTTCGCGAGCGGCACTTTTCTGGCTCCTGATCACCCTCGTCGTGTTGACGGTGGGGCTGCGTCGTATGCGTCACGATCGACAGCGCCTGGAGGACATGCGCGAGCGCGAACGCGAGACAGAGTCATCGGAAGATTGGAACGTTGACTACGGGCAATTCGAAGGATAGTCTGAACAAATGGACCGAAGCCGCTCGGATCAGGTTGGAGCGACGTTCGAACGTCCACGATTTCTGGGCATGCACGTCATGAACTGGGTGCTGCTGCTCGCGGGGATCGTGGCCGTTTTGTTTGGGTATGTACTATTGAATCGAGGATCGGTAACAGCTGCACCGTTGCTGTTGGTGCTGGGGTACCTGGTGCTGATCCCGGCAGGGCTGCTCGCAGGGCTTCGCCAGCCGGACGGACGAGGGAAGAAGCAAGCAGGGGGCGAATAGCTCAGCTGGTCTAGAGCGCCTGCCTTACACGCAGGAGGTCGCAGGTTCGAATCCTGCTTCGCCCATTTTCCTGGAGCGCTGGCGAATACGGAACTGCTCCCGGGGCGCCCGTGCGCGGAACTTAGCCTTGAGCAGCGTGTCGTATCAGTCGAAACAGTCTGACATGCCGAGATCGGCCTGTCCCGGCCCGATGACCGTTGGACAGAACTTCGAGGACGGAAGCATGGATCGAGTTTCAGGAACGTTCGTTCGGCTCGTTTTGGGCCTCGCCGCGGCCTTTGCCGTGTCATTCGCGCAACCCGATGTCGTGACGGCTCAGGAGGGCAGCGGAGGTTCTGGCGGTCGTGCGCGCGTACTCGTGGCACCTCTGAAGTCCGGCAATGGCGTCAAGAAGGATTTCGGCAAGAAGGTTTCGGAGGAAGTCCAGAAGGATCTGAAGGACTTCCCGACTCTCACCACGATCGAGAGCAACACGATCAAGGACGAGCTCCGGCGTCTGAAGCTGAACGAGGGAGACCTCGGTCTGATCCAGTGGCGTCAGCTCGCCGGTCGGCTCGACGCGGACCTCGTGATGTATGGTGAGGTGAGCAGGGCGGCAGGCGGGAACAAGGTGAACGTGAGCTTCGTGGATTCCCGGAGCGGAGACGAACTGCCGGTGCCTGAATTCCAGGTCGCCGGCGACGGGAAGGACGAGGTACAGGAAGCAGCAGCCGTGATCGTCACCGCGTTCGAGGGTCAGGTCGATTATCAGCGCGCCGTTCTGTTCTGCCAGGACTACCTGAGCGCGGAGCAGTTCGAGGATGCGATCCGAAATTGTGATGATGCGCTTACGAGAAACCCGGGGTCGATGACTGCCCATTATCTGCGGGGCCGCGCGTACATGGGCATGGAGGACTATGAGAGTGCGCGGGCCGATCTCGAATCAGTAGTCGAAGAGAATCCGGCTGAGGTGCTGGCACTCCAGTCGCTCGCCTATACCGAGGCGCAACTCGGGAATACCGCGCGTTCGCTCGAGCTGTATCGTGAGTACCTGAACTTCAATCCCGGCGACGCAAACGTGCGCATGACGATCGCGTACGACCTCGCGCAGGCCGGGGCATACGATGCGGCAATCGCGCTCCTCGAGGAGGGGCTCGAAGTCGATCCGATGAATGCGGACCTGTGGGAGTACCTCGGTAACGTGTCCCTGAACAAGGGAACGGCCGCGGCGACCGAAGGTGCCGATGCGACGATCACGGATGAGGCGTCGGTGCGCAGGGCTGCGGAGGCGTATGACCAGGTTCTGCAGATCAAGGGCGAAGAGACGAGTCCGGAGATCCTGCGCAATGTGATCGCGGCGCACCTCGCGCTGGGTGAGTACGACCAGGCGCTGGCGTTTGCGGACCGGGCGCAGGCGAGCCGGCCGGACGATCCGGCCCTGTGGTCGATGCGGGCCGATGTGTATGGGAAGATGGATCGTCCCGCGGATGCGGCTGACGCAATGAACGAGGTTCTCGCTCTCGACCCGAGTTATCCGAACGGTCACGCACGGCGCGGCTTCTTCAGGCTCTCGGCTGGTGAAACCGATGCGGCGATCGCGGATCTCCGGCTGGCAGTCGAGGAGGGGACGGACCCCGAAGCGGTTGCCGGCCAGATGCTGAGCCGCGGGTACAACGGCTACTTCAAAGCCGGCCAGTATGGCGAAGCGATCCAGATGTTCAAGGTCGGAGCCGAGTTTGCCGAGGCCGGCCGAACTCAGGACCAGCTGTACTTCTTCACTGCATACGGGTATTACCAGCAGGGCGTGCAGATCGACGCCTCGAACGAATCAGCCGAGGCCTGCGCACCGGCACAGCGTGCGTTGTCGAATTTCGAGCAGGTGTTGCCGAATCTGAATCGAGCCGGAAACGAGCAGCCGAACGCGCAGTCGGATATTCGTGAGAGCACGGATGTCTATCTGTACCGGCAGCAGCAGATTATCCGTAAGGCCTGCAAGTAGCAGTAGAGCACCACGCACCCGTCCGGCGGAACGCCGGTCGCCGCCACCTTGGCGGGGCAGGGAACTGCCGGTAGACAGGAAAGCGCAGGGTTACGCCCGCCGAGACAAAGGTCTCGGCGGGCGTTTCTTCGTTTGAGCATACGATCTGCCCCACCTGGACACGATCCTCTCCTGACAGATCGGCGGCCATGAAATCTGCCCCGGATTCCGGGGTTGCGCGTCCCACACGTGACCCATAGAATGGGGAGCAGTGGGGAAAAGTGGGAAACTGTGGGGATTTCTCACAACTGTCGGAACGGAGCTAAGTGGGCGGCTTTCTCGGTAGTTACCTGTATCAGGTTGATGAGAAAGGTCGCGTGACTCTTCCTGCGGCATTCCGGAAAGGCCGCGATGAGTTCGCACCGTTTGTCCTCATCTGTGTGCACGAGGACGCCCTGACGCTCTATCCGGAGGAAAACTGGCTGGAGGTGGAGGTCCGACTGCGGGAACACGCTCGGCGGACTCCCAGGGCCAGGCACGCCGCTCTCGGACTCACTTCGAATGCGACGGTGCTCACGCCGGACAGGCAGGGGAGAATCCTGATTCCGGAGCGCCTGCGCGAGCGGGTGGGGATTGCGGACGAGGCGCAGCTCGTCGGCGCTCTGGACAAGATCGAAATCTGGAATCCGGAGCGGTTTGAGGCTTCGGTGGAGCAAACGGGCGGAGAATTCGGCGACATGTTCGCCGGCATCTTTGCCTGACCCGCGGCGGCGGGAGCTGAGTCGAATGGCGGCGGAGGAGTTCGCGCATGAATCGGTGCTCGCGGACGAAGTCGTCGACTTTCTGGCTCCAGACCGTGGCGGGACGTTCCTGGACGGAACTCTGGGCGGCGGCGGACACGCCGAACGGATTCTGGCTGCTGCTCCGGGAGCGCGGGTCGTAGGTCTTGATCAGGATCCTGATGCGTTGACTGCGGCTCGAAGACGGCTCGGTGTCCGGGGGGACCGGGTCGTCTTCGTGAACGGAAACTTCAGGGACGTGGCACGGATCGCCAGGGACCTGACACAGATGGATGATCTGGCTGGAGCCCTGCTGGACCTGGGGGTCTCCTCGTTTCAGATCGATTCGGAGGCACGCGGGTTCTCCTTCCGCCGAGGCACACCGTTGAACATGCGGATGGGCGGGACAACCGGTGGAGGGAGAACCGCGGCCGACATTCTGAACACGGAATCCGAGCAGTCCCTCGGAACACTGTTTCGGGAGTACGGAGAGGAGCGCCGCTGGAGAGCTGTGGCCCGGGAGATCATCCGGCGCCGGCAGTCAACTCCGTTTCGAACGGCGGACGATCTCGTCGCGGCGTTCACGACCGTTCTCGGACCGGGAATCGACGCCCGGACCAAAGCACGGCTCTTTCAGGCCCTGAGGATCGAGGTAAACGACGAAATGACAGCCCTGCAGGAGGCCATGACGGCGATCCGCGGCCTGCTCGCACCTCACGGGCGATTCGTCGTCATTTCCTACCACTCGTTGGAAGACCGCATCGTAAAGAACGCGTTCCGGGAGTGGAGCCGGGACTGCATCTGTCCGCCCGAAATTCCGGTCTGCCGTTGCCGCGGCGCAGCCCTTGGCCGCGTCCTGACGAGAAAACCGGTGCGACCGGGTGAGTCCGAGGTCCTGCGAAATCCCAGGGCGCGCAGCGCGCGACTCCGTGCGTGGGAGAAATCGTGAAGAACCGGCGAGGTGTCCGAAATGGACGCCGAAAGGCGGCAGTGGCCCTGACCATGGCAGCACTGGTCGGGAGCCTGGGGATTTCCGTCCGGCGCAGCGCGCAGGGAACGAAGATCGCGGCAGAGCTCGCCGATCTGCAGCGGGAGGAGCGCGCTCTCGAGGCACAGTCAGTCGAGGAGTGGCTCCGGGTCGACTCCCTGGAGTCCCGTGAGCGGGTTCTCGAGTCAGCGGCACAGTTGGGCCTCCGCCCCTCCCATGAGGGCGAGATACTGTACCTCCCTGAAATCATGGCGCCATCGAGCGCCGGGAGCGCCGGTCCATGAAGAAAGCCCCGGTCGTTGAGTATCGGGTCCATACCCGGCGCTGCCGATTCCTGTCGATCCTGGTTCTGGTCGCTGCCGTGGCGATGACGGGTCGGGCTGCTCAGATCCAGCTGGTCCAGGCGGATCGATGGCGAACCCGTGCCGAGTCGCAGGGGAATCTCCATGGAACGCTGCCGGCTGCCCGCGGCGGCATCTTCGATCGCCACGGTCGGCCGCTCGCGGTTTCCACCGAGGAGTTCGACGCGTTCTACGCCCCGGCCGAGAGTCGGAACGGCGAACGGGATGTGGAGACGATCGTCAGGATCGCCGGACTGAATTCGCGCGCCGCCGCTCGTCTCGCGAAAGCGGAGCAGGGCTGGTCTCCGATCGGGAGGGTGGACGGTCGAGTGCGGGCGGGACTCGAAGAAGCGGTAGCGAGCGGAGTCCACTTCAACGCAGTCGTCACCCGAGCGTATCCCGAAGGGGGAATCGCCCGGAGCCTGCTCGGGAGTGTGGACGATACCGGCCGGGGGCAGTCGGGTCTCGAACTTCTGTTCGACAGCCTGCTGGTCGGGACCGAGGGTGAGGTCGTGTGGCGACGGGATGCTCGCGGTGAGCTGTACCCGGTACCAGAGGCAGAGCGTTCGCTCCCTCGGCCGGGGCGGGATGTATTCCTGACGATCGACCTGGAGCTGCAGGAAATCGCTGAGCAGGCCCTCACCCGGGCACTGGCCGAGACCGGCGCGTCTGGCGGTGATGTGCTGATGGCCGATCCGCGGACCGGTGAACTACTTGCCGTGGCGAGTGTGCGAAACGATCGGAAATTCGGCATTCCGGCGTTTACTGATCCGTACGAGCCAGGATCGACCGTGAAGCCGTTCCTCATCGCCACTCTGCTCCAGGAAAACCGTGCGAGTCTCGATGACAGAATCTACGTCGAGAATGGCGAGTGGCGTACCGCCCACCGGACAATTCGGGACGTCCATGGCTATGACTCCCTGTCGGTTGCGGAGGTCCTCCTTCATTCGAGCAACATTGGAGCGGCCAAGCTCGCGGGACGGCTCGACCGGGGCCTGCAGTATTCCTATCTGCGTGACTTCGGATTCGGGACGCCGACGGGCGTCCGGGTCCCCTCGGAGTCGGCCGGCCTGTTGCGTCGTCCCGCGGAATGGTCGGCAGTCAGCCAGGCATCTCTGGCCTTCGGATACGAGTTGCTCATTACTTCGGTGCAGCTCGTAGCAGCCTATGGGAGCCTGGCCAACGGCGGCGTGCTGATGAGGCCGACCCTCGTGCGCGAGATCAAGGACTTCGAGGGGGAGGTTTCCTGGCGGTCGACCCCGGAACCCGTTCGTCGCGTCCTCCACGAAGACGTTGCTTCGCAGGTGACCGAGGTCCTCACCTGGGTGGTCAGCGAGCAGGGGACCGGACGCAGGGCGGCCCTGGAGACTCTGTCGATCGCGGGCAAGACCGGTACTGCACGAATCGCCTCAAATGGTGGATACGACGAGCGGCGATACGCGGCGTCGTTCGTCGGTTTCGCACCAGCGGATGATCCGCGGCTCGTAATTCTGACGAAACTGGAGGACCCGAAAGGGCAGTACTACGGAGGTGGCATCGCCGCTCCGATGAGTCGTCAGGTTCTACAAGCAATGCTGGCCGGTGAGGACGCCGGCCTGATGGACAGAGCCGATTCTGAGCCGGGAACCGCGCCCGGGGCTTCCCCTGGCAGCGACCTCGACTGGAGTCGCACCACGAGTTCCAAGATCGAGAAGCAAGATCCCGCGGGCGAGCCGGATGCCGCCAGTTCAGCGGCTCCCGTGTTCCGCTTTGTGGCCGCCGGGCAGACGGCCACAACCCGGTTCGACGAGACTCCGGATGCCGAATCGGAGGTTGTGGAGGTATCCGTGCCTGACGTGCGCGGCCTGGATGTCAGGGCCGCCGTCAGCCGACTTCATGAGCTGGGACTGAAAGTAGAAATCCACGGAAGCAACGAAGTGACGGAACAGGTGCCGGCGGCCGGCATGATCGCCGTGCGCGGCGCCAGTGTCATCCTCCGTTGAGACGGACTCGAACCACTAACTGCGAGCGGGAGGCCCGTGCGGGAAGTATGTCGTGATTCTGAGGGTTGAAGTCGAGCAGAGACTGCGGGACGCAGGCATGCACGGACTCTGGGAGGGGACCCCGCCGCCCGGCTTCGAGGCGCTTCGGCTCGACTCCCGGACCATCGAGCCGGGCGATCTATTCTGCGCAATTTCGGGGTCCCGTTTCGACGGCCACTCGTACCTCGATCAGGTCGAGGCCGCCGGAGCGGCCGCCGCCATTGTCCAGCACGCGGGGGATGCCTCCGGCCTTCCCCGCTTCGTCGTGTCTGATACCCGCGTCGCGGCGGCACATCTGGCAGAGCTGTTCGCTGGAGATCCGGTTCGGGAACTCGACGTCATCGGGGTCACGGGGACGAACGGAAAGACCACCACGGCCGTTCTGCTGCGGCACCTTCTCGGAGTCCGGGCTCCCGCGGCCGCGTTGGGAACGCTCGGGGTGATCCGGTCTGCCGGAACCGCGACCGCGGGCCTTCTCACCACTCCCGATCCGCTGGATCTCGCAGCGACCTTTTCGGAGCTGGTGGCCGAAGGCACGCGGTTCGTCGTAATTGAAGTCTCGTCCCATGCGCTCGACCAGCACCGGGTGGACGCGATCCCGTTCGCACTCGCCGTATTCACGAATCTGACCCGGGATCATCTCGACTATCACGTCGGAATGGACTCCTACCGAACTGCGAAGCTCCGGCTGGCCCGCCTGCTCCGAACCGGCGGCGTCTGCGTGGTAAACGGGGATGAGCCGGCGTGGGATGAAGCCGATTTCGGTACTGCCCGGGTGATCCGGTTCGGCACTGGACCCGGTGCGGACGTTCGGGCCGAGGATTTGCGCGTCGGAGTCAGTGGCAGCGAATGGAGTCTCGTCACTCCCGATGGCCGGGCCAGGGTTCAGTTGCCGCTGCTGGGTGAATTCAACGTCTCGAATGCCCTGGCCGCGGCCGCCGCGGCCTGGGTCGCCGGGATCGACACGGGCGCGATCGCCGGTGGACTGAACTCGGCTCCACAGATTCCAGGTCGGATGGAAGCGCTGGCGACGGAGCCGGCCCTCGTCGTACGGGACTATGCACATACGCCCGACGCGCTGGAGCGGGCTCTCGACGCTCTCAGGCCTTCGGTCCGAGGCCGACTGATCGTCGTGTTCGGCTGCGGCGGAGATCGCGATCCGGGCAAGCGGACCTTGATGGGGCGCATCGGAGTGAGCGGCTCGGACTTCGCCATCATCACCTCGGACAACCCCCGTGCGGAAGATCCGGATTCGATCGTTCGCGAGACCGTTTCGGATCTCGAGCCCGGTGACTGGGAGGCGATCGTCGATCGCCGGCTGGCAATCGAGCGAGCCCTGAGCATCGCGGCAGACGGCGACGCCGTCCTGTTGGCCGGGAAAGGACACGAGACCTACCAGGAAATCCACGGCGAGCGACGGCCGTTCGACGAAGCGGAGATCGTGGGCTCCCTCCTCGCGGCGCACGGCGGTACCCGGTGACTGCGCGCTTCGAGAGACACGAAGTCCGGCGAGCGCTCGGGCTGCCAGCTTCACCCGGCCGGAGTCGATTCGATTCCGTCTCAACGGACACGCGACGGCTGAACAGGGGAGCGCTGTTCGTCGCACTGCGAGGGGAACGGTTCGATGGACACGAATTCCTCTCCCGGGCAGCCAGGAAGGGCGCGCTGGGTGCCGTAGTCGAGCAGGGCCTCGTACGTCCGGATCTGGACCTCGAGTGGTTCGAGGTGCCCGACACGACGCGGGCGCTCGGCGATCTCGCCCGGCACTACCGCCGGCGCTGTGCTGCGCGGGTGATCGGCGTTACCGGCAGCAGTGGCAAGACTACGGTGAAGGAAATGCTGGCCGGGATACTCGGTGCGGAACGGCTGACGCATGCGACTTCGGGCAACCTCAATAACCAGATCGGCGTTCCGCTGACGATTCTCGACGCACCGCCAGCTGCCGAATTCTGGGTGCTCGAAATGGGCAGCAACGCTCCCGGGGAGATCGCCCGCCTCGCGGCGATCGCGGAGCCTGACGACGCAGTGGTGACGACTGTCGGGCCGGCTCATCTCGAGGGATTCGGAGACGAGGCTGGCGTGCTGCGCGAGAAGCTCTCTCTGGTGCGAGCCGCGAAGCCGGCAGGGAGCGTTGTCGTTGGCGAGAGACCGGAAATCCTGGGAGCTTCGGCGACTGAAATTCGACCGGACGCGATGGTCGCGGGACTCGATTCCAGGACCACCTGGCACCCGGAGCGCTGGGAGGTCGGTGCCGTGTCGGCGTGGTTCGAACGTTTCGGCACACGCTACGAGATACCGGTCGGGGGGGAGCACCACCTGCGCGACGCCGTCCTCGCGGCAGCCATGGCGGAGGCAGTCGGAATCGGATCTGCAGCGATCGCGGCGGGTCTCGCCGCCTACCGGCCGGTGGGCATGCGTGGAGCACTCCGACAACTGGGGCGACTGACGCTGGTCGCTGACTGCTACAACGCGAATCCGGAGTCATTCGAGGCCGCGATCGAATACTGCGTGAACGCATTTCCCGACCGGCGTCTCACCGCTGTCGTCGGTTCGATGCTGGAACTGGGTTCACAGTCCGCCGCTGCTCACGAACGCATCGCCCGAGCACTGATCGAGGCGGGATTCAGCCGCGTCGTGGCGCTCGGAGAATTCCGACCGGCTTTCGACGCTCTGTCCGGCACGACGAACGGCACCCGGGTCACGTCGGTGGCGAAACCGGCCGATGCCGTGGCAACTCTCGCGTCGGACCTGACGGGAGATGAGGTGATTCTCGTGAAGGCGTCTCGCGGCGAGCGGCTCGAGCGCGTGGTCGAGGGTCTCGCCAAGCAGTTCGGGGCGGAGGACTGATGCTGTTTCACTATCTGTTCCCGCTCGCGGATCGCCACATTCTGTTCAACCTGTTTCAGTACATCTCGTTTCGGGCGGCAGGCGCCATGGTAACCGCCCTACTTCTGAGCTTCGTCGCCGGCCCGCCGATCATCAGGCGACTCGAAACCCTGAACATGGGGCAGGTGGTCAGGCTCGACGGGCCGAGGACCCATCTTCGGAAGCAGGGGACTCCGACGATGGGCGGCCTGATCATTCTCGTGTCGTTGACGGTCTCGACCGTTCTGTGGGCGCGGTTCGACGGATGGTCGGTAGTTGCAGCTCTCAGCATGACGCTCGGGATGGGAGCGATCGGCTTCACGGACGACTGGCTGAAGATCGTCCGCCACGAGTCGCGCGGCCTGATCGCCCGCCACAAGCTCGTGTGGCAGTTCGCGCTCGGACTCGCGTTCGGGGCGCTGCTGCTCGTAACGACTCCCGACGCGCTCGAAGTCACGCACCGCCTGGTGCCGTTCTTCAAGAACGTGCACGTAGTGTTCGCGCCGCTCGTGTTTCCGCTGTTCGCGGCTATTGTCGTCGCAGGCAGCGCAAACGCCGTAAATCTCACGGATGGGCTCGATGGACTCGCTGCGGGCCTGTCGGCCATCGCGGCACTGACATTCGGAGTCTTCGCCTACGTCATGGGGCGAATCGATACGTCGTCCTACCTCGGATTGCCGTACCTCGCCGACGCCGGGGAGCTTACGGTGTTCTGCGTGGCGGTCTCCGGGGCGGCGATCGGGTTCCTGTGGTTCAACGCTCCCCCGGCCACCGTGTTCATGGGAGACACCGGGTCACTGGCACTCGGCGCGGCAATCGGCACTGTAGCGGTGCTGCTCAAGTCGGAGCTGCTTCTCCTCATCGTGGGTGGGATCTTCGTGGCGGAAGCGGTATCCGTGATGATCCAGACCGGCGGGTTCAAATTGACCCGCTGGCGCACCGGAACGGGTCGGCGGGTGTTCAGGATGGCCCCGCTGCACCACCACTTCGAGCAGCTCGGCTGGCCCGAGACGCGGGTGGTGATTCGGTTCTATATCGTTGCCATCATCTTCGCGCTCGCCGCCCTGGCGACGATGAAGGTGCGCTGATGAAACGCGAATCGGCCTTCGCGCCGGGAGACCGGGTTGCGGTCATCGGTCTCGGTGTTTCGGGCAGCGCTGCCGCAATGCTGGCGCGGGTCGGTGGGGCAGAAGTGTATGCGAGCGACCTGGCTGCCGGACCGCGACAGGTCGCGGCGGCGGAGCGGTTGCAGGCCCGGGGTATCGCGGCCGAAGCAGGACGTCACGACCTGGAGCGGATCCTCGGGTCGGATCTCGTCGTCACGAGTCCCGGGATCAGTCCGTTCTCCGAGGTTCGCCAGGCGGTTACCGCCGCCGGAATCCGGACGATCGCCGAGGTCGAACTGGCATACCGAAGTCTGACCGGCCGGGTGATCGCCATCACCGGCACGAACGGAAAGACGACGACGACGCAACTGACGACCCACCTGCTGACCTCGGCCGGGATCGATGCGGAAGCCGTCGGAAATGTCGGTCGTCCACTGTCCGAGTGCGCTCTCGCCGAACGCCAGCCCGACTGGGTGGTGGTTGAACTCAGCTCCTTCCAGCTCGCCGACCTCGATTCGTTCGAGTCCGAGGTAGGCGTGCTGCTGAATCTCTCGCCAGATCATCTGGATCGATACCGGGATATCGACAGCTACTACGGAGACAAGGCACGGCTGTTCGACAGGGCGAGCGAAGATCCCACCTGGGTGCTGAATGCCGACGATTCCGCAGTGCTCGAACTTGCCGCCGGAGTTCCCGGCCGACGCTTGCTGTTTTCGGTCGAAGGTGAAGTTCCAGTTGGCGCGTGGAGTGGACTCCGAGGGCGGACTGCTTGGTCGGTTGATCGAAGGGGACTCTCCTGCGCGGTGGGCGAGTGCGGAGGACATTCCGCTGTTCGGCCGGCACAACGTGTCCAACATCCTCGCAGCCTGTCTCGCTGCGGTTGTGGCGGGGGTGGAGCCCGGGAAGCTGTCGGATGCATTGCGAAGCTTCCGCGGTCTTCCACACCGCCTGCAGCCGGTCGCGGAGCGTGACGGGGTTCTGTGGGTCAACGACTCAAAGGCGACGAACGTCTCCGCAGCGGTAGCCGCGGTGAATGCGTTCGACCGGCCAGTGGTCCTCCTGCTGGGCGGTCGGCATAAAGGTCAGCCCTACACGACCCTCGCGAAGGCGGCACGCGAGCGGGCTCGACTCGTGATCGCGTTTGGCGAGGCGGCACCGTTGATCGTGTCCGAACTGAGGGACGCCGTCGAGACCATCGTCGTCGAATCAAGTCTCGACTCGGCTGTGAAGACGGCTGCGGACCTGGCGCAGCCCGGCGACGTGGTGCTGCTGGCCCCTGCCTGTTCGAGCTACGACATGTTTCCGAACTACCTCGAGCGAGGCCGGGCGTTCGAGGCTGCCGTGCTTGATCTGCAGCCGGCGGAGTCGGCTTCATGAGGCGCGATCGACCCACGAGAGCGGGAGCACTCGGCCTGCGCGGATTCCCGGTGAGACCTGCGGTAGACGCTCCCTCTGCTTCGGGGCGGGGACTGCTTGCTACCACACTCATCCTGGTCGGCTTCGGTCTCCTGTCGGTGTACAGCGCGAGTTCGTACGTCGCCCAGCAGGCGGGTCGCCCCGATACCTACTACCTGTTTCAGCAGGCGAGCAGGGCCGGCATCGGGTGCGTGGCGATGGCGGCGGCCAGCATTCTCGACTACCGGGTGTACCGCCGACTCGCATGGCCGATTCTCGCGGTCGCGACGATTCTGCTCGTTCCGTTGGTGCTTCCCGGTACCGAGGCGATAGCGCCCACGGTCAACGGGGCCCGCCGCTGGCTGAACCTTGGAATCACTCTGCAGCCGTCCGAATTCGCGAAGCTGGCCGTGGTGATCTGGACGGCAGCGCTGGCGGTCAAGAAGCAGGACTCGCTGCACGATTTTCGCGAGGGCGTTCTCCCATTCCTCATCGTTCTCGCTCCGCTCTGCCTGCTCGTGCTGCTCGAACCGCACTTCTCTGCGGCGATGTGGATCGCTGTTCTTGCCGGTACAGTTCTGTTTGCCGCGGGCGCGCGTCTGGGGCACTTCGCTCTGCTCGGTGCTTCCGTGCTGGTGCTGGCGGCAACGCAGGTGCTGACTGCCCGATACCGCCTGGAGCGACTGACGGCGTTTCTCGATCCGGAATCGGCGGCCGGCGCCGGTGGTTACCAGCTCAAACAGTCGCTGATCGCGATCGGCTCCGGAGGATTGACCGGGGTTGGTTTCGGACGAAGTACGACGAAGATGCAGTTCCTTCCGGAGCCGCAGAACGACTTCATTTTCTCGATCATTGCTGAAGAGTGGGGGTTCGTCGGGGCTGTAGCGGTCATCGGATTGTTTGCGGTGTGGGTGCACCTGGGATTCCGTGTGGCCCGTTCCGCCCCGGACTTGTTCGGGCGTCTGGTCGCTACCGGGATCACGGCGGGAGTCGCGCTGGCTGCTTTCGCGCATATCGGCATCGCGCTCGGGCTGCTGCCGACAACCGGGGTGAATCTCCCGTTCATCAGTGCAGGCGGTACGAACCTGGTCATCACGCTTGGCGCGACCGGAATCCTGCTTAACGTGTCGTCGGCGAGAGGTCGCGGGCGATGAGTGCGCGAATTCTCCTCGCCGGCGGTGGCACTGGTGGCCACCTGTATCCCGCCCTCAACCTGGCGGCAGCGCTTCGGGCCGCTCAGCCGGACGTGGAGCTGATGCTGGTCGGGGCGTCGCGCGGCATCGAGGGCTCCGTGCTCCCGAGGGCAGGCGTTCCCTATCGACTGCTTCCGATGGAGCCTTTCCGGCGCGGTCGATTGCTCAAGAACTGGCGCCTCGCGGCATCCGCGCCCGCTGTGATGAACGGCATCCGGCGCGTGTTCAAAGAACTCGATCCGGATGTCGTGGTGGGAACGGGCGGCTACGCGTCTGGGCCTGCGGTCCTGTACGGACTGTTGTCCCGCCGGAAGACGGTGCTCCAGGAGCAGAATGCGTTCCCGGGCCTGGTGACCCGGCAACTCGCCCCGCGGGTGGACCTGATATTTCTCGGATATCCGGAAGCGATCGAACATCTGTCTCCGGGTTCGGAAACCGAAGTCCTCACGTGGGGCAATCCGGTGGCCTCAACAAAGCCGGCCAGCACCCGGGAGACAAAGGACGACCGATTCGACTGGCCGAGTGGCCGGATCGTCGCCGTGACCGGAGGAAGCCAGGGCGCGAGAGGCCTGAACGAGAGGTTGCTCGCGGATCTCGAGGTCGCGACTGACTGGCCGGCCGACACGACGCTCGTGTGGATCACTGGGCCGAACCATTTCCCCGAAATCTCGACGGCGGTTGCCGCGGGGCGATGGGCGGATCGGATTCTGACGGTTCCATACGTGGACGACCTCGGCGCCCGGCTTTCAGGCGTGAACCTCGCGGTCTGCCGGTCGGGTGCGATGTTCTGCTCCGAGTTGAGCGCTGCCGGCGTTCCGGCGGTTCTCGTTCCATTCCCCGCGGCAGCGGCGGACCACCAGCGACACAATGCAGCTGCCCTGTCGGCGGCCGGAGCGGCCGTGATGCTCGAGGAGCGATCGATGCGGAGAGGTGAACTCTGGGAGTCCGTTCTCGAGCTGATGCGGGAGGAGGATAGGCTGCGGGAGATGGCAGTCGCCATGGGCGATCGTGGACGCCCTGATGCGGCCGAGCGGATCGCCCGGGAACTGCTCGATCTTGCCGCGCGAGAACACCAGGGTGCGTTCGAGCTGCGGGAGATGAATACCGGAGAGGGCGATTCTCGTGGCTGAACGGCTCCCCCGGTTGTCTGATCTCCCGGAATCGGGTTCCCGCGTGCACCTGCTCGGAGCGGCAGGCGCCGGCATGCGTGCGCTGGCGGCAGTGCTGATTGACGGTGGCTGGAAAGTCACGGGATCGGACCGCGACTCGGAAGCGCTCCATTCGCTGTCAGCAATCGGTTTGTTGCCCCTGTCCGAATCGGATTCTTCGGCCGCGACGAGTGCGGACCTGGTGATCCGAAGCTCTGCTATCCCGGGCGACCACCCGGCCGTGTCGGCGGCGAACGATACCGGCATCCCGATCATGAAGCGCGCAGCCGCCGTCGGCGCGCTGGTTAACGAACGACGACTCGCGGCAGTGGCCGGAACACATGGCAAGACGACCGTAACGACGATGCTGGGACTGGCGCTTGAAGCCGCCGACAGGGACCCGCTCGTCCTTGTCGGGGGGCATGTTTCCGAGTGGGGTGGAAACGCCCGGATCGGAAGGGGGCCGGAGGCAGTGGTGGAGGCCGATGAATACGATCAGTCTTTCCTCCAGCTCGATCCATCCCTGGCAGTCGTCACATCCGTCGAGCCCGAGCACCTGGAATGTTACGGCAGCGAGGCCGAGTTGAGGTCCGCTTTCCAGACGTTCGCCACTCCGGCCGTCGATCGGACCGGTGTGCTCGTGTGCGCGGACGACGCAGGAGCGCTCGAGCTTGGAGCGAATATCGGGTCCTGCATGAGCTACGGATTTTCGGCCTCCGCCGACTACAGGGTCGAAGTCGTGGCATCCGCCTCCGACGGACAGCGCTGCCGGGTGAAGGGACGCGAGCTCGACCTGTCTTTCGAACTTGCGGCTCCCGGCGCTCACAATGCCCAGAACGCCGCCGCTGCGCTCGTCTCCGCGGTTCTTCTCGGGGCCGACGCGGAATCCCTGGCCGTTTGCCTGCGCCGGTTCCGGGGCGTGGATCGCCGGCTGCAAGTCCTCGGCTCTCGAAACGGTGTGGTCATCGTCGATGACTATGCTCACCACCCTACCGAGGTACGTGCATCGGTTTCTGCGCTTCGTTCCGCGTGGCCGGGCGCGCGCCTGATCGTCGCATTCCAGCCCCACCTCTACAGTCGAACCCGGGCGATGGCAGCAGAGTTCGGCCGCGAGCTGTCCAGGGCGGACCAGGCGCTCGTTCTGCCGATCTACCCGGCAAGAGAGGAGCCGATCGAGGGCGTCGATGCGGGTCTCGTGGTTATGGGAGCCCCGGGTCACATCAGACAGGGCAGCGTGGACGAGGCTGTAGGTCTCGCCTCGGAGGCACGCGGCGAGACCGTGATCGTGTTCATGGGCGCAGGGGATGTCACGGAAGCCGCGCACCGCGCGGCGGGGGAACTCACGGGTAATGCGCTGGGAGTCTGACGTGAAGCTCTCGGACGAGGTGCGCTGGCGAATCGGCGGCGTTGCGACCCGGTTTGGTCGCGTCGGTACGGTCACGAACCTGGTCGACGCGCTGGCAGACCTGTCGGGCGAACCGCACCTGACACTGGGTTGGGGAGCGAATCTGCTGGTCGCTGATCGTGGCGTTCAGAGTCCGGTACTCGTGCTGGGAGATGAATTCGAATCGATACGGGTCAGTCCCGGGATGATCGATGCAGGCGCCGCGGCCGGTCTCCCTGCAGTCGTCGGCGAAGCGCGCAGAATGGGCGCCGAGGGCTGGTGCTTTCTCGAGGCCGTTCCGGGGAGTGTCGGTGGCGGCCTCAGGATGAACGCGGGTTCGGCCGACACCGGAATCTGGGATCAGGTGATCGAAGCAGAGGCAGTGACAGGCGACGGCGAGACCATCCGACTGACGGCGGTGGACGCACGGCCTTCGTATCGGCGGGTCGAGATTCCCGAAGACTGGGTGTTCACGGCAGCCCGGTTCGCGACCCGTCAGGGAGATCCGGAGGCAGTCGAAGCCGAACACTTCGAGCGGCGACGAAGGAAAGTGGCGACCCAGGTCTACGATCTCCCGAGCTGCGGGTCGGTGTGGAAGAACCCTGGCGCCGAGTGGGGTTCGGCCTGGGAACTGGTAGAGGCGGTGGGGATGCGTGGTGCGCGAGCAGGAGGGGCCCAGATCACCGAGAAGCATGCGAACTTCATTGCAAACCTCGACGGAGCCAAGGCGGAGCACGTGCTCGAACTGATGTGTGAGACTCGCAGGAGAGTCCTGGAGCAGATCGGAGTCGCGCTCGTGCCAGAGATCCGGTTCTGGGGTTTCGAGGCGGACGAACTCCAGAGTGTGGGGGCCGACTCGTGACCCGGCAGACCCGACGCAGACTCACATTTGCTCTCACGGGCGCTCTCGTCGGAGTCTCGAGCCCCCTGTGGGGTCCCGTGATTCTGCGTGGGATTCCAGCGTTCCACGTGAAGACGGTGGAAGTGTCGGGAACTCGATTCGCGTCAGATTCGGATATCCGACAGATGTCAGGTATCAACTCTCTGGCCTCGATCTGGGACGACCCGGGCAACTGGGAAGCGTCGATCGTCGAGCATCCGCTGATCGAGGAAGCCCGTGTCGTAAGAGCCGGTCTGGATCGGTTGCGGATCGAGGTACGCGAAGTCCGACCGGTCGCGCTGGTGCCGGTTCCTGGACTCGTGGCCGTGGATGGGGACGGATACCAGCTCGACGTAGATCCTGCCGCGCATGGCCTGGACCTGCCGATTCTCCGAAGTGCCACGATCGATTCCGAGACCGGCAGGATTCGGGAAGAGGAGGCGAGGCGCTCGCTGGCCGTGCTGGAAGAGATCGACCTGCTGGCGCCCGAGTTCGTCGAACGAGTATCCGAGGTTCTGCCGCTCGACTCCGAAGCGTTCGACATGCGACTGATGGAGGGAAGTCTCGTCCAGAATCTCACTCTGCCCTTCCGGGATGCGTCGCGCGCCTTCCTTCAGGCCGCGGCTGCGATCCAGGCCGCAGAGGATCGAGGGACGATCGAGTCGGCCGATGCCCGGTACGCCGAGAAGGTTTTCGTTCGGACCGGGGGGGGGCGCCGATGAGCAGCCCTCGTTGCCTGGCCGGCCTCGATGTCGGATCCGAAACCACGTGTGCGGTGCTGGTTGAACTCAACGTCGGCTGGGGAGACGGGGACGTAGAAGTGCGGGTCCTCGGGATCGGCGAGGCACCGACCTCCGGAGTCCGAAATCGTGTCGTGACGAACATGGACGCTGCCACCGACTCGATTCGCGAAGCTCTCCGGTTGGCGGAGGAGATGGCGGGGGCCGAGGCCTCCGTCGTATACGCCGGCATTTCCGGTGACCATGTGGAAGTCGACAGCTCCACCGGCGTCGTGGCGATATCGGGCAGGGAAATCCTGCCGCGAGATCTGGACCGGGTCCACGAAGTCGCCCGCGCTGTAGTCGTTCCGCCTGACCGCGAGCTGTTACACGCGATTCCGCAGGACTACGTGGTCGACGGAGTCCCCGCCGTGCAGGATCCGACAGGCATGCAAGCCACGCGACTCGAATCCGAGGTGTGCGTGGTGACTGCCGGGTCGGTTCCGGCCCAGAACCTCCGAAAGGCTATCGACCGGGCAGGCTTCAGGCTCGAGGAACTGGTCCTGGCGCCTCTCGCCACCAATCTCGCGGTGCTCTCCGAGGAGCAGCGGCGGGCAGGGGTCGTCGTGGTGGAGATCGGCGCGGCGGCGACGGAAGTACTCGCATTCAAAGACGAGCGCCTGCGCATGTTCGCGACCTTGCCGTGGGGTGGCGCGACGGTGTCGAGCGACATCGTGAAAGGTCTTGGAGTCTCGGCGGCCGAGGCCGAACGCCTCAAGGCCGAGCACGGAAGCGCTCAGACGAAGCGAGTTGACGCGTCCGAAATGCTCGAGATTCCCGGGCCGACTCCAGGAAGTGTGCGCTCCGTCTCCAGGGAACTGCTCGCGCACATCATCGAACAGCGGCTGGACGAGATGCTGGGACTGATCTACGACGAGCTCGATGCCCGTGAATTGCTGGATGGACTGCAGGCGGGAGTCGTGCTGGCCGGCGGCGCAGCCCGGATGGACGGGGTCGTCGAGCTCGCTCAGGAAGTATTCAATCTACCGGTAGCACTCGGCGAACCGGGCGCCGGCCTGTCGGGGCTCGTGGACGCAGTTCGGAGGCCGGAGTGCGCTACCGCGGTGGGACTGGCGCTGTATGGACGTCATCGCCGGGCGGAACGACCGGTCGGCTCAGCTATGCGCGCTATCGGGCGCGTTTCGGAATGGTTCAGGGAGTTCTTCTGATGGCACGGGATCGGGCTCGCGAAGGCGCCTCCACCGAGAGGCGGTCGCCTGAGCGGCAGACGACCCGACGGAACGGAAACGCAGGGAAACCGCTCGAACGGGAGGGACAGATGGTATTCGAGTTTGACGATGGCGGAACGCGCAACGCGCGGATGAAGGTCGTGGGAGTCGGCGGCGCTGGCGGAAACGCCGTTAACCGGATGATTGACGAGAATCTCGATGGAGTCGAGTTCGTCGCGATCAACACAGATGCACAGGCGCTCAAGAACTGTGAAGCCCACATCCGGCTTCAGGTGGGTCGCAAACTGACCCGCGGTCTGGGCGCCGGGGCGCGACCCGAGGTTGGAAGGCAGGCGATTACCGAAAGCGAGGAAGAGGTCCGGAAAGCCCTCGAGGGAGCCGACCTGGTCTTCGTGACTGCTGGCATGGGCGGTGGTACGGGTACCGGTGCCGCGCCCCGGGTCGGGCAGATCGCTTCCGAGCTCGGCGCCCTCGTGATCGCGATCGTAACGCGTCCGTTCCTGTTCGAAGGTAAGAAGCGGATGCGGCACGCCGAACTCGGCCTGAAGGATTTGCGTCGCTCCGTGGACACGATGATCGTGGTTCCGAACGAGCGGCTGTTGTCGGTCGTTGGTAAGGGAACGACGTTCCGTGAAGCTCTGAAGAAGGCGGATGAAATCCTGCTCCACGCCACTCAGGGCATCTCGGATCTGATCAGCGTGACTGGCGAGGTCAACGTCGACTTTGCCGATGTCCGAACCGTGATGTCGAATCGCGGCGCGGCGCTGATGGGTACAGGGAAGCGACGGGTGAGAACCGCGCCGTCGAAGCCGCTCAGCAGGCGATTTGCTCGCCGCTTCTCGACAACGTATCCATCCACGGAGCTACGGGGATTCTGGTCAACATTTCCGGCGGGATGGACCTGGCGATCGACGAGGTCACGACGATCAACTCGATCGTGCAGGAAGCCGCGGGCGATGAAGCAGAGATGATCTTCGGAGCCGTGCATGATCCAGAACTTGACGGTCGGATCCGGGTAACTGTGATCGCCACCGGGTTCGGGGACGAAGTCGATGTCGAACCGGTCCCGACCCTCAAGGTCGTTCCGGCCACTCCGGCTCCCCCGGAAGCGTCGCCGCGACTGGTGAGCGTGGCCGGCGGCGAACCCGAGGCGTTCGACCCCCGCCGCGAGCAGATCCGCGGACAGCTCGGGTCGCGACTGCAACTGGAAGATCAGCAATACGCAACTGAACCAGCG
>CALNYN010000022.1:0-24729 GCA_942490755.1 uncultured Gemmatimonadota bacterium
ATCCGATCGCCAGGGCATACCAATGCGTCTTGAAGGCGCGACTCTGATGTCCTCCTGGCGCTGACTCAGTCTCATCTCGCGCGACTGCCCGACGGTCCAGTGTCCGACTCGACGAGCGAACGATTGACTCTGAGACGGAACAGTCGGGGTCGATCGAACCGGTCGATGCTCAGCGCGACTCTGCCACCGGCCTCCGTGATTCTCGTCTCGGAAACCATCGCGCTGGGCATCGTCCTGTCGCGACTCCAGTCACTGAACAGCGCATTGGATCAGCTTCCTGCTCGGATTCTCGGGCTCCGCCATTGTCCGCGTCGAGCGCCGGAAGGCCGGCTTACGGCGGTTATTTTCCGAGCGCGGCGGTAGTCGACCCACCGCTGACGCGCCGGGCCCGGCGCTACCGAATTGACACGCGCGCCGGCCGAAATCGGGTCGGGCGCGTCTCCCGGCGTCTCGCCAGCCGGTTCGGACTCGAGGTTCATTGGGCCGGACGGCAAGGAATCGGAATCAACGACGATTCGACTCGCGTCGGCTCGGGCTCCGGCTACGGACTC
Organism: uncultured Gemmatimonadota bacterium; assembly: GCA_942490755.1. Classification (GTDB taxonomy): domain Bacteria; phylum Gemmatimonadota; class Gemmatimonadetes; order Palauibacterales; family Palauibacteraceae; genus Carthagonibacter. The sequence continues at coordinate 552 of CALNYN010000022.1, forward strand.
GTCCGGGCGCCCACGGAAGATCTACCTGTTGGGCTTCAGCTACTACCTGTGAATCAATGGGAGGTCGACCCGATCGGTCAACCGTCGCCAGTCGCCACGCGCTCCGTTGCCGGAGCCTCGCCGCCGTTCGTATGGTCAGCGCCTGTCTCCGGCTCCGGCTCACTTCGGCGTCCAGAGGTCTTGTCTCCGTCGCTCCGCCGCTGGCCCGCGCTATTCGGTTGTCCCGACACGCCAGAGACTCGACCGCCCGTTCTCCCGCTACCCGGAATGCCTCCGGCTCGCGATACGAAACGCCGACCTTTCGGTCCCGGGACGAACGCCGCCACCTGATAAGGGTCCGGCCTATCCTCGCAGCAATTGGCGTGACTTCGAAAGCATAAGACAATCCATCTTGCCCAAAATGAAAACGAAATACGCGGTGCATGGCGCAGACAGAAAGGACTCAGCAAAGATGCCAGTACGATCACAGACGATAGGACGGGCAATCACTCGCCAGTCCCGGTGAATTCTCCGCCCTGGCGGCCTCGGCGGTCGCTTCTTCCCACGCGGACGAGCGCTCTCCAGCGTCGCTGGAGCCAGACTCGCGGCTGGCGCCGTCCACGATGTCATCGACCATGGACGTCACTCTGATTGCACACTGCGCGCTCCGTAGTCACAGCCGATCTGTGACCGCTCCCTTCGGACGACGCGATTGCGCACCCGCGGTCGATCCGGGCGGACTCGAGTCCCTTCTCCCCGCACGGTCACTGGGGCAAACCGGTTGCCATGCGTTTCAACCAGGACACATGCGCCGCATAACATCATACTGTCGTGGTGGTTACAGTCACAACACTATTCGTCAGGTCGCGACGCAGTAACTTTCCACCCGGTTATAAACGGGATGGCACATTGCCGAGGGCTGTATCGATTCCCAACGTGATATTTGGACCGAAGGATCTGAGGGCCGGCAGGGTGGCGAATCGGAGCTGAACAGCCGACGACGCGGACCGGCTGCTGCGCCCACGGCCGGATTCGCCAGACTCGACCCGTCAGGGAGTCTCGTTCGTCGATTCGCTCCGCCCAGGCGGGACTCGCATCACACGGCGCCGCCCCCGGAGTCGATCCATCGACCGAGCGGCGCCCGTCTCCAACAATGCGAGTCCCGCCTGGGCGGCTTGAAAGGCACGAATCGACGAGGCGAGACTCCTGGCCGACTGAAGGTCGAGTCTGGCCGAATGAAATCCGGCCGTGAACAGCAGCAGCAGCCCGATGAGGACGAGCAGTGAAGCGGGAAGGGCGTATCCTGCACGGTTCTTCGTCGGCTGTTCGAGCTCAGTTCGCCACCCTGCCACACCAGCCTCCAGATCCTTCGGTCCAAGCCTTCCTCTCACGTTGGAATCGATACGGCTCCTCGGCAACGGATTTTCAACCGCCATCCCTCCCGTTTTGCCAACCGGGTGGAAAGTTGCCACCCGGGATGCCCTGCCGCGGACCGTCGCGACCTGACGAATCGCGACGACCAGTATTTGTAACCACCACGGCAGTATGATGTTATGCGGCGCATGGTGTCCTGGTTGAAACGCATGGCAACCGGTTTGCCCCAGTGACCGGCGGAGGAAAGGAACTCGAGTCCGCCCGGATCGACCGCGGGATGCGCGGCAATCGGGCGTCGTCCGAAAGGGGCGAACCATGCAGATCGACATGACTACGGAAGCGCTACTGTGTGCAATCAAGAGCGACGTCCGGCAACGAGTCGATGACATCGTGGACGGCGCCGAACAGGCCGCTATGAGTCTCAACTCCGAACAGCAGGTGGAGCAGCTGCTGGAAGTGGCGCTCGTCCGCGTGGAGGAAGCGATCGCCGAGGCCGCCAGGGCCATGGCGCGGGAAATTCACCGGGACTGGCACGAGTGACGAAATTTGCCCGTCCTGTCGGTCTGTGTTATCGATGGAAGCGGTCATGCGGCGTGGCTCGTTCAATACGGGTCGAATCCGCTACCGCTTTCCTGTCTGCGCCAAAAACTACCGCCGCGTGCGACGGACGTTTCCGCAGGCAAAGTGGATTGTCTTGTACTCGAAGTCACGTAATTGCTGAGAGTTAAGTGATCGACCGGACCACCCCGTCCGAATGGCAGCGTTCTTGCCCCGGAATCCCGGGACCGGGGTCGCTGACCTGTTCAATCGCGAGCCGGAGCATTCTCCGGGTAGCGGAATACGAAACGGGCGGGCGTCGGGTCTCTCAACGTCGGAACGAAAGCGGATAGCGCAATGAGCCAGCGGCGAAAGACGACGAAGAACAAGACCTCTGGACCGCGCCAGGAAACTGGTGAGCCGGAGGAGATCGAACGATCCGAAGACAGGCTTGACCATACGGGCAACGGCAACGGTGCCGAGGGCTCCAGCTGGCTGGAGCGCGTGAAAGCGTCCGCCGAGCTGGCGAACGGTGACTCCGACACCCCGTTCTTCAGTTCCGAACCGGTCGGAATGGAGCCTCCCGGTGATTCACAGGTAGTAGCTGAAGCCCAACAGGTAGATCTTCCGTGGGCGCGGCCGGACGAGTCCGACCAGCAATTCAAACCCGAGCCGACGCAGGAGTCCGCGCCCGTGCAGATGGAAGAACCCGTTCAAATCGTTGATTCCGATTCCTTGCTGCCTGATCCGGGCCCAATGAACCTCGAGTCCGAACCGGCTGTCCGGTACAGAGACGCCGAAGTGTCGGTGGCCGGAGACTTCGCGCCCGACCCGATTTCGGCCAGCATGACGATGTCCAATTCGATTCCGGAACAGACGCCGGGCCCGGCGATCGAGACACCGGTGGGTCTGTCGATCGGCCGGCTGCGAACCGCCGCGCTCGAAATGGCTCGCCGCGATGCCGAAGCCGGCCTTCCGGCGCTCGACGCGGATGGCAGGTCCGAGTCCGAGCAGGAGCTTCGCGATCGGTCCAATGCGTTGTTCAGTGACTGGGTCGCACGACAGAAGGACCGTCTCAACGCGATGGTTTCCGAGACGGAAGGTCGAATCACGGAGGCCAGTGGCGAAGTCGCGCTGAACATCGACCGGTTCGATCGAGTAACTACCGAGCTGTTCCGTCTCAAGAAGCGGCAGGAAGTCAATCGTTCGCTCGTCGAGTCGACACTGGACCGTCAGGCGATCGCGCAAGGTGAGACTGAGGCGCTGGTCGAACAGGAGGACACGTCAGAGTCACGCGCCTTCAAGACACATTGGTATGCCCTGGCGATCGGATTTCTCGGTGTGGTCGAGTTTCTCGCAAATGCCCCGGTCTTCGGGGCCCTGCTTCCGCGTGATCCCCTGACCGAGCAGCAAATCCGCTTCGTGGCCGAGACGAGTGAAGGCTGGGCGGCGGGTTTCCAGCGCGTCGTGTCGCAGTTCATTCTGCGTCCTGACGCCGCGTTGCTGGCGGCCGGTGTCGTGACCTTCCTGTGCGTGCTGGCCCACTTCTTCGGTCATTCCCTGCGCCGTCTGCTGATGCACAAATCGGCGTCCCAGAGCGGTGAAACGATTCGTAACCGGTCGGCTTCGGAATACGTCGTGCCGATGGTGCTCTCCGGTCTCGGACTGGCGCTCGTACTCGGAGTGCTGTTCGAGGCGCGCGTCACGTTGGGCGAAGTGGCGACTGACCGATTCGCGCAGGACAGCTCCAAGATCGAGGAACTGCGGCGAACGGCATCGTGGCTGCGGGTCGACGGCAACCTGGTTGCCGCGAACGAGCAGGCGAACCGGGCGGACGATCTCGAGGCCCTGGCCAAGGAACAGCGGGAATATGCGGCTTCGATGAGCGGCCTCAGCTTCCCGATCTTTTTGCTCAACACGACCCTGGTGCTGGTAGCGATTTCGGCAGCCTACTTCCATATGCGCGATCCGCGACGGGACCGGTTCAACGAGCTCCCTTGGGAGCGACAGAGACGGGAGCTCGTGGATCTCGGCGACGCGGTGCAACAGCGTATCGTGGAGGGGCAGGGGCAGCTGGTTCGGCGGATTGGCGAGCTCAAGAGCCTTTTGAACGAGAAGCCACTCAAGCAAGCCCCGGCCATGGCACACCAGCTGGAGGCGACGATCGTCGCCTATCGGGCGGAGAACGGCAGACTCCGGGGACTGGATCCGAGGGAAGTCCCGGCGTTCGCCGAGCCCGTTCGGCTGGAACTGGAAGTTGACGAGCCGGCGCCGCATCTTCAGATGCGGGACGCCGCCGGGTACGAAGAAGACCGACGGGAACTCGTGGATAGATTTGAAGGAATTCGCGGTCGGTTCACTCGGGAGGCGACAACGTGGTGAGAGGTTCAGCCGTCGATGCCATGAGGTGGGGACTCCCTCTGGTCATGGTCGCCGCGATTCCCCTGCTTGGCGGATGCGGTACGTCTGAGGGCAACGCGGCGGCGGGTGAAGGCGAAGGTGGGACGACAGTGAAGTCCACTCCCGAGCTGGTCGTCTTCGTATACGATCGTTCGAGCAGCATCGAGGATCATCAGCTCGAGCTGGCGCGGCAGCTCACCAATGACCGGATCCGGAAGCTCAACCATGGTGACCGGATCGCGGCTCACGAGTTGCTCCAGCTTTCGCTCGACGAACCGCCGAAACGCTGGTCGGAAACGGTTCCGCAGCGGCAGTGGCAGGAGCAGGCGATGTCCCGGGACTCGACGATCCGGGCCCGGTTCCTCCAGGACGCCCAGGACTACCTGGTAGTGTTCACCGACACGACCGGCCGGAGTGAGATCGACGGGACCGACATCCTGTCGACGATGCACGACGTGGCGGCCGACCTCCGGGCGGCTCCGAATCGGCTCGCCGTTCTGTACGTGTTTTCAGACATGCTGCAATCGAATCGCACGATCGACATGGAGGGCCTGCGCCGGATGCCGCCGACCTCCTGGGTCGAACAGGAGAGCTCCAAGGGAACGCTGCCGGACCTCGCCGGCCTGTGTGTCGTGGTGATCGGGGCCCGGGTGGACAACGACGCTTCACAGCGGGTCAAGAACTTCTGGAACGAGTATTTCGAGGCGACCGGGGCGAGACTGATCGATCGGAACTACACGCTTCGGCCGGTCACCCTGCCGGAGCATCCCTGCGACTGATCACTTCGACGGGGTCGCCGAGACTCAGCCGTCCGGCGACCTCGTGGACCAGGTTCATTCCGAACCACACCTTGCCTTCGTGCTTGCGGAACCTGGCCAGCGTGGTTAGCGGCTCACCCGCCGGGTCCTTCTGGCCCGTTGCCTGGTCGACCGTTGTGACGACACACCGGGGGCATGGCTTTACGGCCCGGAATTCGAGCTGCCCAATCCGCACCCGCTGCCACTCGTCCTCCTCGAACGGCTCTGTCCCGGACACCACGAGATTCGGACGGAACCGGTCCATCGGAACCGGCCGTTCGAGCCGGTCATTGAGCGCGGCGAGTGATCCTTCGCCGATCAACAGGACCGGAAAGCCATCCGTGAACGCGGTACGGTCATTCTCGCGGCCCCACGGAGCGGCAACCGGCCTTGCCAGCGTCGGAGGGACATAGAGGAGTCGGCAGGCTGTCTCAAGGAAGTCGGGGAGCCAGTTCGCCGAGACCGGGTCTGCCAACCATCCCCGGGCGGGTCGCCCGTGCAATTCCGTGTGAAGGACCGTCGCCTCCGGGCCGGGCACACTGAACTTCAGCGCCGGCATACCCAGGGCGACGATTTCCAGCCCACCGTCCGTCGTCGGAATTGCGTGGACCCGGGCGATCCTCGGCAGGTCCCGCTGGGTCAGAGGCCTGCCCTTCGGGTCGACGAGCATCCAGCGCCGATCTCCGACGAGGCCGATTGCATCCAGGTTCGCCTGGTGCACCGAAAAGGCCGCTGCCGATTTCAGCGGATAGAGGTGCAGGCCCGTAAGACGAGACGTCATCGAGGATCGGACTCCGCGCCTCGGGTCGGGACTCAGAACGGCTTGTACAAAGCGGCCCACGCGGCGATCAGGCCGAGTGCCGGGCCGAGAATCCACAGCAGCCGAGCGGACCCCGGCTTCCGATACGGAATCGCGAACAGCCCTCCGATCGCGAGCCACACGGCCAGCTTGAACCAGATCCAGCCCGGCAGTCCGCCCTCGACGATGCCCAGTCGGGCGAGCATCCCGAATCCGCCCAGCAGGATAAGGAACAGGCCGACGACGTAGCCCGCCATGACCAGCCGCCGACCGGAGTTCGTCGCCTTCGTACCACCGTTCATCGCATGCAGGACGAGTCCTCCGAACGACGAGAACACGAGCAGAATCCCCAGGATGTGGACCAGCTTGTACAGGTTCAGCGATATCATGCTTCCATTCCGTGGTCGAGGACTACGTCAGCTGACACCGTCGCCCGGGCGCACTTCGCCGGCCCGGTACCGAATGCGAGTCTACTCGTCCCGCGGGCGCAGTTCCAGAGCCGCCGAGTTGATACAGTAGCGTTTACCCGTCGGCGCCGGGCCGTCGCCGAATACGTGCCCGAGGTGCGCATCACACTGCGCGCACAGGACTTCGGTGCGCTGCATTCCGAGGCTCGAGTCCCGCTCGATGCGGACCGCCCGGTCTGCCGAGGGTCGACTGAAGCTGGGCCACCCCGAGCCGGAATCGAACTTGGCGTCGGACTCGAACAGCGATTCCCCGCAACACACGCAGACGTACTGGCCCTCGGTCTTCGTGTCGTGATACTCGCCGGTGAACGCTCGCTCCGTACCCTTCTGCCGGGTGATCCTGAACTGTTCGGGCGTCAGTTGCGCCCGCCATTCTTCCTCGGTTCGATTGACGCGATCCGTCCCGTCAGTGGACTCCGTCATGTCGGCTCCCTTGTGGTATCCGCGATTCGATGACCAGGCGCATATCGTACGTCGCCGGGCAACCGAGGATCCTCGCCCGGGGTTACGCGACGCACTTAAGTTGAGCTTCACGAGCAACCGGTGACCGAGCGGCGCGAGCACCGGTCGAGCACACAGTCCCAGGACAGGGAGACACGAATGGCGGATCCATTCTACGTAGCGCGTGGAAGAGTCATGAAGGTCGAAGGCGTCCACCGGGCAGCCGAGATCGCGGCCGGGACGCGGTTCGAGATGGGAGTGCACGGCCCGATCAAGGAATACTACCGGATCGATTCGAAGGACCTTCCGCTGCCGGTCGACTACATCGTGGCGGCGACCGGCGGCTGAATGCTGGGAACGCTCAATGGCGCGCTGGAGGCGCGCGAGATCAAGCTGGCGCCCGAGGACATCACGGCCGATGTGGAGGGAGTCAACGAAGTACGGGATGGACTGCCGGTGCTGACGCGGATCATGGTCCGGTACACCCTGCGGATTCCCGCGGGCAGCCGGGAGACGGTGGATCGGGCACTCGCGAGGCACGGCTCGAAGTGTCCGACGGCTGCCTCGCTCGCCGGTGCAGTGGTCGTCGAATGGGAGGCGGAGATTACGGAGTCGCCCGACGACTGACCGGACGACGGGGTGTTCAGTCGGGATCGGTGGCCGGGCGTCCGCTGCGGACCAGGTATCGGACGCCGAGCAGGATCAAGACGACGGAGAAGAACAGACGCAGCGTCCGGTCCGGCAGAGCCAGGGCACTGCTGCCACCGAACCAGGACCCGGCGGCGATCCCCAGCATGAGTGGAAACACGACGTCCCGTCGGACGTGGCCGATCCGGGCATGGACGACCGCCCCGACGGCGCCCGACGGGACCATCGCAGCCAGGGACGTCCCCTGGGCGAGCTGCTGCGCGAATCCCGGACCGAGCGCCAGTCCCGGGACCATCACGGCGCCGCCACCCACCCCCAGCAGACCGGACAGCCCCCCGACCAGGATTCCCAGCAGAACCAGCGAAATCGACGCCGCCGTTCCATCAAGGATTCCGGTGACCGGAAACGATCCCTTGAACTGAAGCAGGATCGCATTCGCAATCAGAAACAGACCGAAGAACCGTCTCAGCACGGCTGCCGGAATCCTGGCGCTCGAGCGTGCCGCGAACACGGTCGCCGGCACGGCTCCCACGGCGACCAGGGCCGCAGCCTGCCAATCGACCGCAGCTCCGTTCCCGTATACGAGGGCGCCCACGATGCCGGTGAATACCACTCCGACGAGGCTCGTTCCATGTGCCGAATGTTGATCAAGTCGGGCCCAGCCAGTGAGCAGAGGTACCATCACCGCGCCGCCGCCAATGCCCAGCAGGCCACCGAACGCACCGGAAATCAGCCCGATGGCCAGCGAGATGCGGCGGGGGACGGGCCGTCTACCGTCCCCCGGGGTGGCCGGAGAAGGAGGCGCGGTCGCCTCCCTACATCTTGATGTCGAGGAGTTCTACCTCGAACACCAGATACGCGTTGGGGGGGATGGCGCCGGGCCGGCCGCGCGCTCCATAGGCCAGGCTGGGCGGGATGACGAGAATTCGCTTGCCGCCAATCCTCATTCCCTGGACTCCCTCCTCCCACCCGGCAATCACGGACCGTCGACCGAGCTGGAATGAGTACGGCTCGTCCCCTTCCACGTTGCTGTCGAATACGTCGCCGGTGGGCAACCAGCCGGTATAATGGACCATAACGACGTAGCCGTCCCGGGCCGCGAGGCCGGTGCCTTCCACGACGTCCCGCGTGTACAGCCCGGTACTCGATCGCTGCATCTCATCCAGGTCGATGTCGAGAGCCACCGCGAATTCAGGTCGAAGCTCTGTCTCTACCGGATCGGGAGTACCCGAGGCCTGGGTCTCGTCAGCGTCGCCCGCTCCACCACACGCGGCCAATGCCGCGAGCAGCCCTGCAAGCGCCACGTGTCGTGAGAAGATCCTCATTCCTGTCCCTCCGCTTCCGGTTTGCGGGCCGCCAGTTGCGTATCCACCATGAGCAGGGCGGCGCCATCGGATCCGAACATCTTCATCCGCTCCACGATCTCGTCGATGCTGGCCTCTTCCTCGACCTGCTCGGAGACGAACCACTGAAGCATGACCTGGGCGGGATAGTCACCCTCCTCCACGGCGAGCTTGTAGAGGTGGTGAATGCGCGAGCTGACGAACTTCTCGTGCTCCAGCGACTTCTCCATCACGGCCACTGGCGAACCGTAGTCGACCGGCGGGGCATCGATCGCCTGCAGCTCCACACGTCCCCCGCGCTCGAGCAGGAAATTGAAGAAGCGCATCGCGTGATCCACTTCCTCCTCCGCCTGCATGGTCATCCAGTGCGCGAACCCGGACAGGTTCCGCTCGGCGCACCATGCCGACATCGCCAGGTACATGTATGCCGAGTACATCTCGAACTTGATCTGCTCGTTGATCTCATCCACCAGCACGTCGCTGATCATCATTCAACTCCCGTTCAGTATCGTTCACGACGGATATCGGGCGAAGACCGGCCTAATCCTCTCAACCTGCGCCGCCGCCCCGGGCCGGGCAAGCTTCGGCCGAGAGCCCGTTTGCGGCTCGGAGTCGGTGCGTCGACGCCGCATGAAGTCGACGCCGCACGAGGTCGACTCAGTCACCGATCCACACCGTCTTGATGTTGAGGAATTCCCGCAGGCCGTATCCCGCCAGTTCGCGACCATATCCCGAGTTCTTGATTCCGCCGAACGGCAGGCGTGGATCGGACGCGACCATTCCGTTGACGAACACGGCTCCCGTCTCGATTCCGTCGATGAACCGCGATGCCGCAGCCGGATTTCGGGTCCACACGGATGCTCCCAGCCCGAATTCCGTCTCGTTGGCCAAATCGATCGCCTGCTCGACGGAGCCGAAGCGCAACACGGCCGCGGCGGGCCCGAAGGTCTCCTCGACCCGGAGCGGCGTACCCGGGGGAGGATCCGCCACTACCGTGGGCGGATAGAAGTAGCCAGGTCCCGGAACTGGCACTCCCCCCAGCAGGAGCCGGCCACCGGCGGCTATCGTCGCCTCGACCTGGGCGGCCAGCTCATCCCGGATCGACGCCGTGGCGAGCGGGCCGATATCGGTTGCCGGGTCGAGCGGGTCTCCGACCGACAGAGCGCCCATCGCGACCGTGAACCGGCGCTCGAACTCGTCCGCGATCGGCTCGGCGACGAGAAATCGCTTCGCCGCGATGCAGGACTGGCCGTTGTTCATCGTACGGGCGATGACGGCGGTCGAGATCGCTGCCTCCAGCGCCGCGTCCTCGAGAACCACGAACGGGTCGCTGCCCCCCAGCTCCAGAACGGTCTTCTTCAGGCTGTTTCCGGCGGCCCGGGCCACGGCTCGACCGGCCGGTTCACTACCCGTGAGGGTGACCGCCCGAATTCGGGGGTCGCGAATCAGTTGATCGACGCGTTCGGAGCCTACGAGCAGCGTCTGAAACATGCCGTCCGGGGTGCCTGCCGACCGCATCACCTGCTCGATCGCCAGCGCGCACCCCGGGACGTTCGAAGCGTGCTTCAGTAGGCCTGCGTTCCCCGCCGCAAGGGCAGGGGCCGCAAACCGGAAGACCTGCCAGAACGGGAAATTCCATGGCATCACGGCGAGCACGATGCCGAGCGGCTCGAAACGGACAAAACTGTGGCGCGCGTCGGTCGCAACCTCTTCGTCGGCCAGCAGCCGGGGCGCGTTGTCGGCATACCACCGACAGACCCATGCGCACTTCCGGAGCCTCCGCCTCTGCCGCGCCGATTGGCTTCCCCATTTCCAGCGTCATGAGCCGCGCGAGCTCGGGGCTCGTGACTCGAGCTCTTCGGCCGCCCGGTGAAGGATCGCCGCCCGATATTCGAGGCTCGTTGCCCGAAATTCAGCCTGCGCCGTGACGGCCCGGGCGAGTCGCAGTTCGATGTCTTCGGTGTCGTAAGGCTCGTAGGATTGAATCGTTCGGCCGGTGGCCGGGTTTACGCTCGTGATCGGCATCATCGCCATCCGGGTCGTGGTGGTTGGATGGTCCGGGATCGGGCCGTGGCTGGACGGGAGGCCCACCCCGGCCGCAAACTGTCACCGCGGGTCGAGCGCAGGCAAACCCTGAACGAATCCCGCATTGACACCTCCTCAGCTCCTGCTGCGTACGGGAGACCATGAGCGAATCGCGTTCCCTGTTCCGACCGGCGATCGTCGCCACCTGCGCGCTCCTGAGCCTGTGCGCAGCTCCGGCCGGAGCGATTTCGCCTCAGGAGACAGCCGCCTCCAGCACCGAATCCACTCAACCCGGTCGATTCTCTATCGAAGCCGACACCTTCCGCGACGAGGCGGCCCGGGAGCTCATCCGGCGCGCCCGAGAAGAGAGGGGGAGGGAAGCCGCGGGCCTCGCCAGCTGGGAATCGACGATCCGGGAGAGGATCTCGGTCGGTCTGACGACCAGGATATCAGGCGGCAGCGCGGCCTGTTCACCAGTGAGCGCGTGGGACGGGTGCGTTAGGACTCCACAGGGGTCGAAACCATCGGGTGGTTCGGCATCCGCCGGGCCGTGCCGATCGCCGGAAAGAGCGCGGAGATCGAGGCCGAGAGCCCGGAGAATCTCACCGAGTTCCCCGTCGATCCGGCGGGAGACAGGCTGGTGCTCGCAGGGTCTCCGTTCCACCACCCGCTGGCCGACGACGCCGGCGCCTACTATCGCTTCGCGTCCGGCGACACGATGCGCGTGATCCTTCCATCGGGTGAGGAGGTGGTGCTCGCGGAAGTACGTGTGGAGCCGCGCACGTCTGATTTCGAAGTCCTCGCCGGCTCTCTGTGGTTCGACCTGTCCAGCGCCGCGCTGGTCCGGGGCGCGTTCCGTCCGGCGCGGCCGTTCGATCTCCAGCTCGACGAACCAGACGAAGCGGAAGATGTGCCGGGTTTCCTGAAACCGATCATCGTCCGCGTCGAGGCGATGATCGTCGAGTATGCCCTCTACGATCTGCAGTGGTGGCTCCCGACGCGGGTGCGGTTCGAAGGAGATGGCCAGCTCGGCTCGCTGCTCACGATCCCGGTGGTCGTCGAAGCGTTTACACAGGACGTGGAGATCAACGAGCCCGGACTCGATCCCGAATTCCCGGTGCCCGACGGCTGGACGCGGAGCGAGATCGGCCCGTGCGACGATCCACACGAAGGACGCCGCCGCAGAGGCGAAGGCGGCGAGCCCGACGAGGGCGACGCCGAGGAGCAGGAGGCCAGGGAAGCAGGCGAGGAGGCAGATGACGCCGAACCGTGCGAGAATCCCGACGGTCCAACCCGCATCATTCTGCTGCCTCCCGAGGAATCGCTCGTCGCATGGTTCGACAGTAATGAAGAAAGTCAACTATCTGATTCAGAGCCATTTAGTCCTGATGAACTGAATCAGATTCGAGATCGACTGGGCAGAATTGCTCTTCCTCCCGCGCCCGCCACCCAACCCACGATTCGGCTCGCGGGGTTCCGCTACAATCGGGTGGAAGCGCTCAGCGGCGGAGTCCGGGCCGAGGTGCCGCTGGACGGCGAGACGCGACTGATCGGCGAAGCACGGATCGGGCTCGCGGACCTGGTTCCTAATCTCTCGGCCTCGGTCGTGAGGCGGTCCGGGGACGGCGAGCTGGAAATGGCAGGGTACTGGAAGCTGCAGGACGTCGGGGACTGGGGAAATCCATTTGCCCTGCTGCCGTCGGCGCAAGCGCTGCTGCTCGCCTACGACGACGCTCAATACTACCGAGTCGCAGGGCTGTCCGTCGGCTGGCGCGGCGGCGGGACGACCAGGACGGAGCTTCGCCTGTTCGGCGAGAGACACATCGACGCGCCGAAGGAGACGGACGTGTCTCTGCCGCACCTGCTGAGCGACTACGAGTTCCCGGAGAACGTCACGGCGGAGAAGGCGACGCTGTTCGGAGTCTCAGGTCGCGTGCGCCTGCAGGCCGGGCGTGATCCCGACAAGCCCATCTACACGGCGACGGTGTGGGCGGAGGGAGCCGTCGGCGACCGCGAGTATGCTCGATTTGCCGGGTCCGGGAGCGTGAGTGTGCCGATCGCGAGGGTCGCCGAAGTGGCGCTGGAGGCATCGGCCGGCAGTTCGGTCGGAACTCCTCCGCCGCAGCGCTACTTTTTTCTTGGCGGGGTCGAAACTCTCCGAGCGTTTCCCAACACTCCCGACGCGAATCGCGGGACGGCGTTCTGGCTCGGTCGGGTCGAACTCGGCACGCGGAATCCAGCGTTGAGGTTCGTGTTGTTCAGCGATCTCGGCTGGGCCGGGTCGAGGTCGGATTTCACCTTCGACGATCCGGCGATCAGCGCGGGGATCGGCATCTCGGGGCTCGACGGGCTGCTTCGTCTCGATGTCGCGCGCTCGTTGCAGGGCAGGGAGCCCAACGCGTGGCGCGTGTACCTGTCGGTAGACGGGCTGATCTGACCTGATTTCCGCCGTCTGACGAGCCTGCCCTCGTCACGCGGCCCGAAACCTGCGATACTTGTCGTGCTCCCATTCGCCAGCTGTGGCCCGGTTCGCAAGACCCCGAGTGGAGGCAGGATGAGCTTCATTCCGCCGGTCAAAGTGAAAGTCTGCTGCATTGCATCTCCGGACGAGGCGCGACTTGCGGTGTCGTTCGGTGTCACTGCGGTGGGCATGGTGGACGAGACTCCGTCGGGGGAAGGACGCATCCCGGTAGAGACGATCGCCGAGATCGTCCAGGCGGTGCCCCGCAAGACCGGCACGTTCGTTCTCACCGCAACTACGGATGTCGACCGACTCGAAGCGCTGTACCGCACCACCGGGGTGAATACCGTACAGCTGTGGGATCCGCTTCAGCCCGGAGAGTATGCGCGGTTGCGCGAGAGGGCTCCGGGAATCTTCATCGCCCAGTCCGTTCACGTCATGGACGACGCAGCGCTCGATACCGCGCGCGAGATCGCCCGGCACGTCGACGCGCTGGTGCTCGATTCCGGTGATTCGGAGCCCCCGTTCCGCTGGCAGAATCCGGCGGGCCAGACGCACGACTGGGAGCTCAGCCGCCGTATCTCAGATGCCATTCACCTGCCGATCCTGCTGGCGGGCGGCCTGACACCGGACAACGTGGGTCAGGCGATTCGCGTCGTCCGGCCGTACGGGGTGGACGTGTGCAGCGGCGTGCGCAAGGACGGCGGGCTCGACCAAAGTCTGCTCGTGGCGTTTCTGGAGGCCGTCAACCGACCTCAAACTCGCTTCTGAAACGGTACCCGTCTTCCGGCTCGAGCAGAAACGGCAGCTCCACTGCCGCCGGTCCCCGCAGCACGACGTCCGCAATTCCCGAAATCGGTGTCTCCTCGGGATTCACCTCGATCACTGTCGCGCCCTGACTTCGTGCGCTGAACGCAAAAGACGCGGCCGGCTGGACGACTCCGGAGGTCCCGACCACCAGCATCGCGTCACACGAGCGGATCGCCTGGTTGGCGGCCTGGAGCGCCGGGACGGGGAGCGTCTCTCCGAACCACACGACCGCCGGCCGCAGGGAGCCCCCACATGCAGTGCACCGGGGTATGTCTCCCGCTGTCCAATCGGCGAGCGCTGCCTCGATATCGCATTCGCGCCGGCAGAACTGGCAGCGAGCGATCCGAATCGTCCCGTGCAACTCGATCGGATTCCGGCTGCCGGCATCGCGGTGCAATCCGTCCACGTTCTGGGTCAGCAGCCAGAAGCGCTCGCACCGGGCCTCGAGTGCGGCCAGCGCCCGGTGGCCGGCGTTCGGTGTTATCCTGCGCAGGCCCTCCACTCTCGCCTGGTAGAATTCCCACACTTCGGCTGGATTCCGGGCGAACGCGCCTGGTGTCGCGAGCGACTCGGCCCTCCGGCCGCGCCACAGCCCGCCCTCGCCCCGAAACGTCGGCACGCCGCTCTCGGCGGAGATTCCGGCGCCCGTCAGCACGGCTATGGACCGGGATGAACTAATCAGTTCGCGAGCGTGGTCCCGAGCTTCTGGCGTCGTCATCTGAGAGAATCCAATCTCTACCCGTGGTGAACGGCCTTCCTGGAGACGAAATTAGGGGATCATGCGCACCTGTGTCATCCTGAACCCGGCAGCCGGCGGCGGCTGCTCGCCAGAGCGGATTCGAGGATCGGTATCCTCGATTCCCGGCGCCGAGCTACGCGTCAGCCGGTCGCCAGACTCGGTCCGTCCGCTCGCCCTCGAAGCGGCGGCGAACGGGTTCGAGCGGATCGTGGCCGCGGGCGGTGACGGCACAGTGAGCGTGCTGGCGTCCGCGCTGCTCGACTCGGGGGCGGACGTCGAGTGCGGCCTGCTCCCGATAGGCACGGGGAACGATCTGGCGCTGTCGCTCGGAGTGCCGACGCACCCCGAGCGTGCGGTCGCGCTGCTGCGCGGGGGCGAGGCGACTCCGATCGATGCGATCCAGGCGTTTGCGCCCGGAGCGCCCGATCGGGAACTGCACGCATGGAACGCCGTGGTCGGTGGGTTCGGCGGACGGATCTCCGACCGCATGAGTCCTGGCATGAAGCGTCGTTGGCGGAGCCTGGCCTACGTACGCGCGGCCATGGCGGAGCTCGGTGAATTGCGTCCCCGTCGGGTGCTGCTCGAGATCGACGGCCGTCGCACGGAACAGGATATCCGGATGCTGGTGATCGCGAACGGCCGCTTCGCCGGGGGGGGCATTCCATTCGCCCCGGGGGGCCGGGTGGACGACGGATGGCTGGACGTCGTGGTGATCCGGGCCGCCTCGCTCGCCCGACTCGGTATGCTCATTCCGCGGGTGCTCGCCGGACGGCACCTTTCCGACCCCGCTGTGGAGCACACCCGGGCGCGGACGGTGAGCGTCGAGGCCGAGCCCGGGTTCTGGTTCAACGTCGATGGCGAGACCTGGGTCAGCGGCGGCGCGACCTTCGGGTTGCGACCGCGCGCCCTGCCGTTCGTTCGTCCCTGACGCCCGCCTTCCGGCAAGCTGGAATTCTGTCGGGCAACCCCCGGGGGAGCGTCCTCTGTCCAATCAGACGGAAGCGGAGACCGGCTCCGCGAAACAAACAGCGAGGGACGATGATGCGGATCGGAAGATTGCGGATGGCGGTCGCGGTTCTTGGCGCGGTGGCGCTGGTCACGGCCACGGCGCGGTGTGGCTCGGCCCAGGAGAAGGTCGAGGTCGAGGAGCGCGATGGGAAATCGGCTCCATTCATGGTGAGCAGCGGTGGTTTCGGGGGTGGGAGCTACCTCGGCGTGTACATCAGCGAGGTGGACGCGGAGGACGTGTCGCAGCTCGGTCTCAAGCGGGAGTATGGAGCCCGGATCGAGGATGTGTCAGACGACAGTCCGGCCCAGAAAGCCGGGCTCCAGGCAGACGATGTGATCGTCGGCTGGAACGGCAGCCCGGTCGAGAGTGCCGCGCAGTTGCGCCGCCTGGTAACCGAGACGCCCGCCGGCCGAGAGGTGAAGCTCGAGGTCATCCGGGACAAGAAGAAGCGGGATGTGACGGTCGCGATCGGAGAGCGGGAATCGATGGTTCGCAGCTTTTCGTTTCGCGGTCCCGCTCCGGGGCAGATCGAGGAGGTGAAGGAGCGTCTGCGCTCGGGTGGCGAGGGGGCCGAGTGGCATACGCCGGCGGTCGGCAACCTATTCGCGTTCATGGGCGGCGGTCGCATGGGCGTCGGAATCCAGTCGGTCGGTGACCAGCTGGGCGAGTACTTCGGGCTCGACGGGCGCAACGGCGTGCTCGTGACGTCGGTGGAGGAAGATTCGCCGGCTGCCAAGGCAGGCCTCAAGGCCGGTGACATCATCCTGTCGGTAGGCGGAAACACGATCGACGGGACCGGTGAGGTCGCCCGAGCCATTCGCGAGGCGGAACAGGGCCCGATCGCGGTCGGAATCCTCCGGGATCGCAAGGAGCGGAGTGTCACCGTCGAGCTTCCCGAAGCGCCCGAGTTCAACTGGCAGAGTGACGACGGAAACGTGATTCTGAAGATTCCGGAAGCGATCGAGGGTGCGATGATGGTCGTGCCCGAGATCCTGGATGACCTGCACGTCGAGTGGCAGGGACCGGAGACCGGTGTACGGATCCGGGTTCCGGACGCTGGACCGGTCGACGAGGTGTCGAACAGCCGGGTCAGGACTTGATTGTGGCGGGAGACCCGGCAGGCGGTCGGGTCTCCCACCGCACGCCTTCCCGTTGCCCCGCGGCGGACCGCTGCTGAACTTAGGGGATGGAGACTACCCAGGACCCCCGACGGATGATTACCCCCGACGCGTTTTCCGTCGCGCCGGGGCTGCTGGGGATTCCGCTCGCCCATCCGTGGCGCCGACTCGCCGCGATTCTCATCGACCTCGCCCTGATCGGCTTGCTGGCCAATGCCCGGGCGGTGTTTTTCGCGCTGGCCGCCGGAGCGTTTTTCTTCTGGATCGCGCTCCGGGGCCGCAAGGACACGACCGCCAGCAAGACCTCCCGGGTGGGGTTCGGCTGTCTCGGTTCCACAGTCCTGTTCGTCGCTGTGCTCGTGATTTGGGGCCCAAGCCTGATCCCCGAGGACACGGTGCTGTTCGAAACCGAGGGCCCGGGCGGCAGTTCGGTCCCCGTGTCGATCGGTGCGATCGGGGATCTTCTGTCGCTGGTTACCGAGTCTGACACTGCCGACGCAGATGAAGTGGCGGCTCGGCTCGTGGAGCGATACCGCGAGTCGGGAATGAGCCGGGACGAGATGCTGGAGCTGGTGACCGCGATAGAACAGGACAGTCCCGACAACGAAGAGCTTGTAGACCTGCTTCGGACGGCCATCGGTGCCGAAGAGGGATCGGAGATCGCCTCAGACCGACAGGACACCCCTCTCGAGGAGATGCTGTCGAAATACGCCGCCGCCCTGCGTGATGGCGACACGGTCGCAATCGAGGCGCTGCGGTCACCAGTGGCGGCGGAGGTCGCGGCGCCGGAGCTCGAAGAGCGCGACAGGCGGATCCGGGGGCTCCGGCAGGAGCAGGAGAGTCTCGAAGAGGAGCTGAACTCGGCACAGGCCGAGCTGGAGGCCGAGGAGCAGAAGGGCCTGCGGCGCACGGTCACCAACCTGCTGGATGAATTCGGACTCGGACTCGGTTGGTCCGGTCTGTACTTCACCTTCCTCACCGGGTTCTTCCGCGGCCGTACGCCGGGCAAGCGGTTGCTGAACATCCGGATCATGCGGCTGGACGGAAAGCCGCTCGGCTACTGGGTGTCGTTCGAGCGTTTCGGAGGCTACGCCGCCTCGCTGTTCACCGGATTCGAGGGTTTTCTGCGAATCCTGTGGGATCCGAATCGGCAGGGCCTGGAGGATAAGCTGGCGGAAACCGTGGTGGTGATCGACACGGTGGAGACCCGGGGGCAGCTGGAAAAGGTGGCGGTCTGGGGGCCGACGGGGGCGCCGCCGGGGGGCTGATATCAGGTAAGGGCGGGAACCTGATGGCCCCCGCCCCTTTCACTACGTCTCCCTGTAGTTCAGCGCTTCTCGAACTTCACGCTGCCGGATCCCGTGTCGACTCTGACGCGTCCCGAGCCATCGCCGATCGTGCCACGCAGGATGTCGTCGTCAATTTCTGTCACCTGCACGGGCAGATCGGTCTCGATGTCTCCCGAGCCGGTGTCCACGTCGATCTTCGCTCCGAATCCGTCGGGCAGCCGAAGCAGCACGTCGCCACTCCCCACGTCCACCAGGATATCACTGGCCGCTGAGGCCAGATCCAGCGTCACATTCCCGGAGCCCGTGTCCGCGTTGATCCGATCCACGCTCACGTCGTGAAGCTCGACATCGCCCGAGCCCGTGTCGGCGCGCAGGGCACTGCCACGGATTCCCCGGCCGCTCACGTCACCTGAGCCGGTGTCGAAATTCAGCTCGCCGCCGTTCACGTTCTCGACGAGCACGTCGCCGGATCCCGTGTCGCACACCAGGCCGCCATCGTGACCCTTGACTTCGACGTCTCCGGATCCGGTGTCGAACACGAAGTCACCCTTGCCGCCTGAGGACCAGATGTCGGCGGATGCCACGTCCACGTACAGCCGGCCGTTCACGTTCTCGACCCTGACTTCTCCTATCGCGAGCGCAACGAGCACCGAGCGCCCATTTGGAACCGTGATGTCGAGATCCGCGTGCGCCTTCACGCCGGACCCGGAATCCCGGATCTTGATCTTCTTTCCATCATCAGAGTCACCGAAGAACGTGCCGTCGTCCCGCACCCTGAGTTCGGAGCTGCCGTTGCCGTCGGCGTAGACGATCGTCTCCTGCGGGTACACGACTCGCAGGGAATTCACCGTCCCGAACCCCTTCTGATGCGTATTTGCGTTTCCGGTCTGCACGGCCAGTCGACCGGCATCGGAGCCCCCGCGACGCACCGACACGGCTACGTCCGATCCCGATCCACCCTTGACCTGGACCTTCCCCGCGAGGTTGTAGATGGCGACTTCGTTCCCCTGGAGCCGGAACGTCTCCGCCTGCTGGGCAATCGCAGCGCCGGGGAGTGCGGCGAAACATACGAGAGCCCCGAACAGCGCGGCGGGACTCCCTGACTTCGAACGGTCGAACATTCTCTCCTCCATCGGTCGCAGGAACACACCGGTCGCCCGGTTAGACGCCGCCGCCGATCCAACGGTTGAAACGCCCGCGCGAACTTCCCGGCAGAGGGGGTGCGAGGTATCTTCGCACCCATGAATACGCGCAAGAGCGCTCCCGGGATTCGCGGCACACGCTGGACGCCCGAAGACAGCGCCGAACTGTACCAGGTCGGTGCATGGGGGCAGGGATACTTCGACATCTCCGCGGACGGACACGTCGTCGTCCGGCCGCACGCGACCACGGATTCCGAGATCGATCTGCTCGAGGTCGTCGAGGGACTGCGCGACCGGGACCTCACGGCGCCGCTACTGATCCGGTTCTCCGAGATCCTGGCCCACCGGTTGCGCACGCTCCGGGATGCGTTTCAGGCTGCGATCGAGGAGAACGAATTCGAGGGCCGGTACGTGGCCGTCTACCCGATCAAGGTGAACCAGCAGCGCCCGGTCGTGGAGGAGGTGTTCCGCTACGGAACCGATTACGACTTCGGTCTCGAAGTCGGATCGAAGCCCGAGCTTCTGGCGGTGATGGCGATGACCGAGGACTCGCCTGGCCGCCTCATCGTGTGCAACGGATTCAAGGACGACAGCTACGTCGAGGCCGTCATCCTGTCGGCGAAGCTGGGTCGGAACATCATCCCCGTGGTCGAAAACTTCAGCGAGCTCCGCCTGCTGCTCAAGCACGCCGACCGCTACGAAGTGAAGCCGAAGATCGGCGTGCGGGTGAAGCTGGCCAGCCAGGGCGCTGGGCGGTGGCGGGATTCGGCGGGCGAGAAATCGAAGTTCGGCCTGTTCGTCAGCGAGGTGCTCGAGATGATCGAGCTGCTCGCGGCGCACGGAATGCTGGATTGCCTGAAGCTCGTGCACTGCCACACGGGGAGCCAGATACAGGACATCCGGCGGCTGAAGGAGGCGGTCGGAGAGTTGGGACACATCTATGCCGAACTGGTGCGCCTCGGGGTGGGGATCGAGTACGTGGACGTAGGCGGCGGTCTCGGAGTGGATTACGACGGGAGCCGGACGAACTTCCCATCGTCGATGAACTACACGATAGAGGAATATGCCAACGAGGTCGTGTACCGGATCGCCAGCGTGTGTAACGATCGGGAGGTGCCGCACCCCACGATCATCAGCGAGTCCGGTCGGGCGATGGCAGCCTACCAGAGCGTTCTCGTGGTCAACGTCCTGGGCGCCGCGGGACCGAGGACCACCTACTCCGAGTCAGTGGATGTCGCAGATGACGAGGATCTGCCCCAGCCGATCCGTGACCTCGCGTACGCCTACGAGTCGGTGCACGAGCGGACGCTGGTCGAAGCCTACCATGATGTGGTCCAGGCACGTGAACAGTCCCTGAACCTGTTCAATCTGGGCTACTTGAGTCTCGAGCTCCGGGGCCTCGCCGAGCAGCTGTTCTGGGCCACCTGCGCCCGCGTCGCCGACGTGATGGGCCGCATGGAGACGCCTCCGGAAGAACTGGAAACGCTGGAGGAGATTCTCAGCGAGACCTACTTCTGCAATTTTTCGCTGTTCCAGTCCTTGCCGGACAGCTGGGCAATCGACCAGCTGTTCCCGATCATGCCGATCCACCGCCTCGACGAGGAACCGACGCACCGCGCGGTGCTCGCTGACATGACCTGTGACTCGGACGGAAAAATCGACCGATTCGTGGACGTGCGAGACGTGAAGAAGTCACTCGAACTGCACCAGCTCCAGGCGGGAGAGGATTATTACCTCGCGGTCTTCCTTGTCGGCGCCTACCAGGAGACGCTCGGCGATCTGCACAACCTGTTTGGTGATACACACGTCGTGCATATCGGTCTTCACGAAGAGGGCGGCTGGTCGATCGAGGAATTCGTGAAGGGGGACACGGCACGGCAGGTGCTCGGCTACATGCAGTACGATGTCGACCGGCTGTATCCCCGGCTGGTCCGCGACTGCGAGTCGGCCGTGCGGGCAGGGCGCATGACGCTTCCAGAGACCCGGACGCTGCTCCGGTTCTATCAGAACGCGCTGGAGGGATACACGTACCTGGAGGCGCTCGAGTGAACGGATCGGCGTCGACGCCCGGAGATCTTGCGTATCCGCCGTTTCTCGGCGAGGACGGCGTTATCGCCGATTCGGACGCAGCGGCTGCGGCCATCATTCCGGTGCCGTACGATCTGACCAGCACCTGGCGGAAGGGCGCCGACCGGGGTCCATCGGCGCTGCTCGACGCGTCCGGGACGATCGAGCTCTACGACATCCAGACCAATTCCGAGCCCTGGAAGCGGGGGATCGTCACGCTGCCCCCGATCCTGCACGACGGAGGACCGGAGGAGCTGGCCGAGCTGGTGCGGGCCGCCGCGGCTGAAGTGCTGGCGAGGGGTGCGGTGCCGGTAGTGATCGGGGGCGAGCACTCCGTGACCATCGGCGCGGTCGAGGCCGCGGCGGATGCGTACCCGGGAGTCGGCGTGCTGCAGATCGACGCCCACGGGGACACCCGGGAGTCCTACGAGGGCTCCACACACAATCATGCCTGCGTGATGGCGCGGGCCCGCGAGCTATGTCCGATCGTGCAGGTCGGGATCCGGGCCGTGGATGCCTCGGAGATGCCCGGGCTCGATCCCGACCGGGTGTTCTGGGCGCACGAAGTCGCCGGGCGCAGCGACAGTAGCTGGATAGACCGGGTCGTGGAGCTGCTGCCGGAGACGGTCTACCTGACGATCGACCTGGACGCTTTGGATCCATCCCTGCTTCCCGCCACCGGGACGCCGGAACCCGGCGGACTCGGCTGGTACGAGGTGAACGAGCTGGTTCGCCGCGTGGCTCGCGAGCGGCGGATCGTCGGGTTCGATGTCGTGGAGCTGCTACCGCTGCCGGGTGAGCACGCGAGCGACTTCATCGCGGCCAAGCTGGTTCACCGGGTGCTGGCGGAGGTGTTTGCGGCACGCTGATCACCGCGGGCGTACCTGACAACTGGCGGGCCCATCGCTTCGACCGCGAGAATGCCCGCAAGACCCTGGGAAGAATGAGATATGGCTAGAATTTTCGCGCCCGGAGGCGCTACCGTCCGAGGGGTGATCGCGTTCACACTCACGATCGTTTCAGCCACGCCGGCTGTCGCGCAGTGGAGCCCGTCGCGCCCTGACAGCCACGCGCCGATCGGAGTGATGGGCGACCACCGCCACCACGCCGGCGAAGTGATGCTCTCGTACCGGTTCATGTTCATGGACATGGCGGGAATGAGGGTCGGCACCGAGTCCGTGGCCGACGCAGAGGTGATCGACCCTGACGGCTACGGCTACATGGTGACACCGACCGACCTGACGATGGGGATGCACATGTTCGGGGCGATGTGGGCACCTTCAGATGGGATCACTGTGATGGGGATGCTTCCTCTCGTCGACCGGTCCATGGACCACCTGACCCGCATGGGGGGGGCGTTCACGACGGAATCGGGGGGTATTGGGGACGTGAAGCTCGGGGGGCTGATCGGCCTGGCCGAATGGGGGCGGCAATCCCTGCACATGAACGCAGTGGTGAGCATTCCAACCGGATCGATCGAGCAGAAGGGCATCCTCCCGACGAGCGATGGTGTCGAAGTCCAGCTCCCCTACCCGATGCAGAACGGCTCCGGCACCTTCGACCTCGAGCCTGGACTCACCTGGCTCGGGCAGACGGGCGACTGGTCCTGGGGCGCGCAGGGCCTGGCGGCTATCCGGCTCGGTGAGAACGACCGGGGCTGGACGCTCGGCAATCGCTACTCTGCGACCGCGTGGTGGGCCAGGGCCTTCAGCCGCAGCTTCTCCGGGTCCGTCCGTCTCCTGGCGCAGCGGACCGAGAACATCGACGGGGCCGACCCGGCCCCGAGTGTCAACCCGAATGTGGTGCCGACGGCGGACCCGAATCTCCAGGCCGGCACCCTCATCGAGGCAGGGCTCGGGGTCAACTTCTATGTCCCGAAGTGGAGTGCCTTCCGGGTCGCCGCGGAGGCTCTGCTACCGCTCGTCCGCCACCTCGACGGACCGCAGCTCGAGACTGACTGGACGCTGGTCGTAGGTGTACAGGTCGTTCCGATCCGGTAGAGCGACCGGCCGCTGGACGGGACCCCGCCGAGGTGTTCGCGGCTGAATACGTGGCTCTGGACCGATTTTAAGCCGCGCAAGACCTGATCGCCTCTCCCTGAAGAACCCCTCATCGAGCCGCAGATGACGATCCTGCACAACGGTACGGGTCAGCCTAAGTGTCAGCTGTTCGCCGGCATGAATCTCCAGCTCCCGAAGGGCCATTGAAGCGGCGGCGCGAAACGCAGACGACCGCTTTCTTGGCTCCGCCGGCCACCAAGGGAGTCGCGTGTGAAGACCCCCAATAGGCAACGGCACCCTCACTCCCGGAGGTTTCCGAAGACTGCGTTCACGCTGATCGCCGTCGGCGGATCGCTCGCCGCGGCGAGCCCCGCGATGGCCCAGGATTCCCAGTACTGGTCGCAACAGTACGGTCCGCGGGCATCTCTGCTCAGCGGAGCCGTGATCAGCAGCGTTGGCGGCATCAGCGGCAACTCCTAAAACCCCGGAGCGCTCGGAGTCGCTGACGAGCTGGCGTTCGCCATCAGCGCGGATGTCTGCGAATACGAGTACATCACGATCGAGGACGGGGCCGGACGTGGCACCGATCTCGGAACGACCAAGTCCGGCGTCCGGCCGTCCCTGGTCGCGGGCACGATTACGCGAACGGTATTCGGCCAGGACGTGCTCGCCTACTCGGTACTTACCCGGTCGCGCTCATGGTCAGACTTCAGTACCGAGATCGTTCGGTCCG
>CALNYN010000023.1:0-49521 GCA_942490755.1 uncultured Gemmatimonadota bacterium
AACAAGTAGATGTGATGTCGTCAGGTTGGGCGTCCGTTGTCGTCGGCTTTGCCGTCCATTGTCGTCGGGTCTGTCGTCGCGTTTTATTGGGTCTGTCGCCCGTTTTGTCGTCGGGTCTGTCGTCGGGTTTGCCGTCCATTGTCGTCGGGTTAGGCGTCCATTGTCGTCGGGTTTGTCGGGTCTGTCGTCGGGTTTGTCGCCGGGTTGTCGTCGGGTTTGTCGTCGGATTTGTCGTCGGGTCTGTCGTCGGGTTTGTCGTCGGTTGTCGTCGGGTTGGGCGTCCATTGTCGTCGGGTCTGTCGCCGGGTTGTCGTCGGGTTGTCGTCTGGTTTGTCGTCGGGTCTGTCGTCGCGTTTGAGCCGCGTCCCCGTCTTCGGCGGCGTAGTACCCGCGAGAGAGGGCTTCGTGTGTGCAAAGCGCAGAGGATCGTGTTCGGCGGTGTCCGCGCATCAAGGTGAGAGGCGGGGCGAGTTGGCGCAACGCAGACTTTCCTGCGAGGAGAGACGTGTGGCGCACAACGTGCGCGTTCGCTGCGCTCTCGTTCTTGCACTCCCAACCACACGCCGCCCACCTCCCCACCCCACTCGCGCAAACGAGAGCGATGTGCGAGGCAGGGTGAGTTGGCACAAGCACGGAGTGCGGAGTAGAGGGAAGCACAGGGCACGCGGAAGTGCCGTGAGATGGAGCGCGTGGGTGACAATCATCGCTCGCAAGCTGCACCTTGTAACGGCAGCTTGCTTGAGGTGTGAAAGCAATGACAAGCTGTGTAGGGGCTGTGTGGGGGCATCACAGCAGCACTCGGCGCGAGCGCCAAGACATTGGCATCAAAAGAAACCCTCACCTCACGTCGTGTGGCACTGCAATCAGTCAGACGTCGGGGGCGCCGTAGGGGGTCAACTGTCGCTGCTCGCCCATCGTAATGTTTGAAACTCTATTGTTTGAACTTTCCTCACACGAAAGCGCGTGTTCAAATGCGAACACGCGCCTGCCGATGGCGCATCCGCGCTGTGACAAGACCTTCAAGCACGCAAGATGTCAACATCTTTTTGGCTACCATCGCCTGCAATAAGTCTCCTCGCCCGTGGGTCTCAACGTGTCGAACATCTTTTTGACTACCATCCCTGCAACAAGTCTCCTCGCCGTTGGGAACCAAGATGTTGACATCACAACCACCGTGATCCAACCGATCTTCAAAGCTCTACTGCAACGTGAGCCGTACCCCTTGTTGAGTGCGTTTAAGCTTGCACGCAACGCGATGGTATTTAATGGTTTCTCTTGTGCGTCCCACAGCGCTGACTCCTCTTGCCGACCCCACAGTCACACACGGGCTCGAATGACGACAAAGGCGGCCCTCCGGCAGCAGCGAGCGCGGAAAAAGCGGGCGATGCAGATGGGGGCGGCGCTCA
Source organism: uncultured Gemmatimonadota bacterium (assembly GCA_942490755.1). Lineage (GTDB taxonomy): Bacteria > Gemmatimonadota > Gemmatimonadetes > Palauibacterales > Palauibacteraceae > Carthagonibacter. Next base: position 1,407 of record CALNYN010000023.1, read on the forward strand.
AGAAGCTCCTCGAGTTCAACGCCGAGCTCGGCCCGGTGCTCGCTGTGGCGGCGTCCGGCGAAATGCCGGAAAGAGGCGGCGGCCCGCTTGGCGGCCAAGCAAACGGGTATTCGCGGGCTACTGCTGCAGCTCAAGCCCACAAAGCTCGGACCGCTCCCCTCAACCTTTCCGAACCTCGAGGCCATCGGACGGGCCGGAGTGGTCAGGCGGCGGTCAGAGGAGGATGTCGACGACCGGTGGTGAGAGCCCGTCCCTCTGTGCCGTGCACCCGTGTACTCGGAGGCTGACTGCTCGTTGCTCTGCGCACAGGGCGACCAAGGGCGAGGACCTGTACTACGCCGCCGACGACGGGGACGCGGCTCAAACGCGGGCGCTGCTCGCCGAGGGGTACACCCGGACGAAGAAGACGAGCTCGGGGAGACGGCGCTGCTGCGGGCCGCCCACTTTGGCTACGTCGGCATCGTACAGGCGCTCTTCGACAACGGCGCCAACCCCAACACCAAGAGCAAGGTTTGTGTGTCTTCCTGCCGCCCGTCCTGCGCTGCGTATGCCGGCCAACGGACACGGCATCACCTCTTGCAGACGGAAACGACTGCGCTCAGCCGCGCCCGGTCAACGGGGCGGGACGCCATCGAGCAAGCGCTGCCCGCCGCCGGTGCCAAGGAGTGAGGAGTGAGTGATTCGGGGACAGTTCAGCGGCAACACCCTGCATCTGCCCCCGTGGCGCCTCCCGCATCAGGACGACTCTTGTGCCGCTGCGTGCGCACAGCCGGAAGGGGTTGTTTTAGAATAAAAGTCTGACAACATGCAAACTATGGCTCGCGCGTCAGCCGTTCTCAGAGTGTGTCCGCCCGCCTGCCGCAAAGACTTGCTACGGCTCGCCCGCCTGTCGCAAAGACTTGCTATGGCTCGCCCGAGTCATTCTTCATCCACCCGTCAGCCGCCTCGACTCGGATGCCATTGTTACATTTATTGCAGAGTTTCGTCCAATGCTCCATTTGGGCATGGCGGCCCCGCGGTGTGGCCAACAGTGCGAAAACAGCAGCACGTCCTCGCGTGCACGTGTCTGTGTGCACGAAAGCCGAGTGTGTGAATGTACGTATCTGTGTGCACGAAAGCCATTATTTAGTGTGTATGGAGTGTGTGCATGGCGCAGCAGGCGAGATGCGGGCACTCCTTACGGTTCGCTCTGTTTACTCATGCACTACAGTGCAAGTGTCAAGACGGGCTTGAACATCCATGTCGTCATTAAAGACACACTCACTCACTCACATTAACAAGTTTACGTGGGTGCCTCAACAAACCGTGGTCGAGCTTTTGCTTTTGCTTTTGCTTTTGCTTTTGCTTTTGCTTTTGCTTTTGCTTTTGCTTAATGTGAACGTAAGTGAATGTGTGAGGGTAGTGTGTGGGAGTGAGTGGATGTGTGAGTGAGTGTCTGCTTTTGAGCTTGAGTGTCGGACTCCAGGACATACCTCGTGAGCAGCATCATAGTGCAAGTGTCAAGGACGGGCTTGAACATCCATGTCGTCATTAAAGCCTACTTTTGCATCTGAGCGTCCCGTGCCCCATGAACGCGCACGCGTGGCATCTGTTTTAACAGAGAATCTGTCTCCCTCGTGCAGACACACGCAAGCATTGTCTCACTCTTATACATACAGTACTGCTTCGCTCTCCACACACACACACGATCTCACACATACAACATTGATCCACCTATGATAAGATTGCTCGACAAGGGGCACCAATGTATTGATGCCATCTTTTTGAGCTCCGCAATGTCCCACACCCTCTCGTCAATCACATTTTCAGAACCTACGTCGGCTAAGGATTGCAAGCATGCCTCAGCAACTTGCCACGAGACCCCCAACACGAGTCAAAACGCTGATCAGACGGCCACGACCACCCGTGTTGGGCTCGTGTCGGTGACGAGTGCGTCCGCGCAGCGAAGCGGCACAAACAGGCGCAGGTTGATGCTCGTGGCGGCCCCGCGGTGTGGCCAACAGTGCGAAAACAGCAGCACGTCCTCGCACGGTTGCAGGTCGATGCGAGAGGCGCCGTCGCGGGCACATCGAGCACGTGCGGCGTGCCCCATGCCCTCCCACGCGTTGCTCTGCACGGCTCGCGTCAGCTCGGGGCAGTGATCGATGGCGGTTGGCCACCGCCGCGCCGTCAGCGGCACGATCAGCGAAAGCGAAGCGCGGTGCGCCGCACCAGCGAGCCGTCCAAACGAACGCGGCACCACCGGCTGCCCCAAACGTGCTGTCGACGTGAAATTTCTGCGCGGACGAGCGCTTCGACCTTGTGTGGTCGTCTTGAGCACTGCGCAGTCGGCCTCGTCGGGGACCGTCGCGCCAAGAAATCCCGATGCGGCCAAGTTCCGCGACAGGTTCGCCACGGCACGGCCAAGAGCACGGGAAACCGCGCCACGGTGCACGCGGCGCCTCATGAACTTGTACGAGGCGCGGCGGTCGGGTCGGGTTTGTCCGTGCCAAACACGTGCAGCGGGGTGGCACGCTCGGCGCACACCTCGAGCTCACCGCTGTCCACAGCGGAGCTCAGCTCTGTCCGAAGGTGTTGGGGCAAGCGGAGCACGACGTGGCGGTCGGTGTCAAAAAGCTTGCGGGCCTCTTTTGCGAGGACGCGCGCGCGCCCCACCGAGCTCGACGTGGCGGTCACTACGCTCGCCTGCAGCATCGGTCGCCGTGGGGTGGTTGCGCTCCCACGTGTCGCCTCGCAGCGTCGGCACGCGGTCGGTTGACTGTTCCGCCCGACACGCGAGCACATGATTTGTGTCCACAGACGCGCAGCCTCGCCCGTGGCCGTGGCCTTGACTCACATACCGCGTTCCCGCGTGCGTCTGATTGAGCCGAGCCTCGAGCATCGCAGCCACGTCGACGACTCGATGCGCCCCCCGCCGCTTTGGCCTGCGCGATTGTTTCTGTGCACTGCTGCTGCTGCTGCGGCACGACCGAGCGTGACGCCTCAACTTCCACACGTCGGGAAAAAAGTGCGCCCACAAAACTGAGCACAAGCGGCACGCTTTGGTGGACGACGCACAGCCGCGCAAACGGGCACGCTCGAGGTGCCGCTTGAGGTTGGACGCGCGGCGAGTCGTGTACCCACACTCGACGCACTCGTAGAGTGGCATGCTGCAGCTCGGTTGTCATGCACGTCAAGCCTCGTGAGACGGTCCAAAGTAACCACGAAGGAGTTGTGCTCCTTGCACCTCCCACCGAGTGCCCTCGAGGTGCCTGCCATGCTTCTGCCATGAGTGGCCGAGCCGGTGGCCTCACCGTTCTTTGCAACCTGTGCACGTCCAAGCTGCTGCGACGGGCGCTCACGGCCCTCACCCCCTCGCCCCTGTGTCATGTGTCGGGGGCCGCTCGGAGCAAACTTTGAAGAATGTGGTGAGTGTTGTACTAAAGTCTTGCCATCCCTGCGACCGGTGGCAGAGCGGCAGCCGGCGACTTCATCGAGTGCAGGTCGACGATTTCAACCTCAGTACCGGGGCGATCCCCGTGTTCCACCTTCCGGTGTCAGTGCCGAGTCGAGGTTTGATCTCGGTGCCGAGTACAAGTCGACGTTCAACCTCGGGTGTCAGTGCGAATCGAGTTTGATCTCGGTGCCGAGTGCGGGTCGACATTCTTCCTCGGTGCCAAGTCGGCCGACATGTCGAAGCTGATCCACGATCAGCCGTTGGCAGTTCATGCTCTCTTTTGCTTGGCCGTTGACCGGGCCGCCTGCCCTCTTTGCGACAACCGGACGACAACCGGATGACAATCGGGCGACAACCGGGCGACACTCGGGCGGCAACAGGCGTCACTCGTCGATAGGCGCGAATGAAGCTCTCCTCGCGAGTACGGATCACTTCCTCACCCACCGCCGATTTCAGCAGGAATACGAGCCCGGCCCTGATCGACTCGATGATCGCCGGTGTACCTCCCTCTTCGCGCACCTCAGGGTCGTCCAGGTAGTAATGCTCGGTCGGGTTCACATAGGAAACCGTTCCACCGCCGACCACGTCGGGGACTGAATTGCTGAACAGTTCCCGGCGCGCGACGAGCACCCCGGGGGTACCCGGGCCACCGATCATCTTGTGCGGTGAAAGGAAGATCGCGTCCTTGTAGTCCAGTGCATCGTCTCCACTGTCACCCTGCGGCCCCATCTCGATCCGTACATAGGGCGCCGCAGCAGCGAAGTCCCAGAAAGAAAGCGCGCCGTGACGGTGCAGAATGATCGAGACATCGCGCACCGGGGATGTAATCCCGGTCACGTTCGACGCGGCCGAGAAGCTCCCGATCCTCAAGGGCCGGTCTTTGTACTCGACCAGCCGGGCCTCCAGCTCGTCCAGGTCGATTCCGCCGTGCAGGTCTTCGTGAATCGTCACCACGTCGGCGATCGACTCCCGCCACGGCAACTCATTGGAGTGATGCTCGTACGGGCCGATGAACACGACGGGTCTCTCTTCCGCCGGGATGTGCTCGGACAACCCGTAACGCACATCGAGGTCGTGTGGGATGCGAAGGTTCAGCACCCCGATGAGACGATCGATCGCCCCGGTTGAACCCGAGCCGCAGAAGATCACAGCGTGCTCCTCCAGCCCCCCCACGGCGCGCCGGATGATCCGGCGCGCGTCCTCGCGGAACCGGGTCGTCTGCCGGCCGGTACCAGAGCTCTCCGTGTGCGTGTTCGCGTACAGCGGCAGCACCGCTTCCCTGAGGAAGTCCTCGATCACGGACAAAGAGCGGCCGGAGGCCGTGTAGTCGCAGTAGATGACTTTCCTGACTCCGAACGGACCCACCACCGCTTCGTCTTCGCCGATCACCGAGCGATGCACCATTCCGATGAGCGCTTCGCCGCGCTCCTCCCCGAATACCGGGAGGTCCATTCGAGTCACGTGACCACGGCTCCAGGTTCGGGATTCGTACCGATCTCCGGCGTGACCCTCGGCCCCATGAGGACCGCGATCCACCGGGTGTCTTCATTCCCCTCGAGGAAGATCTTGAAGATCATCGTGAGGGGCACCGAAAGGAGCATTCCGACCGGACCCAGCACCCAGCCCCAGAACAGCAGGGAGAGGAAAACGACGAGGGTCGATAGCCCGACGCCCTGACCGAGGACCCGCGGCTCGATGAGGTTGCTGATCGTGATGTTAATCACCAGGTAGCCGATCGTCGCGATCAACGCGCCGTCCCAACCGAGCTGGAGAAACGCCAGGATCACACCCGGCACCGCGGCGATGATCGAGCCGATCGTCGGGACGTAGTTGAGCAGAAAGGCGAGCAATCCCCACAAGAGGGCGTAGTCGACACCGAGCACGGTCAGGAGGAACGCCACGAGGGCCCCGGTGGCAAGACTTAGCACAGTCTTCAGGGCCAGGTATCGCTTGACGTTCTCGGCCACCCGGGACAGCTGGGCCAGGTGGACTTCCGCCGAGTCGGGAAACGCTACCAGGATCTTGCCCGTTACCGTTCCCCACTCGAACAGGATGAACACGGTGAGCAACAGGATCAGGCCGATCCGACTCAATACGTCGCCGACGCCGGAGAAGATGCGACCGGCGACGCGCAACACCTCTCCCGGGTTCAAGGTCTCCTGCAGAATGCGGCTCGACAGTTCGATTCCGTGCCCCGCGAGCCAGGCCACGAGTCCGGCCAGCTCGGTCTGGAGCCGGGCCTGGTAGTATGGCAGTGAGGTGGAGAAGTCGATCAGGGACGTACCGATCACCGTGCCGAACGCCGATCCGACGGCGAGCACGAACAGCACGACCAGCACGATGGCCAGCCACGCGGGGACTCCGTGGCCTGACAGCCATTGCATCGGTGGCACACAGATGATCGCCAGCATCACGGCCAGCAGGACTGGCACGAGAATCGGCTCCGCTGCCCGTGCTCCCGCGACGATGATCACGAAGCAGGCACCGGCCAGTAACCAGCGCATGGCGTTCGTCAGGCGGCCGTCGCTGCTCATTCCGTGTCCGGACCTCTCGCCTGTCATTAGGTTTACGCTTCCCGCGGCAGTCAAATCGTTACGGTCCGCGGGCAACCGCAAGGGTACCGACCTTACCGGTCCCTCGTCAACGCGAGCGAGTTAGGCCAAGTACATGAAAATGTCGGCCCTGTGGCCGTATGCGATCGGACTCTTCGACCTCGTCTTCGCCGTCGTGGCGTCCGCACACGCGATCTTGCACAAACGGGAAGTTCGGGCTGCGATCGGCTGGGTCGGCCTGATCTGGCTCGTTCCGTTCGGCGGTGGCCTGCTCTACCTGCTGCTCGGCGTCAATCGGATCCGCCGGAAGGGTGCCCGGATCCAGAACGAGATCACTCTGCTGTCGGAGAGCAGGGCCGCTGCCCTGCCACCGCCCGTCGTCCACCTGGACCTTCCGGATGTCACTCGTTCGATCGAAGGCCTCGTACGCGCGGTGGGGGAGGTCACCCGGCTGCCGCTGCTGCTGGGCAACCGGATCGAACCACTGGTGTGCGGAGACGAAGCCTACCCGGCGATGCTCGATGCGATAGACCGGGCATCGTCTACGGTGATGATGCAGACCTACATTTTCGACGTGGACCGGGCGGGAACCGAGTTCATCGACGCCCTGGACCGTGCGCATCGGCGCGGCGTTGCCGTGCGCGTCCTGGTCGACGGGGTCGGTGCCGCCTACAGCAAGCCGCGGGCACCGCACGTCCTCCGCAAACGGGGCATCCCGGTACAGGAGTTCCTCGGCCAGTTCGTCCCGTGGCGCATGCCCTATATGAATCTCCGAAATCACCGAAAGATCCTGGTGGTCGACGGCCAGGTCGGATTCACGGGAGGCCTGAACATTCGTGAGGGTTCGACCATCGCCGTTACCTCGGCTCATCCGGTCCAGGACCTTCACTTTCGACTCGAGGGGCCGGTGGTCCGACACCTGGCGGAGGCGTTCGCCAAGGACTGGGTGTTTTCCTGTGGCGAAGAGCTGTTCAGCCCCGGCTGGTTTCCGTCGCTCGAACCACACGGGGAGGCCGTGGCGCGGGGAGTGTCGGACGGACCGGATGACGAATTCGAGCGTCTTCATTCCACCTTCCTCGCGGCGCTTGCCGGTGCGGATCACTCGGTGCGGATCATGACGCCGTACTTTCTCCCGGACCAGGCGCTGCTTTCCGGCCTGAATACCGCGGCTCTGAGGGGCGTTCGCGTTGACGTCCTGATTCCGAGCCAGAACAATCTGCGAACCGTCGGCTGGGCGATGAACTCTCAGCTCGACCAGATTCTCGACTCCGGCTGCCGGGTGTGGCTCACACCGCCACCATTCGATCACACGAAACTGATGCTGGTGGATGGAGTGTGGGCGCTGTTCGGGTCCGGCAACTGGGACCCCAGGAGCTATCGTCTCAATTTTGAATTCAACGTCGAGGCCTATGACCCGACGCTCGTAGCGCGACTCGAACGATTCGTGGCGGACCGGATCGACACTTCCCGTCCGGTTTCGATCGAGGAGCTTGACAACCGTCACCTGGCTCTGAAACTGCGGGACGGAGTCGCGTGGCTGTTCTCTCCGTATCTCTGAGTCACGGGCCCGGACCGTCGGGAGGAATCTGATGGATCGACCGATCTCCATCGTGGATGCGTTCTCAGAAGTCCCGTTCGAAGGAAACCCCGCCGCGGTGTGCGTACTCAAGGCGCCGGCATCCGAGGCATGGATGCGGAGTGTGGCCGCGGAGGTCAACCTGTCGGAGACAGCCTTTCTCCACCCCGTCGAATCCGGCTGGGGGCTGCGCTGGTTCACGCCGGCGGTCGAAGTGGAGTTGTGCGGCCACGCGACGCTGGCGTCGGCGCACGTGCTGTGGACGGAGGGACATTCACCACCTGGCAGGACGCTCCGGTTCGACACGCTCAGCGGCGTGCTCGAGGCGAGCCGCGCCGGGGAAGCTCTGATCTCGCTCGACTTCCCCTCGAAGCCGGTGGCCGAAGATCGTGCTCCGCCTGCCCTGCTAGACGCGCTGGCCCCGGATGGCCGGATCCCGTTTCCAACTGCGACCGGGTTCAATCGCATGGACTGGCTGGTCGAACTTCCAACGGAGGCGGACGTCAGATCTGTCGCGCCGGATTTCAGGGCTCTCGCCGCGGTCGACGCACGAGGCGTGATGGTCACGTCTTTAGCGGCTGCGGACACGGCGGCGAGCTACCCTGGTGTCGATTTCGTGTCCCGGTTCTTCGCGCCCGCCTGCGGGGTGGACGAAGACCCGGTCACGGGCTCCGCGCACTGTGCCCTGGGGCCGTGGTGGGCGCGGAAGTTGGGCCGGGACATCGTTACCGGCCGGCAGATCTCCGTCCGGGGCGGAACGGTTCGGGTCACGGACCGGGGAGACCGGGTGACGCTCGAGGGAGCTGCGGTCACCGTGCTCCGGGGTCGGATTGATTCAGCTACGGATCGAGGCGAGCTGCCAGGATGATTCCGGTGAGAAACGAGACGGAGTTCGAACAGGCACTCGCCTGCGACCGGGCCTTTCTGTTCAAGCACAGCACGATGTGCGGTACGAGCACCAGGGCATATCGGCAGGTAACCAGCTTCGAGGAAGTGGATGGGTCGATCCCGGTATTCGTGGTCGACGTCATCCGTGAGCGAAATCTCGCTCGCGCCATCGCCGACAGACTGGGCATCCCACATCAGTCCCCTCAGGTCATTCTCCTGTATAGCGGACAACCGGTCTGGCACGCCTCGCACGGTGACGTGACGGCGGAGATCCTGGCGGAGAAAGCCGAACAGCCGGGATCCTAGTCCCGCCCCGGCTTCGGCCGGCTCTGCGAATCCGTTTGCCAGGTCCTCGCTGCGTCGGCGAAATCCCGCACAATGGTCCCGGCCGGCCTGATCGACTTCACTCCTTCCACGCTTCTTCCGGCCTGCCAGTACTCGTGCGTGCCGCTTTCATCGAGGGATGCCCGTTTGAGCCGCCACAACGACCTGAGCGCGTAGAACGTGCGCATCCATTTCTTCGTCCTGCGACCGCGTAGCAACCGTCTGGACAGCGGGCTCGCTCGCGTACCGGTGCGATCTATGAACGGTGTTCGGATCACCGCTACCGGGACGCCGGTGATCCTCTCTGTCCACACGATGTCGTCTTCGTCCGCGGCGACAATCGCCTGCTTGTAAGCATCGCTGGCGCCACATTCGTCAGTGGCGATAAAACGGGTCCCCATCTGTACGCCCGCGTAGCCGAGGTCGAGCGCCTGGACAAATTCCCGTTTCGACCCGACGCCTCCCGCGCACACCACCGGCAGGCCAAGATCGCCCACCTCGTCGAGCAATGCATCCACCGTCCGATCGCCCGGGTGTCCTCCGGCGCGCCGGTTCACCGCGATCAGACCGTCCACGCCGGCATCGACGGCCTTCAGAGCCCACCGGCGCTCGGTGACGTCGTGGTACACGCGCCCGCCCGCCGCATGCGCCAGGTCGACGACCCAGCGTGGGTTTCCGAGCGATGTGACGAAGAACCGGACACCCTCCTCCAGCGCACCCTCCACCCAGCCCACCATGCGTTTGTGATAGCGCCGGGAAGACTTCTCGATCAGGGCATTCATGCCGATCGGCCGACCGTCCGCCAGCGCGAGCGTGCGTCGCATTCCGTCGCGAAATTCCAGACCATACACGTAGGTCAGCGAGATCGGCTGAACCACTCCGAGCCCGCCGGAGGCGGACACCGCACCCACGAGCTCGGGGTTTGAACACGGATACATGGCGCCGCAGATCAATGGAATTTCGATGCCGGCGTCGCGCGTGAGCGGAGTCTCGATGCCGATGGAAACCACCGTGACTCCTCGAGGACGGGGGACGGAGAACTTCGGATGTTGAACGCTAGCCCGGAACGTGCACGTCCGGCAACACGCACGCCCGTCAGTTGCCCGCGATCCCGATCCGCCAGCGGACCCTGACCTCGGCCACCACATCCCGCTCAGAATCGCGGATGACGGCGGTAGCGAGCGCCTCCACATCATCCTCGGAAAGGCTGTCGATCGCAGGAGCTACGGCTGTGCCCGTCGCTGTCAACAGCCCACGAGCCTTCTTTTCGAACCCGACTTCCAGGTCGACGACGATGCCCCGGGTTCCGGGGGGCAGAGTCGTGAGCATGGCGAGTCCACTGGACAGCTCGCCCAGGTTCGTCAGAGCGATCGCATGGATGGATCGGAGGTGATTTCTCACCGAGCGCCGGTCGGAAAGCGTAACGACCGAACGGCCCGGCTCGAGTTCCTGCACGATTGCGCCGATCGATCCGGAATACGGCGCCCGGAGCCCGACAAGCAGCGAGAAGAGTCGTCTTCCGCCCGGCAGCGAGCGAGTCCGCTCCCAGCTTCGGAGCATCTCCGCTCCGGGCCCGGCGCGACTCAGGGCGTGCCCGGAATTCCGGCCGGCAGGCCGTCCGGGTGCAACTCGCAGTCCGGCGGCTGCTCGACCGTATGGATCAGAGAGACCAGCTTCCATCCGCGGTCCGTGCGGACCAGCTGAAACCCGTCGTGCCCGCAGTGGCTGAAGCTGTCGTTGATGTAGAAATCATACGGCGCCCACACGATCGCCACCTCCCCGTCCACCCGGACTTCCGGATCCCAGATCCGTTCGACCATCGGGACGGTGACGGCCGCGATAGAGTTGATCGACTCCTCCAGCGTACGTACCCGGGTTGTCCGCTCACCATCTCGCACCGTGACCGCGGTAATCGTCGCCTCGGGCAGGAAGAGCTCGCGATGCGCTTCCACGTTCCGGTCCCCGAGCGTCGACAGCGCCGCCCGGACCGTTACGAGCACCTCCGCCCTTGCCTCGAGCATGGACGCTTCCAGATCGGAGTCTTGCCCCTGCTGAGCCAGCAGCGCGCCGGCTGGGACGAGGCCGGCCAGGAGCCCCACCACGCACAGCGACCGGAACCGCACCGCCGTGGGGCTGCTCACGGCACCAGGGCTCGGGTCCGGATCTCGTCCGTTACCCGCAAGATGAAGTCATCGAGAGGCATCACCACCTGCTTCGAGTCGGCGCCATGTGCGCGAACCGCTACCGTTCCAGCCTCGAGTTCGCGGTCCCCCACGACCAGCAGGTAGGGTATCTTCTGCATCTCTCCGTCCCTGACCCGGTAGCTCAGCGTATCCGATCTCTCGTCGAGCTCGGCTTCAAACCCGGCAGCCCGCAGTCGCTCGACCACGGACGCCGCCCCTTCCGCATGTCCATCGGTAATGGGAAGCACCCGGACCTGGACTGGCGCGAGCCACACGGGAAACGCCCCCGCGAAGTGTTCGATCAGGAATCCGGTGAACCGCTCCAGTGTTCCGAAAATCGCCCGGTGGATCATTACCGGCCGGTGCGGCTTGTTGTCCTGGCCGATGTATTCCAGCTCGAAACGCTCCGGCAGGTTGAAGTCGAGCTGAATCGTCGCACCCTGCCATTCCCTGCCGATCGCGTCCTTGAACTTGATGTCGATCTTTGGACCGTAGAACGCACCTCCGCCCTCGTCGATTCCGTATTCCCGCCCAACCCTGCCGAGCGCATCGCGCAATGCCTCCTCAGCACGATCCCAGTTGGCGTCATCGCCGATCCGCTTTTCCGGTCGGGTCGAGAGGTCGAGCCGGTACTCCAGCCCGAGCGTGCCCATCACAACATCGATCAGGTCGATGCAGGTGAAGATCTCGTCCTCCACCTGGTCCGGCGTGCAGAAAATGTGTCCGTCATCCATCGTCAGCATCCGCACCCGCAGCAGCCCGTGCAGCGTTCCCGAGCGCTCGTAGCGGTACACGTTGGCGATCTCGGACAGGCGTAGTGGAAGATCCCTGTAGCTGCGTGGCCGGGCCGCGTAAATCATCGTGTGTCCCGGGCAGTTCATCGGCTTCACGCGGAACGATTCTCCGTCCCCTTCCATCGCCGGATACATGTTCTCGGCATAGGTCGGCAGGTGACCGGATCGTTCGAACAGGGCCTCGCTAGTTACGTGCGGCGTATAGACGAATTCGTAGTCCCGCTCCATGAGCAGATCCTCGATCCAACGTCGAAGCCGCATCTGGATGCGGGCACCCTTCGGATGCCACGCGACGAGCCCCGGCCCAAACTCCTCCTGGAAGCTGAACAGGTCGAGCGCCTGACCGATCTTCCTGTGGTCTCGCTTCTTCGCCTCTTCCAACCGGTGGAGGTGCTCTTCGAGGCTCTTTCCATCGAAGAAGGCCGTACCGTAGATGCGCTGCAGCATCTGGCGGTTCTCGTCACCCCTCCAATAGGCACCAGCCCCTGAGAGTAGCTTGAAATGCTTGACCTCATCGGTCGCCGGCACATGTGGTCCGCGGCACAGGTCGGTGAACGGACCGTCGGTGTACGTCGAGATCGTTTCGCCGTCCGGAATCTCGGCAAGACGCTCGAGCTTGAGCGGATCGTCCGCAAACAGCTCCTCAGCCTCGGACCGTGACAGTTCCCGGCGATCGAAACTGAATCCGGACTTCGCCACCTCCACCATCTTGCTCTCTATCGCATCGAGGTCCTCAGGCGTGAATGGTCGGGGGACGTCGAAGTCGTAATAGAATCCGTTCTCGATCGGAGGCCCGAAGCCAATTCCGGCATCGGGAAACAAGTCCCGGACCGCAGTCGCGAGGACGTGAGCCGTGGAGTGACGAAGCGCATAAAGCGCCTCTTCACTGTCGTCGCTGCGAGTAACGATCGATACGGAGTCGCCATCCGCCAGGGGCCGGCCCAGGTCCCTGAGCTCGCCATCCACCGTCACCGCTACCGCGGCCCTGGCCAGACCCGGACCGATAGAGGCAGCGAGATCAGCGCCGGTCGCAGCTGCCGGCAGCTGCTTCTCGGATCCATCGGGAAGTCGCACGGAAATCATCTGGTCGCTCATCGGCATACCCGTCGATGGCTGAGGTGAATGGAAGCGGACTGTCCAGCTCCTCGATCCCGGAGCCCCTGCGCCAGGGGTCTCCCGGCACGCCGCCCGAACCTAGGACATGATTCTCCGAATGACCAGTACAAAAGTAGTCATAACTGTCCCTACAGGCCGAATCCGAAAGTCGCGGCCAGGGTGAACAGCCAGGGCTCTGGTCCGTCGTAATTCTGCACCGAATGGTGAGCTCTGAGCTCTGCGCCCGCCGCCGAGTGCGACCCGACGGGAAAGCGGAGTCCGAAGCCGCCGTTCAAGGCGAGCAAGCTGGCATCGACCTGGTTGTAGTCCGGACCCGTGGAGTTCCAGGACTGGCCGCCGGCGCCGGCGATCAGGTACGGTTCCATGCTCCCATGCGCGACCGGTAGGTGCACGACCCCGCCATACGAGATAACACTCTGGCTCCCCCCGATCCCGCCGAGCAGCACCTCGGGGCCGATCCGAAGCACTCCGAAGTCAGCAACGACAACGCCTCCGACGAGCAGTCCTGCCTGCTGCGAATCCGACCAGCTCGAAAGCGATCCTCCGGCCTGCGCGACCAGCCAACCCGTGCGGCCCCGCAGCGGGTCAGGGTCGCCCGCTGACTTCGCTTCCGGCTCGACCTTCCCCGGACCGGGCGCGTACGCCCAGCCCTCACCGTCTGCCTCCTGTTTGAATTGCAGACTCCAGCTCGACACCGCAGACCCCACCGGGCCCCCGACGAGCGCACCGGCAGCCGCGCCGAGCAGGCCGACCGCGACAAAGGACGCGGTTTCACCGTCACACGCGTACTCACACAGCCCGGCAGCGACGGCACCCGTCAGCCCGCCGAGAACGGCTCCGACACCTCCTCCGATCCCGGCTCCGAGCCAGGTTCGGCGGCTCCTGGTCCACAGTTCTTCGATGGACTCGAACGATGCCGACCGCTCGTTCGACATGCCCTTCCCTTCGGTGATCTGATCGATTCGCAGGACGAGTGTTCCGCTGTCGACTCGGGCGACATCACCCTCTAGCGCCTCAACTGGAGGCACGAGTACACGTACCCGGTCACCCTCACTCAGCTCGTACAACGCGGCGGGCGCGGAGTCCGGTTCCTGGGCAACGGCGCCCGGAGTCGCAGCTACGACAGTCCACACCACGACAGCCCACAGACCTGGTCTGTGCAAGGACTCATGCTCCTGGGAATGGTGGCAAGACTGCCGGAAACAACTACCGATACACCAGATCGAACGCGAGCGGAAGGGCCGGCAACGCCACCGCGACATCCGCGCTGGCGGCGCTGCTTGGCAGGACCTCAGATGTACTCGAGATTCACCCCTCCAGGATCTCCAGTCGGTCCGGACCGTTCGGGACGACACACAGGAACTCGAACGGCTCCTTACCGATCGCTTCGTAGGAGTGAGGCACCCCCGCGGGGATCAGCACCACGTCATCGACTTTAACCGAAAAAGTCTCGTCGGCGATCCGGACCCGGGCCCGGCCGCCCAGTACGTACTGCTCGTGCTCCACCGAGTTCGTGTGCATCGGCATGAACCCGCCCGGCTCGATCCGAAACTTCCGCAGCTGAAAGTGCGGTCCTTCATCAGGTCCGATCAGGACCTGGCGCACTGTATCGCGACCGGCGCCGACCACTTCCTCCTCTACTCCGTCAGACTGTCGCACGAAATGCATCGAGCCGACCTCCTCGTCTTTCGATTCACTGTTCACGCGCTCTCAGAATTCCCCAGCGCACAATACTCCGGCCGTCATCTCGGGTCGTGATCCACACCTTTGAGCCGGCGGTGGCCCGCATCCGTTCGCTTCCGCCGGCGAGCTCCACCAGATCACCACCCATCGTTTCGAGAACGAGGCTTCCGTCCCTGAGAAACAGAACGCCTACGAGCGGATTCAGACCATCGACGGACACCAGTTCGTACCTCGTCGCCCGGATCGTATCCGAGGCACCGCTTGCAGAATGCTGTCCCGTAGACCCTCCCCACCCCGCCCGACGCGCGCGCGATCTCCAGAGCCAGCGGCCCGACCACCACGATCGGTCCGTCCACGGTCTCGATTCGTGTCACTGCATTCGGCGCGCTTCCGACCTGCCTGATCGTCCCCTCCGCGACCCGTTCCTCCGCGACCCGTTCCTGCGCGCCGTCTGATTCGGGAACGGAGGATTCAGATCCACACCCCACCACGACCATCACCGCCAACAGGACCGGAAGCTCTCTCACGAGGCTCGCGCTCCCGTCTCCAGAGCTGGCCTGCTGCGACGATACGAAAACCAGACAATCAGGACCGCCAGAGTCGCTCCGACCAGGTTTGAAACGAGGTCCCAACCGGTATTCAGGTAGCCGCCGACGTTTGTATTCGGCACCATCAGAGTCGCAGCGAACTCAATGACTTCGTTCAGGGCGCCGAACCCCTGTCCCGCCGCCCAGGCGAGAACCAGCCTTCCGGCGGTCGGCGCAGGGTCGAGCCCGGCGCCGCTCAGGGTTGCCTGAAGTCCGAGCCAGCAGATCCAGGTAGTGACTCCGAACCCGTAGGCATGGACGACCTGGTCGTATTTCAGTCGGTCCGGGATCAGCCACAGGCTGTAAAGCACCTGGTTCGGACCATGCGTCGGCCAATCCGAGGGCACGGTGACCAGTCCTCCCGCCATATGCGCGAGACCCCAGATGCTCAGAGCCCAGAGGGCGGATTCGGGCAGCCCGATATGGAAGTGCACGACCCCTACGAGTGCAGCCAGGACGACCATCACGACGATGTAGAACACGAACTCGCTGTTGCCGGAAGCCAGCGCTCCCAGGGTGGCGACGAGCAGGTAGGCGGCGGTAAACGAAGCAACCCGGATCAAACCGCCGCGGCTCGCCGGTGTCATATTACCGTTCCGGAATTGGGGGAACCCGTTCGATCTGCCTTCCAGCCGCGCACTCGTCTCGACATATGCACATCCGCAGGTCGCTGTTTCCTTTGCAGACGGCTCCGCCTGCCCTTCGCCGTGTCCATCCTAGCGAGGACCGGTGGAAGTGAGCCAGAGCCTGAGTCGGCATCCGGCTGGTCCGTTCCGCGCGTATTGGATCCGGGCTCGCTTGACGCCATGAGATGCCCGGGTAGCTTGCTGCGCGTGAATTTCATTCATCGAGTCAGCGGAAGGTAGAGTGAACCGAGCGTGGTAAGACCGAGATTCCCGTGGTGGAAATTGCGGCCGAGATTCGACGGTCGACCGGTATTTCTGCTGCGATCGCACAAGACCGCAGGCCAGTCTTTCAGCCTCGGCCTGCGCGCAGCGTTCAGGCCGGATGAGATTTCCCCTCACTACTTCACATGGCAGTACGGTGAGCTGAGTCCGGGTGATCTCAGCCAGTACAGCTATCTCAGTGGACACGTTGGCCGCCCGACCGTCGCGCGAGTCTCTGCCGACTCGAGGCTTCTGACCATTCTCCGGAATCCGGTCGATCGGCTCATCAGTTCGTATTTCTTCTGGCGTTCGCAGGTTACGCGGTTCCCCGACACCGACCATCACGAAGTGGCGCTTCGGCTGCAGTCCATGACACTTCTCGACTTCGTGAAGAGTGAGGACCCAGTAATCCGCCGCGCAGCGTGGAACGTTCAAGCCCGCCTGCTGGCCGGTGCCGACTATGGCCTGGAACCGGCGAAGCGTACCCAGTTGTTCGGATTTGAGGAAGACGTGGAGATGGTCATCGGACGGGCGTTGGAGGGGTTCGAGGACTTCGCCGTCGTCGGAACGGTCGACCGATTCGAGGACTCGCTTCGGGCGGCGTTTCGGGTATTGGACCTTCCGGGCGAACCAAGATTCGAATTCAACAACCGCACGCCCTCGAAATTTAAAGACCAGGGGGTCACGGATGAAGTTCTCGACTACGCCCGGCGGATGACCGAGGCCGATCAGATCGTATTTGACGCAGCAAATGCCAGGCTCTCGGAGCTTGCGTCGACGGGTGGAGACCAGGATCCGAAACGATCCGACTGGCGGCCATGACGAAGCGGCTCCCCAAATTCTACGATTGCGAGAAGTGTCCGGCGTTCTGTTGCACGTATCCGCACACCCCGGTCACCGCGCGGGACCTGCGACGGATTGCACGCCACCTGGACATCGATGTCGAGTCAGCCGGCCGGCGGTTCACGAAGCGCGGCCTTGATCCCGAGAGTCGCATCCTGAAGCACCGGCCCGACAACGCGTTCCTCACGGCTTGCCATTTCCTGGACTCCGATACGCGTAGTTGCACGATCTACGAAGCGCGCCCCGCGGCGTGCCGGGAGTATCCCGGAACACAGCGGTGCGGCTACTACGACTTTCTCTCAGCCGAGCGCAGGAGACAGGAAGATCCGGACCTCGTCCTCGCAGCCTGGGTCACGGACCTCTGACTGGCGGTCCAGGTCCGGCGATCGAATCCAGGGTCAGGTTCGGGCCACGAAGAAATCATTCATGATGTCGTGCTCGAGTTGATTCACCGACACGTCCGAGAAGCCTGCATCGCGCAGCATCTGTTCAGCCAGCTCTCTTCCCCAGCAGGCTCCCAGCCCCGCGCCGTCGTTCGACAGTGAGACCGTCATGCAGTGGTTGTAGGAAATCGTGTACAGATACGGGCCGAGGGGGTGTTCGACGTTGTTCTCGAGGTGGCTCGAGGTCCGGATGTCCTGCATCAGGAAGACCCCGTCCGGGCGCAGGGCCGCGCGGACATTCTCCAGGACCCTGGCCGGCTCAGCCTGGTCGTGAACCACGTCAAACGCCGTCACGACGTCGAACGCCGCAGGCCGATCGAATTTCGTCAGATCCAGTCGCTCGAACCGGACGTTCCTCAAACCGAGAACCCGCGCACGGTCCGCGGCATCCTCCGTGGCTTCGAGCGACAGATCGAATCCGGTGAAGCGGCTGTTCGGATATGCGCTGGCCAGTGCGATTATGGCGCGGCCCATTCCACAACCGATGTCCGCCACGTCGATGCCCTCTCGCAGCCGGCCCGGGATCTCGTCAGCCAGCGGTAGTATGTGATCAAACAGCGCCGCCACGACCGTCTGGCAACTTTCCTCTGCCATGACCTCGTGGAATCGCTCGAAATGCCCGTAGCCGACTCCCCCGCCGTCGCGGAAACAATCGACGATCCTGTCCTCCACGGAGGCGATCACCGGAAGAAACTGGGCGGCAACGGCGAGATTGTTCGGAGAATTCCGGCGCGTGAGCAATGCGGCATGCTCCGCCGGAAGATGGTAGGTCGTGTCGATCGGATCGTACTCGACCAGTCCGCCGGTCACCATTGCCCCCAACCACTCCCGCACGTACCGCTCATCGAGTCCGGCGTGATTGGCGATCCGGCCGCTCGTCGCGGGCGGCAGCACATCCAGTGCATCGAACAGGCCGGTTCTGTGACCGATGGACAGACCAAGCGCCAGGGCGCCGCTGTTCAGAATCCCCGTGATTCGAGTCGCGAACGCATCGACTCTCGCGTCGTCCATCAGCAGTTCCGCCGTGGCGATCATTCTTGCTCTCCATTCCCAGGTTCGTTCAACAACCGGCGCCCGGTTCGGGCTGTCGGAATGAGATGCGGATGTCTGGCGGTAGCTGTGACACGAAGCTGGAAACTCGGAAGATCACCTGGCGGGCGGTCTACTCACGGCCTCCGCCAAGAACTGCTTCGAATCTCGGATCGGATTCCATCAGGCGGAGATCCGGCCAGGCTGAGCGTGCAGCCACGGAGTACCGTCGAGACCCTGTTGAAACGCGACACTCAGGAGTGAAACGGCACGGGCCGGGTCCCCTTCGATCGCGGCTATCCGGGCCAACAAGGCCGTGCGCTCGCCGAGTGAGTACTCAAATCCTTCTTCCAGCAATTCTACGGCTGCGACCGGATCGCCGGTTCGGGCCAGGCTCAGGGCATGAAGACCCCGATATGCAATCCGCTCAGGGAACTCTGCGGCCAGCTCCTCGAACACCTCCTCTGACCCGGTCCAGTCCTCGAGATCGTACATGGCCGTTCCCAGCCAGTACCGGTGTTGACGGTATCCCGGCGTCTCCCGCAGCCGCGCTTCGAGCCATTCGCGCCCCCGGCGAAGCATCTCCACCCCCTCGGCCGGATAGCCGTGAGCGCGAAGCTCTTCTCCAGCCACGACCATTGCCGCCCCCTGTGACCAATAGGTCTCTGGCGACAACGCGTCCATGCTGGTAATCAGCGCTTCCAGTTCCTCCAGCCGCCCGGCTGACGCCAGAGCCCTGGCTTCGAGTACGCCCCCGATGCGACGATCCGGGAATCGCGAGCGCAGCGACCGTGTCGCACCCAACTCGGAGTCGAAATCGTTCAGGAGGTGGTATCCGTGAGCGAGTACGGTCCAGTAGTGCGCCCAGCCCTGTAGCGCACCGGTGTCCGGGTCCATTGCCTCGAGCAGTTCGATCGTCAGGCGAGGCCGCCGCACGCCGATCGCCGCGTGAGCCGAGTTGTACGAGGTCCGGGATGCACTCGTGAGTTCCGAGGCCCGCAATGCGGCCTGGAGCGCCGCGCTGCCATCGGAATCCAGGCGAGCCCGCAGATACTGCCAGCGCAGATCCTGCAGGTCCGTGAAGCTGGACCGCTTCGGCTCGAGAAGCGTCAGAACCGAGTCGGCACGTTCCAGCGCATCGCGCGTTCCGATATTGACGAGATTCGTTGAAGCCAGGAGAGGGGCGTCGTAGAATTCCGGGTCCAGATCGAAGGCCTGGAACAGTTCGGGAACGGCACGCGTGTACTCACCCGACAGGTATAGCTCCAGTCCTCGATCGAACGCCTTGTACGCCGCGAATGTCGGCGGCCTTCGAGCCAGGCCAGGGGCCGAAGCGAGTCGGCTGTCGGTGGCCATCGCGATGCTTCCCATCAGCCGATCACGGAGCTGGCGAATCGCGACCTCGATCGAGTCTCGCGGAGCTGAAATCGCCTCGGGTGCACTTACCACGCTACCGTCCCGAGCGTCGATCACCTCCGCCTGGAATCGCAGTTCATCGCCCACCTGATAGAAGGAGCCCGTCACTACGGTCGCGGCACCAGTCGCCGCCGCCAGGGCAGCGACCGGGTCGATCGGCGAACCTTCAATTCGAGCCGTACGCACGGACTCGGCCGCCTCGAGGGAGCTGGGCCACGGAACGACGCTGGCGACTCCCGTCTGCACGAGTCCTTCGGAGATCCAGTCGCCCGCCAGACGGCCTACGACATCGAGGCTCGGATCGTCAGTCTCATTGCTGAATGCTGCCACGGCGATCGGCCCCGTAATCACGGAAGACGGGGAGGCAGTCACCTCGGCCGGATTGTCTGCATTCGGTGAGGACGGTGCCAGCCATGTGAAGAATGCGGCGATCGCCAACGCCCCTACGACGGCACCCGCAGCGACCATGCCGCGTCGTCTGTTGGGCGCCGACCCATCGGACGTCCGGGATCGACTGAATCCGTCCGACCGGCCTTCGATGACATCCAGGATTTCCTCAGCGGATGAGACGCGACGGGAGGGGCGGATCTCCAGGCACCTGCCGACGAGCTCCGCCAGGTCTGCGGGAACATCTTCGCGCGCCAGTCGCAGCCCGGCCGACACCGACGGGGCGACATCCTGTCCCTCGAGATCGGCTGGCGACAGCTCACGGACCGTGCCGGCGAGCATTTCGTGAGCCAGCTGTCCCCAGGCGTAGATGTCCACCCGATGATTCGCATCGGCCATTCCGGCGAGCTGTTCCGGAGCCATGTAGCGAGGCGTTCCGATCGCGTCGCCGGTCCGGGTGAGCGGGTCATCTCCACCATCCGCCTCGAAGCTCTTCGCCACTCCGAAGTCGAGCAGGTAGGCGTGATGTCCGGCAACCAGGATGTTTGCCGGCTTCAGGTCGCGGTGCACCACACCCGCAGCATGCGCGTGAGACAATGCCCTGGCCATGTCCCGCAGCAGGGGCACTGCCACGTCGAGAGGCAGCGGCGCCGCCCGACGCAGTCGTTCACGGAGCGATTCCCCTTCCACGTGAGGCATCACGTAGTAGAGCAGACCGTCCGCCTCGCCGGAGTCGATGAGTCCCACGATATGAGGGTGCGACAGGCGAGCGGCGAGTCGGACCTCTCTGAGGAATCTGTCGGGGCTGTAGTGAGCCGCGATCTCCGGCCGCATCACTTTCAGCACGACCCGCCGGTCGTGCTTTCTCTCCCAGGCAAGAAACACTACCGCCATACCACCTCGCCCGAGCTCCCGGACGATCCGGTACTTGCCTCCCAGGGCCGTGTCGAGCAGGGATGCGAGCTGTTTCCCGTCCAGTTCAGGCGGCAGCTCAGTCGCCCGGGCCGCGCCTCCTACTGAACGATCGAGGATTCCATCCGCCCTCTCATGCGCCTTCAGCAGACCCTCGACCTCGGGCAACAGTGTCGGGTCCGAAAGATCCTGCCTCTCGAGCCAGCGCGTCCGCTCTCCGGGCGGAAGCTCGAGCGCCTGTTCGAACAGTTCCGAGATCCGCTCCCAACGTGGTCGGTCGGTCACGCGCCGTCCGCCTCCACAGACTCATCAGCCTGAGCGCTCGCTGCGTCAGGGTACAGCTCGCCATACAGCCAGGCACGGGCCCGCGTCCAGTCTCGTTGAACCGTCCGCCGGGTCACGCCGAGTACTTCACCGACCTCCGTGTCCGTCA
This sequence comes from uncultured Gemmatimonadota bacterium, assembly GCA_942490755.1. Lineage (GTDB taxonomy): Bacteria > Gemmatimonadota > Gemmatimonadetes > Palauibacterales > Palauibacteraceae > Carthagonibacter. The sequence goes on from CALNYN010000023.1 coordinate 22,896, forward strand.
GCCCACCGAAATACCTGAGCTCAACGACCTGCCGCAGCCGTGAGTCGAAGGCATCCAACCGATCGAGGGCAGCGTCCAGCGCGAGAAGCTCATCGGAGTCGCGTTCCGATTCACCGGGAGACGCGAGCCGGCGACCGGTGAGGGTGGCGGGCTCCACTCCCGCGCCACGTTTCACCGCATCACGACGCCTGGCGTGGTCGACCAGCACCTGGCGCATCGCCCGGGCGGCGATCGACAGGAAGTGCGATCGATCCTGAATTCCGGCGCCAGGTGACGCGGCAAGCTTCATGTATGCTTCGTTGACAAGCGCGGTAGGCTGGAGCGTATGCCCATCCCTCTCGGCCCGAAGTCGGGCCGCCGCGATTCGACGCAGCTCCTCGTAGACCAGTTCGTAGATCTGCTCGAGCGCTTGCTCGTCTCCGTCACGCGCCACACGAAGCAGGCGCGTCACCTCACCGGAGGAAGAGTTGGCATCGAGTCTTGTCATGTGAGCTCGACCTTGCTGGATTCCTGCCCATCCCGGAAAGCCAGAATAGACGATTCGGGAGCATTCAGCCAAGGTCGCAGTTGAATTCGATGGGCCCCGCTGGGGCTCGGGCAGGTCGCTCAGTATGTGTATCCGAGCAGGTCGATCTCCCGGGAACAGCGCTCCGCGATCACATCTCGTTCGGGCGGTCCGAGTACTTCCTGGTACGGACGCCTGTCCTTCCGCCAGCCGCTATTCGAGGACGGAAGCACGAGCGTCCCACCCAATCCGAGCTGGACTCCCAGATCGGCGATCTCGGCTTCCAGGTTCTCGTAACGCATGATGTGGTCGACGACCACATCTCCGTCGATTGCGTAGTAATCCAGGTTCGACATCAGGAGTTGCGGGGCGGTCTGAAAGAACTCGAGCATCGAAGGGTGCTCCTCCAGCTTCCGCATTCGGAACCAGTATTGTGAAATGGCGCGGTCCCAGGGATTCCGTTCAACAACGAACTTGAAGTAATCCCGCCACACCGAGGGCGCCAGCCAGGCCCTGGTTTCCTGGGCCCGGGTGTGCTGCCAGAACGCCCGTCGCCCATCCCCCTTAAGAATCAGACCCCAATCCTGGAGCCGGTGTCGCGATAACGGTACGTCGATATTCCGTGCCCCGAGCCCTCCGATCGCCTGCCGTTCGACTTCGTGTCGCTTGTGTAGCGGAGTAATGATATCGTCTTCGCCACAGATCCTGGACAGGGCGAGCTCCAGGCTCGTCCCGCCCGTCTTTTGCGACTTCATGAAGATGAAGCGGTGTTTGTGACTGACGATCATGTCATCCCCCTACCATGCGAGACCGTAGTCCTCACCGTAATCGCTCGACCCGCCCCACATCGTGCCGTGTCGCCGATCGAACCAGATGGCATTGATCGGACCTGATGTACTCGAGCCCGTGATGACATCATACCCCATGTCGCGAAGCTCGGAACGAACCCATGGCGGCGTGTCTTCGTGTACGAGCAGACGCCCGGGCCGAGATTCGTGTGTGCCGAACGACGAACGGAGTTGGAACGTATTCACGTTTGGCGCTTCGACCGCCTGCTGCACGTTCATTCCGAACTCGACGACGTTCAACAGGAACTGAAGCAAGTTCTGGTCCTGTGTATCCCCGCCCTGAACGGCGAACGAGAGGATCGGTACGCCGTCCTGCAGGGCGAGGCCCGGAGTCAGTGTCACGCGGGGCCGCTTCCCCGGTTCGATGACGTTGAACGGATTCTGAGCCGGGTCCGTCACGAAGCTCTGGGCCCGCTGGCTGAGTCCGATACCGGTGCGACCTGCGATCGTAGCCGGAATCCATCCACCGCTGGGTGTTACCGACACGACCCAGCCCTCTGAGTCCGCGGCCTGAATCGATGTGGTGCCCAGGACGTGATCCGCGAGATCGGGATCATCCCTCCGGCCGCAGCCCGCGCGATGCGTACGATTCAGCAGGTGCGGAAAGACCGGAAATCCCGCCAGGACCGGGAATTCCACCTTCCGGTCCGGAGTCCGGCACCCGCGGAACGGTGTGCCAGCCGGCAAGCAGATCGGCGAACGGGTTGGTCTCGCCCTGGAAGGGATATGGATCGCCCGGGCGCGCGTCCGGATCGTTGCGGGCGGGATCGATCGACGCCGCACGTTCCTCCGCATATTCCTTCGAGAGCAGGCCGTCGATCGGCTCTTCAGGTGGGAAGTAAGGGTCTCCGTAGTAGAAATCCCGATCCGCGAATGCGAGGTGCATCGCCTGCGCCAGGGTATGGATATACCGGGCACTGTTAAAACCCATCGAAGCGAGGTCGAAACCCTCGAGGATGTTGAGCGCCTGCAACATTGCCGGGCCCTGGGTCCAGGTCGTGAGCTTCAGCACCTCGATTCCCCGGTAATTCGTCCGGACGGGTTCCTCGATTCTGACTTCCCACCGATCCAGGTCCTCGAGCGTGATCAGGCCGCCCTCTTCCGTGGTTCCCCGGACGATTTCGCGCGCCACTTCGCCCCGATAGAACTCGTCGTAGGCAGCCCGTATCGCCTGCTCCCTGCTCGCACCGCGGTCCAGGGCGGATCGCTCGGCCGCCACCAGGGCCCGAAGCGTTCTGGCCAGGTCAGGCTGGCGGAAGATCTCACCGGCCCGCGGCGCTCGAAGCGAGTCCCCATCCGGGACGAGGAACACTTCCCGGGAGTAGGACCAGGACTCGAGACGCTCCCTGTTTCGAGCGATCGAACGAGCAGCCTGGGCCTCGATCGGGTAGCCATCGGCCATCTCGATCGCCGGGGCCAGGACTTCGGCGAGTGACATCGTGCCGAATTCGGCCAGCATCACCATCAGGCCTCCCGGCGTACCGGGTGTGACGGCGGCCAGCGGACCGTACTGCGGCGGAAACTCCAATCCCTGGTCCCGGAAGAACTCGGCGGTAGCCCCGGAGGGAGCCGTTCCGACCGCGTTGATTCCGACGACCGTTTGCGTATGAGGATTGAAGATCAGTGCCTGGGTCTCGCCACCCCACGACAGCACGTCCCACATCGTTGAGGTCGCGGCGAGCATGGCGCACGCCGCATCGATGGCATTACCGCCACGACCGAAGATCATTGCGCCTGCAGTAGCGCCGAGCGGCTTCCCGGTGATCGCGACCCAATGTCGGCCGTGGAGAACCGGCTTGGTCGTCGACTGGGCCACCCCATCGGTCGAACCGGGGATCAACGCGAGACCGATCGCGAATATCGCGAGCCGGCGGAACCGTCCGCCGGTGGCAATGCGAGTCATGAAACTCATTCGTCTTCCTCCACGATGCCCTGAAACATGGCCGCGAGTCCGGCAAGATCTCCGGCGAGAAGTCCGCGCCACGTATTCTCCCACCGGGCCAGACTCAATACTCCCATTTCGCTGACCTCGACGTCTTCCACCTTCATGCGCATTCGGTAGACCACGTGCACCGTGTCAGCCCCTTCGGGCACGGATCCGAGCAGGTCCGCCTGTGCCTGCCGCAGCGCTTCGACCATTGTCGAATCGCCTGTCACGATCCCCCGCATGAATGCCGCAAAGAACTCGGTGTCCGACATGCTGGAGAGCTCTTCGGGCGGCGGCAGGCCGATGGCACTGATGATATCCGGCCCTGCATTCGAAGCGAGGACGGGGGCGAATATCTCGCGCAGCTCGGCCAGGGACTCGGGGTGCATGAGCGTGGCCATCCCGTCGAAGTCGCTGGCCCGCATGGCGTCCACGTAGCTTCCCGCTACCGTGATCGCATCGTCATCGGGCGACTGCGCGGCAGCCGGAGCGGCGACGGCTGCGACAGTCGCAACTGCCGCCAGCAAGCAGGTCATCGATCTCGACATTCTCAAACTCACTTGGTGGCCTCCGGGTTCATTGCTGCCAGGCGATCAACGTCCCGCCCGCTGGTTCCCGGCGCCACTCCGACCGGCCCGCGGTCAGGTGGACGCCGCCGATCCAGCGCTCCAGCGGCAGAAGCTTCATTCGATTCATACGGCCGTCCAGCACGGACGAACCTTCCTCGGTGAGTTCCAGGTATCGGGACCAGAAGCTTCGGCCCGGATCGTCCGGCAGGGCGGGCTCGAGAATCCCTCCGCCCAGGAATCGAATCAGGGGAGCCGGACCCGCTCCGAGCCGGATGAGATACCGCTCGAACGAAGCATCCCCGAGGTACGCGAACTCCTCCCGCGCTGCCGAGGCCCGAAATGCCTGCTCTGCAGTGCACGGGCCTTCCGCGATCGCTTCCAGCGCCTGCCGCTCAGATCGCGCCAGGCCGTCCGACGTGGACGGGTACTCTTCGATCAGCCGGTTCAGCGCCATCGCGAGAAAGGGCAGCACCTGCAATTCCTTCCGCGCCTCGCGCTCGAGTTCAAGAGGATCTGGCGCCTGAAAGGCGTCCCAGGCCTTTGTCCCTATTTCGAGGTGCTCGTCTGATACCTGCAAACGGGCCCGGTGCCAGGAGAGCAACTGCTCGCCGGAGGCCGTCGACAGGAACTCATCTGACGGGACCAGGAACACCGGATGAGCCCCGCCGATTCGCCGGCAGAAGTCCAGCGCCTGAATGAGCTGTAACTGGTCGTACAGGTCGGGCTCGAACCACAGCTGAACCTCCGCGGTCTGGAGTGCTCTCATCAGGGCGCCGTCGCGAGCCTCGAGTCCTGCCAGTGCTTGCTCGTACTCAGTCCACCCGCAATCCGTCAGGAAGCGAGCACGTACTCGTCGCAACTCGGCGTCGTCCGCACATCTCGGTACCGGGCCGTCGTGCAATACGTCTCTCCACGGAAGAACTTCGCCCGGCAGTCCGAGGGACCGTATCCGCTCCGCTGCCGAATCTCCGTTGGTGACATGCAGCAATGTCGTGCCTTTCTGTGTCGCGCGACTTAGACTCGGACACACTCCGCGACCCGGGCGACGGACCCCCGTCCGCGGTCACGCAGTCCATGGCTTGAGACCCGGGTCAGGCATGCCGAAGTCCGAACAACGTCCGCCAGTACTCACGCTGCTGAGCGTCACTCTCCGGCTCGTCTGTCCGGCGTGTCTGCACGGTCCCCTGTTTCGAAAGAGGTACGAGTTCCACGATTCCTGCATCGAATGCGGACAGAATCTGGTCGGTACTGACGGCGCACAGTACGGCGGGCCCATGGTTCTCGGCTACACGCTCGGCGGTGTCGCCGGAGTGTTTACCATTCTGCTCGCGTTCCTCATCCAGGGTCCTTCTACCTGGGCGGTATGGGTCGGGCTTGCCGTTACGATCCTCACGGTGCTGCTCACGTTCAGGCACTGTAAGGCCGCCTGGACCTGGCTGTTGTATCGCACGGGACAGCTGCCGGAAGACGGGTCTCGCCCGCCGGGGAGCTGATTATCGTCGCACCTGCCACTACGCGGCTGGCAGCTAACGGTGCGACAGATCATGCACAGCGCGACGAATATTCATCGGTACCTTCCGAGTTCGCACCGACAAGTCTACAACAGGTCACTGCTTATATTATATGTTTTTACGTACGGCTATCGAATCTACTTTATGACGTGAATTCGACGAGGCACCCCCCTTGCGACAGCAGGCGATTCGGATCGAAGGTACAGACGCATTCCGGGGGGCAAGCAGACATGTTTGAGAAGCGCTACAAGACGTTTCGATGGGCACTGATCCCGGTGCTCATACTCACGGCGTGCGACGCGCCATTCCGCGGAGAGGACGTGGTCCTCAGCGTGACGGATGCGGATGCACCGGACGTCAGCAATGTGACGCTGACCCCGAATACTGCCTCCCCCGGCACGCAGATAGCGATTGAAGCGATGGCGGATGATTCGCCCCTGGGCGGCTCGACGATCGCCTCCGCCGAATGGAGGATCGCACCGGGTGCTCCGGCGGCAATGGCAGCCACGGACGGTGCTTTCGACGAGGCCAGCGAGCAGGTGACCGCGTCATTCCCTGCACCGGCGACCGACGGCGTCTATGACGTCTGCGTCGAGGCGACTGGATGCGGCCGGCAACAAGGTGCAGGCCCGTGCGCCACTCTGACGGTAGTGACTCCGCTGGCCGACTTCGATGCGGATGGGTTCGATGAGTCCATCGACTGTGACGACACGGATTCCTCGGTCCACCCCGGCGCAACGGATCAACCCGATGACCTGTTCGTGGATTCGAACTGTGACGGTATCGACGGTGACGAAGCGGACGCCGTGTTCGTTGCCTCGTCCGGGTCCGATTCCGCGACGTGCGGCCCCATGGCCGAACCTTGCGCGACGATCCAGTGGGGCGTCGACCGCGCAACGGCGATCGGCTCGGGCAACGTGTACGTGGCAGCGGGCAACTACTCCGAGTCGGTAGTGCTGGCGGATGGCGTGAGCATTTACGGTGGATACGATGCCGGAGCCGGCTGGGGCCGTGATCCAGGAACACACGTTTCGACAATCACCGGCCTGGACGGAGCGATCGAGGGACAGGCTCTGACGCTGCTCGCAGATGCCGTGACGGCCCCGACGGTCGTGGCGGATATGACGCTCGTGGGACCGGATGCCGTCGGCGCGGCTCCGAATGGCCGGGGGCGAAGTTCGTACGTGATGGTGGTTCGTAATTCCACGGGAGCGTTGAGAATCCAGGGAAACTCGATCCAAGCGGGCAGCGGCGCTGCCGGAACTGATGGGATCGACGGCACGTCGGCCAGCGGATCTCCGGCGGCTGGTGGCGCCGTCGGGCAGGCCGCGGCAGAACTCGCTTCTGCTTGCGACGATACAGCCCGAGGCAATGGCGGGGCCGGCGGAAGCAGCGCCCTGGCCGGAGCCGGTGGGGGCGCCGGCGGACATGGTGGAACGATGGACACGGACTGCGCCAACTATCCCCTCGTCTGGGACGCTACGGCGACCGCTGGCATGGGAGGACTCGCTGCACAGACCTCGGGTGGCGGGTTCGGCCTCGGAGGCTCCGCTGGAGCCCCGTGTGTCGCGGGTCTGCCGGGCCAATCCGGTCAGCCCGGCACTGATGGAGCACCGGGCAGCGGAGCCGCCGCGAACGGCATGCTGCTCAGCGGCTTCTGGTTCGGAACGGACGGCGCCCCTGGAATGCCCGGCGCGGATGGCTCAGGAGGTGGTGGCGGCGGTGGCAGCGGCGGCTGCGACACGGGAACCGACTCCTATGGGGCTGGTGGAGGTGGCGGTGGCGCAGGGGGCGGCGCGGCGCCAGGCGTGGGTAGCGGCGGAAAGGGCGGCGGCGGGTCGTTCGGCGTCCTGCTCATCACGTCGAGTCCCGAAATTGTCTCGAATCAGTTCGATCTCGGCACCGCGGGGGACGGTGGAAGCGGTGGAATCGCTGGTACAGGCCAGCCGGGGACCTCGGGTGGCGCGGGCGGTTCAGGCAATGCAACGGACAGCGGCGACGGTGGGAACGGCGGTCTCGGCGGTAGAGGCGGGCACTCGGGAGCCGGTGGCGGTGGGGCCGGCGGGATCGTGGCCGGTGTCTACTCCACACCTGGCAGCTCTCCGACCCTTTCCGGTAATGCCTTTTCCGGCGGTACGGCCGGATCCGGTGGCACCGGAGGAGCCTCGGCAGGCGGCGGCCAGGCGGCGGGCGCCCCGGGCGCTGACGGGACCGTCGAGACTGAAGCTACCTGTGCGGCGGCTGCCGCGTGCTGATCCGGGTCCGATAGAGCGGATTCGTAGTCGAGACGATGAAGGCGGGAGGGCATGACACACGGTCGTGCCTTCCGGCCCTCTGGTTGCGGCTACCCGATCTCCAGGCCGGGTCCCTCAAGAAACCCGGGCTTCCATCCCCGAAGTTCCTCTTGCCCAGTATCGCACGAACCACGAAGCTTGTGCGTACGCTGGAAACACACGCCCGTCCGTCCCGGTTTGTACGCGTTCGTGGATCGGCACCGAGTCGATGGGCGATATGAAATAAACCAGACTCTGGTATTTGCGCGGAAGAGTCGCCGTATCACCGTCGGGAGTCCCTGAAATACCCCTGACTACAGGGGATTCGTAGCTGCCTCGTGGACCGTTATACTCAGCATGTGTGATCGTCCGTTTCGAACCTCGCCGAGAGGACATTGAGCTTATGAACGCCTGGAGATACCGGTCGGCATTCTCCTCTCCGCTGCCTCTCGTACTGGCCGCGCTCTTACTACCCACTGTCGTGCTTCCCTCCAACGCCTCGGCTCAGTCGCGCACCGACCGGCCACCCGAGGATGGAGGCGAGGTGTTCCAGCTCGGGATGCCGCCGGTGTGGAAAGGTCATGCCGGTGGAACGGTCGGCTGGTACACACCGGGGGAGGAGACGGGCCAGGCGCAGATTCTCGGGCACGCGGGAGTCCTCAAGGACCTGCTGAGTCCCGTGGCCGGAGTCGCGGCGATCGGTCTCGAGGGCTACGGCGGTGTCCGGGGTGTGGACGGGCTCGACGGTGGTCTCCGCCCTCTGTTCTCGATCCCCGCCCTGCACTTCACGACGGGCGCCGACTGGAACATCAAGGACAATCGCTGGTCCTGGCTGCTCAGGCTCGAGATCCCGTTCCGTCGTACCGGGATCTTCGGGCGGGGCTCACAGGTCCGCTTCGACTACCTGCCGGGATTCGACCACACGTTCGCGGCAGGCGTGAACGTTCCGCTGTGGAGCAGGAACAGTGGAGAGACCCGGCCGCAGAGAGATGCGGTGGAACTCGACTCTCCGCCGATCCAGCTGATGGACTTGGAGTCCAGACCGGCCGGACTCGACGAGACGATCGGATTCGTCCGAGATGGCGCGATGTGGATCACCGAGCTGTCGATGCCGCTGACCGATACGGGCGGCGACAAGCCCGCGGAGAAGTACGCCGGTCAGATCACCCGCATCCAGGATCGTCTGTCGACGGCTGATGCTCGGTTCCCGAACGGCCGCAGTCTGAATCATGAAATCGAAGCCTATCACGACGAGATCGACCGGGCGTTCTCGCCTCGCCGCCGGAGGCACTTCGGGAAGCGGCAGTACCGAGCAGGGTCGCGTGATTTCGGCGGCTGCCCGACGAATCCTGCTCGAAAAAGTCCTGATTCCATATGACCAGCTGCTCGGGCAGCGGAAGGCGAATGACGGTCTGGATCAGTACCTGTCGGATGCACACTCCGAGTTTGGGCGCTGGATCCTTCAGGAGAGCGGCATCGCGACGGACCGCTACGATCACCTGTACTGGGTGTTCCAGACTCTTGGACAAATCGTGGAGGAGGTGCGCTTGTTCCAGAAGGAACGGTGGGATGACAGCCGCCTCGTGTGGCTTCCGCTGCAGCTTGCGCTGCGAGCCGAGGACCACGACACGAGCACCGAGATGCGCGCGCTCATAGAGCTGGGCACGAAGCAGAGGTTCCAGCACGGCAACCGTACCCAGTACGTGCTGAACGAAGAATTCCAGCTCGAGTTCTTCCGTTCCGTGCACGAGGCGCGTGACTACCACGTGCTGTGGATTCACGACTATCGGGGCAACAACGCCCAGGGCAAACCGGATGAGATCGCGTTCAAGCAGACGGTGCGCGGATACATCCGGGCAATTACGGAGCGCGTCGAGGAGTACGACGAGACTCACCAGCTTCCGCAGTACTTCATCTTCCTCGACCAGAATTACTTCGAAGCGAACAACTCCAGGCTGTTCTTCCGCGTCCTCCTGGACCCGATGAACTACGAGCTGGACCTGCCGGACGGGTACGAGGAATGGGAAGCCGAGCTCGCGGAAGCACAGGAACGACTGCGCCAGGCCGTCGCGAACTCGAAGCTTCTTCAGACCGAAGTGAGCCAGTTTGGCGAGGACTGGCTCGAGAAGCGGATCCGGGTTCACATCAGCATCACGAATCCGTCCGATTTCTCGTTCACCAGTCTCCACGTGGCCGGGATCTTTCCAGTGCCGGACAACGCGATGCGGGACCATCGCAAGATCGCGTTCTACGACATCACGGAGGAGGATCCGTATCGCGGCATCGCCATGTTCACCGGGATGGGGATCGGCGAGCACTACGTGGGCCCGCACTGGGAGGACCGGGCAGTCGTCATTCGTGGTCCTGCAGCTCTCAGGGTCAAGACGGCGGCCCGGGAACTGCTCGAACAGCAGGGGTTCAAACCGGACGAGATCCCTTTCCCACTTCGCCCGCTCGACAAGCCGGTCGACTACGAAACGCGCGTCGACTCGGTGGTTTCCGTCCTGGGCGAAATGGTGTCAAATCACACTGGATACGCGCTCCAGCTGCATAACAAGACCGGTTTCGCCGACAAGCCGATCAACGTCGAAAAGGCGATTCTCTACTCACTCATGCCGTCCGGGTCGCTTCTGAAAATTCCGGACTCGTTGTGGCAGAACTACGTGTACGCTTCGATGCTCACGGGAAGCGCGCTGCGCGGTTGCAAGGTTCTGATCATGCTGCCGTCCCTGAGGTCGGCTCCCAGCTCCGCCTCAGTGACCATGGCACGCGCCCATGGCCTGTTCAGCGGGGTCATCGTACTGAAGAACGCGTTGGGGCCGCAGATCGAGGCCGAGGGCGGATTGCTGAAGGTCGGATTGTATGCGCCCAGGGTCGACGTTGGCGATCTCGCCGGCAGGATCGAACAGGCGCGCAGCCTCACCGCTCCCTGGCTCCGGGAGATCTATGTTCCCAATCCGGCGTTTCGAAGTGCCGTGGACAGCGCCATGGCGGACCTCGAGAGCGCGAGTTTCTCGGTCGACTACCTGGTCGCATCCGACGTGGATGAATCGCCGAAGCTGCACATGAAGGCGAACTACTTCATCACCGGGCAGGCATGGTACACACTGATGGCGCTGCCCGAGTGGGGGCCGCTGATCTACGAATACCTGCGGTACCTGGCCCTGCAGACGGGGCCGGCCGAAGGACGACCGATCGGCCGGGACGTGCCCGAAGAACTGCTCGCCTCGGTGGGCGATCTGGCCAAGGCTCTGGAGTCCAAGCTGACCCCGGAGGAAATGGAAACAGGCATGGCGTTCTTCACGGTGGGCTCGACGAACATGGACTACCGGAGCATGGTGATGGACGGTGAAGTCCAGATCACGCTCGGCGGCTGGAATTCGCTGGCAGGCCTGGTCGACTTCCTGTTCATCGCCGGTCTGTGCGAATGGGTCGACACCCAGGAAGAGCTTGACGCCCTGCTGCCGCCGCCAGGCGGGATGACTCGATCGATGGCCAACTTCATGAAGCTGGCGCTGTAGCGATCGCATTCACGAGTCGGTCCAGAGCGGCCGGCGACTGAGCGAGGTACAGAGAAGGCTCGATGAGCTCCAGTTCGGAGACCAGCGGGCCTTCCTCCGCACCCGGCATCAGGTCGACCCGGGCATACAGCGGCCGCGCGCCTGTTTCGAACACCGCGACGGCGATACTCCGCTCGGCGATCGCCCGCTCCGCGGGGCTGACCGGTATCGCGCCGGACACGAGTTCCCCCTCCCCAGCGAATCTTGGTGTCTTTCGAACCGCGTGCGTCACTTCGCCGTCGATCCACATCACGCACTTCTCGCCGTTCCGGTCCACGCCCGGTACGTACGGCTGGACCATCACGTCCCGGTCGTGAAGCAACGTCACGAGAGTCGATTCGGCCTGCTCGATCTCACCGCGATCGAGCCGAAACCGATGGGTACGCCAGGACGAAGCGGAAATCGCTGGCTTCATCACGAAGTCGGTCCAGTCGTTGGCCTCCAGGATCGACTTCAGCGAGGCGCTGGCACCTTGGTGGATCCAGGCAGTCGGAACGGTCGGGATTCCGGCCGAGGTGAGCGTCTTCAGATACTGCTTGTGCAAGTTCCAGAACACGATCGGCGCGGGGTTGCACAGGCTGGTGAGTCTGTCGGCGGACTCGATCCACGCGGAAAACTCCGCTGGACACAGATAGTAGTTCCAGGTGGATCGCAGGATGAGCCGGTCGAACACCTCCGGCGGAGCGGAGTCCGGGTCATCCCAGGCTACGAGCTCGGCATCGACACCGGACTGCCGGAGAGCAGCCAGCAGCAAAGGCGCGTCCAGATCGGGTTCCGGAAGCTCGCTGCAGGTGACGAGACCGACGCGCAATCGCCCCTCCGTGGCATTGAGGTCCTGCACGTCACTGCCTGCCGTCCAGCAGGAGCCGGATGCCATGCGTCCGCCGCTCATCCATGAGTTCGGGCTGATTCGAGGGCGTCCCCGGAGCGCCGTACAGGGCCACCTGCCGCACGGCCGCCCGACGGTGCCGCGGCCCTTCATGAATCGACAGTACGAGCTCGGCGTTTCGCAGCCCCACGATTACGATCGATTCCATTTCGCTTTCGGTGTCGATCGGACAGGCCCCGGCTCCCAGCCGGAAGAGCAGGTCCGCGAGGTCGCCTGTCGCATCCAGCATTACGGCGCCGATTCCACTTGCACCCGCGTCGTGGACAAGGATGGAATCCGGGTCGGCGGTCCGGGCCCCATACGAAATGAAGAACACCGGAGATGACCAGCCGCCGGGACTGCGCCGCGAATCGTCCACGGTCACCCACGTGAACGGACCCGAGCGGGTCACCTCCGAGGAAAGACCCAGTTCGCCCGCCTCCTCCGTGACCCTGGCGGGGTCTGCCTCGATTGCCACGAATACGCCCCCGTCCCCGGCCAGCAGGAACGACTCGTAGACCATTGCCAGCTGATCGGTCGACGTTCGCTCGACCGACATGATCTCGAGTGCCGTCCCGTCCGCGAACTTGACGTGCGAGTTCAGCAATCCGTTCGAATGAAGCCGGCCGGGCTTCAGCGTGAAACCCAGCGATCGGAAGTCAGCCGCCGCCGAAGCGAGGTCCTGTACGGCGATCACGATGTGATCGAGCGCAATTCCAGCGTCGGGCGCGCGGCAGAAATCGCGTGAGGACTGCGCGAGAAGCGGGCTCGCTACCAGGATTGCCGTCACGTGCGGCAATACCGCGCGAGCCGGAATCCACCTCGGTCGACGCATCAACCGGGAGTGAAGATGCGTTCCGCCCCGTCCGCGTCGAGGCGACGAACTCGGACCTTGTTCGAACCCGACCATTCCAGGATCCACACCGCACCGTCTGCCGAGACCATTCCACCCACCGGAGACCAGTCTTCCGGGCTCCTGGCTGCGACCGAGACCCTGCCCCCGGGTGACACGCGCTTCAAGACCTGTCCCGAGTAGACGGAGACGTAGACGTTGCCGGCCGGATCCGGCCATAACCCCATCAAGGCATGGCGGTCGTGCACCCAGTCGAACTCCTCGGTGCGTTCGACCAGCCCGGACGTCACAAGCATCGCTTCCGTCCCACCGGGGGCCACCGTCAGCAAGTCTGAGCCGACACCGATGTGGACCCTGCCGTCCGGGCTCACGGTCAACCAGTGGACGAAGCCGTCGAAACCCGCCAGCGAGATCGTTCGAACCCGATCACCCGATTCGTCCAACACCTCGAACGCACGCTCGGCGCGCCTGAGCACATACGTCAGGCCGACCGAGTCTCGGCTGAAGCCGTAGTCGTGGAAGTCATCCGGGAAACCACTGCGCCACGGGATGACGTCGCTGAGCCCACCGTCGGGCGCGAGCCTCCATACCCGGTGCCGGTAGTCATCCCCGACATTCGTGACGTCTTCGCCGTACAGTGTGTCCCCAGGCCCGAGCCAGAGTTCGTGCGTGTGAACCCGCGGCACCGCGATCTCGGTCGTTCCATCCGGCCGCAGGATCCAGACATTCGCCAGGTCACTGAAATAGACATTCCCCCAACTGTCCATGACGAGCACAGAGGGGGGGTGCGCGATGACGAGGGAAGCCGTGGTGAGCACCGTTCCGAAGAGAAGCGCCGCGGACAGCAGCCGGGACAGTCTCATTCGCTTGCACGCCCCTTTGACTCGCGGGCAGCGACGTACACGGACACCCGTGTCTGTCCACCCACGTCGTGGTGCTTCGCCCTGCCCGGAATGTGATGATCTCGATCGTGTTCCACGGTCAGAATCCTGCTGAACGGAACGCACAGCCACTGTTCGATGACCCGGTCGAGCTTTCGGGAACCGTATGGAGGGTCGGCGAACGCCACGTCATATGTCGCGGGACCCAGCGCTTCCACGAACGGAATCACGTCACGTTTGAAGATGCGTGCCTTCTTGCGCAGCCGGAAGGCGGCCACGTTCGCCTTGAGCGCGTGGAGACTGGCCGGCCCGTTTTCCACGAAATCCACTCGCGCCGCGCCGCGGGACATTGCCTCCAGGCCGAGCGCCCCTGTGCCAGCGAACAGATCCAGCACGCGTGCCCCTTTGATCTCCTGTTCCAGCAGGGAAAGCCATCGATCCCGGACCGGTTCGCTTGTCGGCCGGACGCCTGCACCGGGTGAAACGAGATCCCGCCCGGCCCATCGTCCTCCAACGATCCTCACGAAGCGACCTCCTTAGTCACACGAAACTCTCGACTGCCCTGAGCCATGCGTCCGGTTGCTCGAGGTGGACAGTGTGTCCGGCATCCGGGACAACCTCGAGTCGGGCGGCCGGCAGTGCTTCGAGCATCCGCTCGTTCGTCTGGACGAATTTCGGATCCTCGTGGCCGGCGATCAGCAGGGTCGGAACGGATATGTGTTCGAGAGCGCTCCACAGTGATGGCTGCATGCCGGTACCCAGTCCCCGCAGGCACGCGGCCAGCGCCACGGGTCGATTCTCCATTCGGCGTCTGCGTAACTCGGCACGGTCGGCCGTTGCGAGTCTTTGCTGAGACATGAATAGCGGCTGGTCCTCCCATTCGTTGACGAACACTCCGATCTCGTTGGACTCGATGCGGCGAGCGAGAAGTTCGTCGGACAAGCGGCGCTCGGCACGCTCGGATTCCGTCGCCAGTCCGGGCGATGCGCTTTCCAGGACCAGCCCCGATACCCGGTCGGGAACGAACAGTCCCGCTCCAAGGGCCAGCCGCCCCCCCATTGAGTACCCTATCCAGACGGCCGCAGCGACTTCGAGTGTATCCAGGAGGTCCGCGAGATCGGCGACGATCGCGGCGAACCCGAAACGTCCGGCCTCGGTTGGAGCGTCGCTCTCCCCATGTCCCGGAAGATCAACCGCAATCAGGCGCCGGCCGACGGACAGCCGGGTGAGCAACGGTCTGCCCCACGAATTCGATGAACCGCTGAATCCATGTAGCAGCAGTAAGGGAGGAGCGCAGCGATCCGACCCGATATCACGGACCCCAATCCGCAGCCCATCACGGAGCGTGACGATCACGCGATGCCCCGATCAACGATCGGATCACGCTGACTGGTGGCCGCGCGGCCGCTGGCCCGGAAGAGAATCAAGAGGGCCACCGCATAACTCAATACGATCAAGAGATCGCGTGCCAGAAAGTCCGGCACTGTCGCGAGGCTGATGAGGTGCGATATGCCCAGCAGGCCGGCGATCACCCACCAGCCCGAACGGCCTGTGACCCGCCGCGATTGGACGACAAGCGCCGGAGCCAACGCCGGGTGAATGAGCGCCAGGTCGTGGAAGTTCATGTAGGGGGCCAGAGCGAGCGACAGGAAGACCGCAATGCCGAGATCGAGCAGGAGCGGTCCGCCGTTCCGGCTCCGTCGGTTCCAGAGAACACAGAGCCCGATGATCATCCCTACCCAGATTCCCCAGCCGAGAAAGGGCCCGAGCCAGCCGACCGCCTCCGGAAGCAGCCGGTCGCCGATACCGACCAGACTCACCCTGTTTTGCAGGTCAACGCCGGATTCCTTTCCCCCGGCAAGTCCCAGCGATACCTGCACGTATTCGAACAGACCGGCCGACCGGACCTGAATCAGGAACCAGCCGAGCAGCACTACTGTCCCGATCGCGAACCCCAGGAACACGCGTCGCCGGGCAAACAGGAATGGGATCGCCAGGACGAGCGCAATGTGCGGTCTGATCGTGGCCAGAGATAGCGCGAGCCCTGCAAGGACGTCCCGTCTCGCGGCGAAAGCGGCCAGCCAGCCCGCAACCGCGAGATAGACCAGGGCCGTGTCTTGCCCCTGGACCAGGCTGATCACCACCGGACTGAATGCGACCCCCACGGTGACGAATGCCAGGCGGAGCGGAAACGAGACCTCTTCACGTCCGAGAGTGTTGTCGAGGAACAGGAAGCCCGCGAGGAAAAGGCACCCCATGATGGCAGACCAGCGCAGCCAGAACTGGGCGTAGTCCAGGGGCGCGAGCGCCCTCTGAACAGGCAGAAGATACGGAGGGTGAATGAACGGCAGACCCGTGCCAGGGGGAATGTTCTTCCCCGTCAACTCTCCCTGGACGCGACGGTTGACATCAGGATTGTAGACGGATTCAGATCCGAATCTCTCATCTTCGGCGATCAGCCCGGCCGTGACGAACGCCAGGAGATCCCTGCCGTCAGAAATAACGGGCGGGGATGTGCTCCGCACCAGCATCAAGTCGAACCCGACCTGGGTGACCAGCGCAAGTCCGACCAGCAGGATGACGAGCCGTGGCAACAACGACGACGACCGATCGGGATTCAGGCCAGGCACCATTCACGAACCTGGTTAGGTGGACGCGGCGAATACCCAAAACAATGTGGGTGGGTACAGTTTGCGGCGACAGGAGAGAGCTTGAACGGTCGAGCCTCCGCCATGGTAGTTCTGATTGCGACGACGGAAGTCTCGAGCCGCTCGCCGACGGGCAGTTCCCTGACCCATCGGATCCCAATTGTGAAGTCACGAGGCAGCAGGAACATCGGCGGAAGTCTGCGCATCCGTCGGTTCACTTCAACGACGACGCCCGGCCACCTCGAATTCTCCAGATTGTGCGCCGTGGGCTGACGCAGGACTCACTACCGGCCAGAGTCGGTCACTCAGCGAGCCGTACCCGTAGGGAATCCGCCCGTCGGCACCTCGGTCGAGCCACGGCTGTCCGCCAGAATCACTCCAAGAGCCACGAAGATCAGCCCGATCCCATTCGATGTCATCGTCCACAACTGCTTCATCCCAGTCAATCCTCTTCCTTGTCCGTTCCCCGCCCCGCCAGCTCCGGAACTCCATTGCTCGCAACCCGATTGGCACGCCCGAACACTTCTCCGATCGTTTCGAGCAGCGCCGCCACCTCGATCGGTTTTGCAAACGTAGCAACTGCATCGGTCTGCTCGATGGCCGCGCGAGTGATCGGGTCGTCATGCGCCGTCACATAGATCACAGGCACGTTCAAGCCGTCTTCCCGAAGCTGTTTGTGCAAATCCGGACCACTGAGGCCCGGAAGCGACACGTCGAGCAGGATGCAGCCCGGCTCGGCGTCCGTAGACGGCGGGTCGGCGAGAAACTCCTCGGCCGAACCGTACGTCTCCGCTCCGTAGCCCACCGCCCGGGCAAGCCTGAACAGCGCCCGGCGGATCGCCGGATCGTCATCGACGACGAAGAGGGTCTGCCCTCGCTTCGGATCTTCGTCGTTCACGGTTCCCCCGCATCGCCCAGGTATCGCCGGGAGACAGTCTGCCTCTCGCGGCCTGATCAAGTTCGCCTGCGCGGCGTTCCGTGGGCATTGGACCTTGGTCCCATGCGGCTCAGATCTAAATTCGGGTGTTGCGTGATGTTCTGAGGAGCAACTACGAGGGTATCACATCGCGAGAATACGGTGAATCAGGTTAACTCCACTCCTACGCCGAGACGCTCCGCCAGCCGCGCGAGCTCGGCCAGCGACGAGGTTTCCATCTTCTCCATCACCCGTCCCCTGTGGACTTTTACGGTCTTCTCAGACACCCCCAATTCGTGGGCGATCTGCTTGTTGAGCCGACCGGCCACGACGCGCTCGAACACCTCCCGCTCACGCGGGGTCAGCGTGTGAAGCCGTCGCTCCAGATCGCCGAGTTCGTGCTTTTCCCCCCTCTGCCGCGCGTCCAGCGCGATCGCCCGGTCCACGGCGGCCAGGAGTTCGGACGGCTCGGCAGGCTTTTCGAAGAAATCCGTCGCCCCCGCCTTCATCGCGGCGACGCTCTCCGGCACGCCCCCGTGCCCGGTGAGAAAGATGATCGGTTGAGTCGAATCCCCGTCGCGCAACGCTTCCTGCAACTCTAGCCCGTCGATCTCGGGCATCCGGAGATCCAGGACCAGGCAACCGGGACCGTCCCGGTCTGAGTCGGCGAGAAACTCCTCGGCCGACGCGAACGACCGCACGTGTAGCCCCGATGCAGTGAGAAGTCGGGTTATCGAAGCTCGGACGCCATCGTCGTCGTCAACCAGAAAGACCGTCGGATCAGTCTGCATGGCCGTGATCCCTTCGGACTCGATTGTACCGAGAATGCTCGGCCGGCTCGGAAGAGTCTGTCCCGACTCTCGTGACCGGCAGAGTGAACACGAATTCCGCCCCACCGTCCGGATGATTGCCAGCTCTGATCTTCCCACCATGCGCGCCGACCAGGGTCCGGCTGATCGCGAGTCCGACACCCATCCCGCTCGACTTCGTAGTAACAAACGGCTCGAAAATCCTGGCTTCCTGTCCTGACTCGAGTCCTGGTCCCGTATCGCGAATCGTGACTTCCACTCCGTCGCCCACGGCCCGCGTCCTGAAGGCCAATCTGTGCTTGCCCTCCCGGTTCCGCATCGCATCGATCGCATTCAGCACCAGATTGACGAGGACTTGCTGTAGCTGGACCCGGTTGCCCATGATGGTCGGGAGGTCGCCTGCCAGATCGAGACGTACATCGACATTCGTTTCGCGAAGCTCCGATGTGAGTAGGACCAGGACATCGCGCGCCAACTGGTTCACATTCACGGATTCGGACTCTACAGAACCCCGACAAAGAAACTCGCGCAAGCTCTTGATCACCTCCGACGCACGCTTCCCCTCCGTAGCGATTTCGTCGAGCGCCTCTCGTACGTCTTCCTTTCCCATGTCGGGATTCGACAACAACGCGTTACCCGCCGCCGCATTGCTCACGATTGCCATGAGCGGCTGATTCAATTCGTGCGCGAGAGAAGTGGTCAATTCGCCGGCGGTCGCGACCCGCGCCACGTGCTCCAGGTCGCGCTGCCACCGCCGGGAACGCTCCTCTGCCAGGTCGCGCTCCTGGATCGCCAGGGTCAGTTGTCGGGCGCGAGATTCCGCCGTGCGGACCCGGTGCACGAGGCCGGCGCCGACCAATACCGCAGCCAGAAGTCCGGCGCCCCATTGGAACCACCTCGTTTGCCACCAGAGCGGCAGGATCTGGAAATCCACCAGTGCCGGCTCCGAGCTCCACAGCCCGTCCTCGTTTCGCGCTTCCAGGGCGAACAGATACTGTCCCGGCGGGACCCGGGGGTACCTGGCCGATCCGGCCCTGTCGGCATAGACCCACCGATCGTCCTGTCCACGAAGCCGATAGCGATACAGAGTCCCGCTCGGATTGACCGCACTGGAGGCTGAGAACCGGAATCCGACCTCCGTCGCTCCGCCACCGATCACGATCGGATCGCTCCCGGACCAGTCATCGCCGCCGAACCGGATCACTTCCAACCCGGGGGATTGGCCGAAGCGTATCCCGCGGAAATGCACGCGTATCAATTGCGACGAGACCATCGATCGTCGCGAACCAGCCGATTCCGTCATCCCCGATCCAGGCGGCAGGGCTTCCCCCGTTGCCTTCCGGCATTCCATCACTCTGATCGAACACCACGGCGTCGACCCGGTCCCGAAGCCCGTCGATCACAGAATCCACGACGGCTCGCTGAACGACCGACACCCCGCGGTTTCCGAGAATCCAGAAGCGCTCGCGTTCATCCTCGATCATTCCGGATATCGAGTTGTCCGCCAGGCCCTCCCGGCTTGTGATGCGGTTGAACCGAGCACACTGCTGCTCGCACCGTGCGAGGCCTCCGCCATATGACCCGACCCAGATGTCTCCGGTCCTGTCCTGGTAAAGGAAGCGAATTGTGCCAGGAGGCACCCCGTCTGTCTGGTCGAACACCTCGAGCTGGCCGATCTGATCACCGTCGAGCGAAATGCGCAGAATCTTGCCTGCCTGCCCAACCCACAGGTTTCCGTCCGAGGCGAACGTCATCGAGATGATCCGGTCGGATAGCAGGGTTCCCTCAGGCTCGAGGAGTCTGACCGTGTCCAAGCGCTGCTGTGAAACCGAGCCCGTTCCTCCCGGTTCCAAACCAGATTCGCCCTGGAATTACCAAAGTACCCAGGATTCCGCGGGGCGAATCTGGTTGCGACCGGGTCTTGCAGGCTCGGTCGCTGCGGACACCTCGAGCCTGAAGAGTGTCGGGCTCGACGATCAGACAGAGCAGTGCGGCGGAGTACGCATTCGCTCGACGAATGTTCGACCCGGATTTTGGGTAGTCGCCTCTAACAATTCGCTGCTACCAGGACGGGACAGCCGCAGTACGGCAGTGTGTCGGATTCGGCCGCATCCTAAGCGGGAGGCCTGGCGGACAATGCGATGTCAGATGATCGAGGACGAACGAGCGCGTCGGTTTCGCGATCGACGAGCCGGGGTTGGGTCACTGGAATGCCGGAAGACGGCAAGTACCGCCTGGTCGGGTCGGCGATCGATGGTCTCGTCTGTGCGTGCATTTCCGCGGGATTGTCCCCCGGCCCGGTTGCGGCGGCGTATTTGTCGGGGTGATCGTGACTGACGTCCGGATTCTCAGCCTCGGTGCGGTGTCGACGAGAACTTTCCTGTCTGTAACTCGTGTTGTTCGTCGTCGGTACGAGCAGATCTTCGAAATTTTTGTCCCTCTCCGACAGGCGACGAGAGCACAGATCCTGTGCGGAGTGGTGCAAACTGCGGCTGGCGCCAGCCTCATTTTGCGCGTCTCGCGCCCGACAACTGACCTAACTCGACACCTGTGTCGCGGGTGCGACCGCCGGCGGGTGACGCTCTCGCGCACCCGATGGATCGGCCGCTCATAACGGGGAGTAGTTGGTGCGGCGCGCGGGAACCAACGCGTTGTTGTCGAGATCCCATGGGGAAGGGCGCTCGACGGAGGGAGCGTGCGTCGGGAAGGTCAGAGAGCTTGCGCGAGGGATTCTCGCAGAGTCAGATCCGCGAGATGTGAACCAGTTGGCGCGGTCAACCGTACCGCATCCGGAGCTTCGCGAGGTAGATGTCGATGTACGTGGCGGAGCACACTCCCGACCATCGCGGCCAGCTGGCGGAGTCCTCGTCCGATGCGGTGCTGAGTCGAACCGGGGCGGAGTGGGAGATCACGATTCTGTACGAGACCAGGACTCCGAGTCGGAACGAAACCAGGGCCGGCCGGGCCCTATTACACGAGTCGGCCCGGATAGGTGTCGGACTCGTCGGCCGGACCTGGTCGTGAGTGGGAAGATCAGGCTAGTAGTGGGGTGGGGTCCTGCCGGGACAGTTCTTCCGAGCCGACCTAAGCCGATCGCAGCCATGCGGGGTAGTCCTACGGTGACGACGACGATGAAAATTGCGAACTCACGTGTATTTCCGTCGGGGCTGCGCGTGCGGTCGCGTCTCGACGAGAATTTCTCACCGACTCAGACCGGGACGGTGGATCTCCGGATGCCCGTCGACGCACGACTTAGAGCCGGGGCTCGTTGCGCGTGCCAGGTCGGCCGATCATCTTTCTCGCCGGGCGCGGGGAGCGCGGGGCCCGTCGCCGCGACCGAAGGCGGGGGCGACGGGCCCGAAACCTGCCGGCCGTCGAACCGGCCGCCGTGGAGACCGGGGCGGTCCGCGGACGCGTGTAGGGGGAAAGCGGGACTCGGCGATCTGGAGCGACGGCCTACGCGCGGTGGTAGGAGGCAGACTGCGACGCGTCGTGGCCGGTCGGCTCGGATCGCGGAGACCGTGGTACGGGGGGTGATGATGAAGAGATGAAACACGCTGTGAAAATCGCGCGGCTAAATGTATGATTCACCGATGTGCCCTCATGGATACTCGGGAACATCACGCAACACCCGGAGATTTAGATCTGAGCATGAGATGGAGTAATGCCCGCGGAACGCCGCGCAGGCGAACGCGAGCGGAGCATCTCCCGGCGGCCGCAGATGCGGGGATTGTGGGCGGCGGCGGGCGTCGTCGATGACGTCCGGCGATCCGCCGGGCGCTGTTCAGGCTGTAGACTACGGAGACGTGAGAAACCGACCCGCAGGTACCGGGCCTCCGGCAACTTCGGGAGCTGAGCGTCAGCGACGGCATGACGACCGGTCACTCGCGCGTGACCGATGCGGTGCCACGCGAAACCGATCGGCGTGGCGGCGCGATCGAACGTGCGGCCTACGACTGTACAAAATTTTGTTTTGGAGAGAGGATTGACGACGATGACCGGAAATGGGATCGTCTTCGTGAACCTTCACCGAGCCGAGACTGCGGAGCACGGCTCGCTGGCCGAGTAGTGAGTCCCCGCGGCATATTCGGGTATTGACGTGGACCGACGGATGCGCAGATGTTCACTAACGCCTCTCCGATGGAGTCGGGGAACTGCCCGTCGGCAGCGGCTCCCGTCGTCGCTGGTAGGGCCTACCATGGCGGAGGCTCGGTGTCCGCGTGGTGGGTCGTCGTCGTTGTTGCCACGCTCGTCATCCTGCTGGTCGGACGGGTTCGGCTGATGCTGGTGCGAGTCCCGCACGTTGGCGGCGAAATCTCCCTGGCGTTTGACAGCCGAGGAGGTCGGATCTGAATCCGTCTACAATACAGATGTCGGCCGTCGCGTCCGGAGACCCCGAGTATTCCCCTGAAGGTCTGCGTTCCGTGTATCTTCTGCCTATTCAGGGGGCGCTCGCGCTACGAGACCGCCCGGATACTGGCTGCGCTGGTCTGCCATCATGGAGTGCCTTTTCCTCGCGGACTTCCTGTTCCTCGGACGTGAGGGTCGTTTTTGTGAGTGCATTCATTCGGTGGTGTTCAACCTGGTCCAGGGCCCTATTGATTGCCAACGGCCACTTTTCGCCGCGAGTTGGGACTCGGGGCTACGCATCTCGGCCACGTCAGATTTGTACATGGCGGTCAAATGTTGTAGTTTGTAGTGCTGCTCGATATTCAGGTCCACGTGTTGTCTGCCGGGGGAGGAATCCGGCGTTGACTTGCAAGCAGGGTGGTGATGCAGTCGGTATCGACATCCGGCAGGCGATCGGCGAAGGCCCTGCGGCTTAGCGTCATCGGGCTCCTGTATTGCTGGACAAGCAGACTGAGCAACGGTGCTCGACCCGTCTTCATCGCTGCTCTATTTCGCCGTTCCGCGACCTGGCGCTCGTCCTTGGCGACCAGCTCCGTGCAATGCCGTTCGAACTGGTGGTGGCCTCGGCCTGTCGACACCGCGACGTGCCGAGGACTTCTGGCGCGCGTCCCAGTCATGTGAGCGGCCCTCTTGATTCTTCGAGCCGGCGGCCACGCGACCTGGTCGTAGCGTTGATCGTTGATCGGGGCATCGCGTGATCGTCGCAGCCTCCCGTAATGAAACTTTGCAGTTGGGGTCCGTGATATCGGGGTCGGATCGCACCGCGGTGGCGTCCATCAGATTGTGAACGAGACCGTTGCTCGCACACGGCTGTCGTATATCTGATGCGGTTGGTGACAGCCAACCGAAGACCGGATGCGATCTGTGTATCTGATGCGTGCTCGTGAACGACAAACATGAACGGGACTGTTCGTCCCGGCCGGGTATCAGGGGCTGGTCTGGAAACGCATCGCCCGGGCCGTAGAATCCGGCATTCTCCGCCGCATCGCGTCAACGGATTAGGTCGGCGAATGGGTAGTTATCAACCTGTGCCGGCAAAAGACTCGCGGCGGTAGGCACCGTGCCGAACGAACCGAATGGGGAGTCGACCCGTGGCGGTGCCTGCGGGGACTTTGGAGTACCACCATCACTGTGGAGGGCGCTCGAACGCCTCGTTCCGACACACGTGCTGCGACGAAGGATCAGAGTGCGAGACAGACGGTGAACCGAGCACTGCCGGCCGCCCGGCGGTTTGCACTTTTGTCACCTCGGCTGGCCGGACGCATGTGCAAACCTAAGATTAGGAGGTGGGATCGTGGAGGACAATGGGCCGGGCCGGGATGTTTCACCCGGTGCAAGGCGTCCGACAGATATAACGGAACGAGATGCTGGATCCGGACTAGAAATTCAGCCTGGAGAACAATGTCCCCGCGGCACGCTGTGGAGCTCTGTGTGTCCCGAACGAACGTGGCCGCCTTCGGTAGGCACGCATCCTGTGTGACGTGGTGGAATGTTCGCCATACCATGCCGATACGGTAGGAGTCATCTGACGGACTACGCATTCGGATCTGACCGTGGAGTGTTTTCAAACATCCCAACATGTTTCGTACAATTGTCCATCCCGTCGCTTGCCCGCGAAGGGCGTGCTGCTGATAAATTTATCCGGCTTCACTATAACCTCTTCGGTGAGTGCTCACCAACTTCCGCCATCGCCCCTTGTGCTCGTCGCTGATGTCTATTTCGAGTAGGCCTGGCGAATGTCTGCTTAGTCACCACGGCCGGAATAGGCGACCGGATGCGGTGCCGCAGTTGCACTTGGCTCGGGAACCTGTGGCTGATATTGGATGATGCGACCTACGGCACTAGGCCGAAGACCGATGCGGCTGACCCGTATGTACTTAGGCACCAACGATGCGTGAACGATCGGGCCTGATGCGTTCGGCCTGATGCGGCTTCGGCTACAAATCGCACTGACCGCATCAGGCAGACGGCGGGGTCCATGGTGTAATCAGTGCGAACGACCCCGGATGGACGAAGCGTGCTGTGACGTCAGGCCTGATGCGACGCGAGGACACTAGGCATTAAGATGGGGACCATGGCGAGATCCCATTCGGCGCGTCTCCGTACTCATGCGCCGAGGGCGAGTCTCGGTCGGCCGAGAGCCCGGTGTTGTGGTGGATCCTGGAATGGTGAGGTTCAGGTCGAGTTGTCGCCTCGGGCAGTTGATGCGTCGTGCGAATTCCGGCTCGCGCGATATTGCCGCACGTGACGGCGAGCCCTAAGCGCGGTCCTCCTTTTCTGCCGCGGCTGGAATTACGCTCGATGCATCGTGATCGTACGGTAACGCTGGGTTTCGCGCTGAAGCCCGGCCGCTCATTCGAACCCGGATTGCTGGTTTCACGTCAAGTTCGCCGTTGGGGGCGGCGCTCAGGTCGGGGCGTCGGCTGGCAGTCTGGTAGCGGTCTTGTCGGACGGAGCCGCGGGGTCGCGGGAAGAGAGCAGTGCTCACGCTCGGAGTCCGGATTTGCGTAAATGGATGCGCGGCGGTGCCGATGTCATCTCTGTCATTTCTGTGGGGCCCGGACCCATTTATGCATCCTTATCCGCGACGCCGCGTGTTCGTCGGCGCTATGCTGGGTCGATGACAGAATGACCTGTCCGACACCGAAAGCGGAGTAGAATCGATCGACGGTGGAGCCGCTACGGCCGTCGGGCGGCCGTGCGAGCAGGTAGTACGGACGCCCTCGGGCAGCCCAGACTCACGTGGATGAGCGGCGGACGCATGGCATCCGATGCATAACTTGGACGGCAGGCAGTGACGTGCGGGACCTCCACCCCGGAGGAGCGGTGCGTTATGCGTACGGCAACGCAAGCGCGCCTTTACTGCTGGCTCTCCCGCGTGTCGATGCCGAGCTCGTAGCCTGGGATTGGCCCGGACTCCGCTCCGCCCGGGTGTTCGACCGGCTCATCCTGAGCGCGTCTCACACTATCTGTGTCCGGAGTTTTCCGCGTGGATCGAGTCCTGCACCAGTAATGCAACCCCGCGCCGATGGCCGCGAATCTGAACTCGGCCGGAATTCCCTGGAGCGCGAGTCTGGAGCCAACGTGGACCGACTCGTGATGAAACCGGACGACGCGTCACAGCGTGTACCCGTGGTTCTTTCGGTCGCGGTCGAGCGAACCGAAATCTGACGTTGAATCCGACACGGCGGGAGTGGGCGGCGAGAAGTGCGTGATGTGGATCGACGGCCGCGCGCGGTGGAGACCAAGGGGGCGGCGGCCGCGAGACCGAGCGGTGTTGGAGCGAACGCGGCCGCTGCGGGAGCCGACCTGTTGCTGATAAGCAGAGGAAGGCCGATGGTCTCCAGGCAGGCTCATCGAACCTTCTCACCTCGCTCAGTCGCCGACTCTGGACCGACTCGCGGCCGGTCGCTGCAGCGCCAGCTTCATGAGTTGGCATCGGTCACCTGGCGGCGACACAGACGTTTCTGATGTTGTCATGGCGATGAAGCGGTGGCCCCACGGAATTCGCCGAGCTTCTCGTCTGTGCTCCGGTAGTCCCTTGTTCGTCAGTACTGTGAGGGCACTCTGCTCGGACTCATCCCGGGGTCGCTCCGACATTGGCCAGATCACACCGAGACGGCGTGCACCGGGCCGATCGGTCTCGGCTGTCTACCGGGAGCCAGGCATTCGTAGATCAACGACTTCAGATCGAGTGGCCTGCCCGACGGATGAGTGAGACGCGCTCGCCAGTCGACTCGCGGTCGGAGAGGCTCGCGCCCTCCGCGAGGTCCTGCAGTAACGGCGCTCGAGCTCCGGATTGAGGACATCGTCCCTCCCGGAAGGGTTCCGAGCTGGTGGCCGTGCTGTTCAGTCCCTGCCGGTAACGTCGGCCCTGGGCATCATGTCGACGAGCAGCCCCGCCCTGAGCCTCGGTCTGCGGCCCCAGTGCCTGTGCTCCACCGCTGAACTGGGGCTGTGCTCGGCGACTGGTAGCGTGGGACTTTGGCTGTGAAACATCAGCGTACCGTAGTTCTGCCACAACAAAATTTTCAGAAACGAAACT
Source organism: uncultured Gemmatimonadota bacterium (assembly GCA_942490755.1). Classification (GTDB taxonomy): domain Bacteria; phylum Gemmatimonadota; class Gemmatimonadetes; order Palauibacterales; family Palauibacteraceae; genus Carthagonibacter. The sequence goes on from CALNYN010000023.1 coordinate 49,519, forward strand.
AAT
>CALNYN010000024.1:0-10976 GCA_942490755.1 uncultured Gemmatimonadota bacterium
ACGGCGGAGAAATCATGGCGGAGAAGATTCGGATCAGGCTGAAGGCTTTCGACCCGGTCGTAATCGACCAGACGGCCTCGGACATCGTCCGTACGGCTCAGAAGACGGGTGCGTCTGTCAGCGGTCCGATCCCGCTTCCCACGCGTCGGCAGCTGTTCACGGTTCTGCGCAGCCCGCACAAAGACAAGAAGTCGCGGGAGCAGTTCGAGCTGAAGACGCATAAAGAGGCTTATCGATATCTACGACACCCGTCCGCAGACGATCGACGCGCTTACCAAGCTCGATCTGGCGGCCGGTGTGGACGTCGAGATCAAGGTTCAGTAGGAGCCGACGAATGCCTGGATTGATCGGCAAGAAGGTGGGAATGACTCAGATCTTCACCGAGGACGGAAGGGCCGTGGGTTGCACGGTCCTCGAGGTCGGGCCTTGCCCGGTCGTCCAGGTGAAGAGCCGCGAGACCGATGGGTACGACGCGGTTCAGCTCGGGTTCGGACGTCGCAAGGCAGTTCGAGTTCGGAAGGCGGAGGCCGGCCACGCGTCACGGGCTGGCCTGGACTACGTGCCCGAAGTCCTGGCCGAGTTCGCTCCCGCAGAGGGTACGGCGTACGAGCCCGGCGAGGAGCTGACGCTCGAGCTGTTCGAGGTCGGCCAGAAGGTGAAGATCAGTGGCCCGACGAAGGGCCGCGGGTTCCAGGGGACTGTGAAGCGCTGGAATTTCGGCGGATCCCGGGCATCGCACGGCAGCAAGAAGATCCTCCGGAAGCCCGGCTCGATCGGACCCGGGACAGACCCGTCGAGGGTCATCAAGGGCAGGAAGATGTCCGGGCAGATGGGCAACACGAATCGGACGGCGATGAATCGGCAGATCGAGAAAATCGACCTCGAGCGAAATCTTCTGCTCGTGCGCGGCTCGGTCCCCGGCTCGCGTCACACGGTCGTAGTCATCCGCGCGGCTTGAGGGCGAGAGAGACAGGATGAAGGCGAAAGCGTATACAGCGGCCGGAAAAGCGCGTTCAGGCGAGTTCGAGCTTCCAGGCGACCTGTTCGATGGCACGGTCCACGAGGCCGTCCTGCACCAGGTCGTCACGGCGATCCGAGCCAACCGACGCCAGGGAACGCACTCGACGAAGACGCGCCAGACGGTCAAGGGCGGGAAGAACAAGCCCTGGCGTCAGAAGGGGACCGGGCGAGCGAGACAGGGCTCGATACGCGCTGCGCAGTGGCGTGGAGGCGCGGTCGTGTTCGGCCCGCAGCCGAGAAGTTATCGGACGCAGATCCCGAAGGGGATCAAGCAGCTGGCGATCCGGTCTGCCTTGAACGCGCGCGCACTCGACGGCTCGCTGATCCTGATCGAGCCACTGAAGGTAGACGCGCCGCGGACGAAGACGATCGTCGAATTGCTCGAGTCGATCGAAGCGACCGGCAACGTCCTGCTGCTGACGGATGGACTGAAGCGCGATGTCTACCTGTCAGCCAGGAATCTCCAGGGTGTGTTGGTTCGGCCCTGGGGCGAGGCGTCTGCCTACGATCTGTTGTGGTCCGACGTACTGATCGTCGAAGAATCGGCGCTCGAGTCAGCGGACGTCGGAGCCGGGAACGAGGAGGACAAATGAGCCGAGCGGCGCATGAAATCCTGATCCGTCCGATCATCACGGAGGAGACGTCCCGGCTTCAATTCAACCCGGGTCGGACCCGCAAGCGGCACGAGGAGAAGGATATTCCGATCCGCCCGCGGGTCGCTTTCGTCGTCAATCCTGATGCGACGAAGATCGAGATCCGTCGAGCGGTCGAGTCGATGTTCGATGTGCACGTCACTGCGGTCAATACGATGAACATGCTGGGCAAGGAACGACGCGTGGGTCGTCATATCGGCCGAAAGCCGAGCTGGAAGAAAGCGATCGTGACGCTCGCCGAGGGCGAGATGATCGACGTCTTCGGGGGGGAGTAGGATGGCGCTGAAGAAGTTCCGGCCCGTCACGGCGGCAAGCCGTTTCCGGTCGGTCTCCAGTTTCGACGAGGTGACCCGCTCCGAGCCCGAGAAGTCGCTCACGGAGGGACTGTCGAAGAAGGCCGGGCGGAATCACCATGGCCGGATTACCAACCGGCGCCGTGGTGGTGGTCACAAGCGGCGGTACAGGAAGATCGATTTTCGTCGTGACAAGCACGGAGTTCCGGGGACGGTGAAGGAGATCGAGTACGATCCGAACCGTTCGGCCAGGATCGCGTTGATCCACTACGCGGACGGAGAGAAGCGGTACATTCTCCACCCGCGTGGACTCGAGGTCGGCGAGAGGATCGTGTCCGGCCCCGGCTCGGAGCCGCGGCTTGGAAACGCGCTTCCGCTGCGAGAGATCCCGTTGGGTACGACGGTGCATGCCGTCGAGTTCGTGCCCGGAAAGGGAGCCCAGATGGGTCGGTCGGCGGGGACAGCGATTCAGTTGATCGCCAAGGAAGGTGACATGGTCACTCTCCGCTTGCCGAGCACGGAAGTCCGCATGGTCAGGGGTGAATGCCTTGCGACGCTGGGCCAGGTCGGCAACACGGATCACGAGTTGATCCGCTCGGGCAAGGCGGGTAGGTCCCGCTGGCTCGGCAAGCGACCGAAGGTCAGGGGCGTCGCGATGAACCCGGTCGACCATCCGCTGGGTGGTGGCGAGGGACGGTCTTCGGGTGGACGGCCGCCGGTGTCCCCATGGGGCAAGGCGGAAGGCCGCAAGACCCGCAAGAAGAAAAAGGCGAGCAATCGCATGATCGTCCGCGGCCGCCGCCGCGGCCGGGCGACCAAGTAGCCGGTCAGGGAGACACGGATGGCACGGAGCGTCAAGAAGGGGCCGTACATCGACCCCAAACTGTTGAAGAAGATCGAAGCGATGAATCGGTCGGGCGACAAGCGAGTCCTCAAGACCTGGGCTCGCGCCTCGACGATCAGCCCCGAGTTCGTCGGCCACACGCTGGCGGTACACAACGGGAACAAGTTCATCCCGGTCTACGTGTCCGAGAACATGGTAGGGCACAAGCTTGGTGAGTTTTCCCCGACCCGGCTGTTCCGAGGGCACGGCGGGAAATTCGCCGACAAACGTGGCCGCTTGTAGGCCAGCCGGCTTGGTATCCAGGGGCTGACCAGGAGATGGAAATGCAAGGGCGAGCGATCGCGAGAAATATCAGCACGTCGGCGCAGAAGATGCGCCTCGTGATTGATCAGATCCGTCATCGGGATGTCAACGAGGCCTATTCGATTCTTCAGTTCTCGAAGAAGGCCGCGGCGATTCCGATCGACAAGGCGCTCCGTTCTGCCGTGGCGAACGCTGTTTATAAGGCGGACGAGGCAGGGGAAGCGCTCGATGTCGATGACCTGTGGGTCAAAGAAGCGTTCGTCGATGAGGGTCCGACCCTCCGTCGATTTCGCGCGGCCGCAATGGGGCGTGCAGCGCCTCGGCGGAAGCGTTCGAGTCACGTCACCGTCGTAGTAGGGAAGAAGGAGTAAACGTGGGCCAGAAGACCCATCCGTACGGTTTTCGACTTGGGCTCGTAAAGCCCTGGAGGTCGCGCTGGTACGCCCGGACTAGGGATTTTCCGAAGCTGCTGGCTGAAGACGAGAAGCTCAGAAAATACCTGCACGCGAGGCTGGACCACGCGGCGATCTCCAACGTGGAGATCGAGCGGAAGCCCACGAAGATCGTGGTGACGATCCACACCGGCCGGCCAGGTGTTGTGATCGGCAAGCGGGGCGCCGAGGTGGACAAGCTGCGCGACGAGCTGTCACTGCTCACGGACTCCGAGGTCTCGGTGAACGTCGAGGAGATCAAGCGACCCGAAGTTGATGCGCAGCTCGTGGCGGACAGCATCGCGCACCAGCTCAAGCAGCGAATCAGCTTCCGCCGGGCCATGAAACGGGCGCTGCAGTCGGCGATGCGGGCAGGTGCAGAAGGCGTGAAGATCCAGTGCGGCGGCCGTCTCGGCGGCGCGGAGATCGCGCGAACGGAAGGTTACCACGAGGGGCGAGTCCCGTTGCATACGATGCGAGCGGACATCGACTATGCCTCTACGATGGCGAAGACGACATATGGGGCGATCGGCGTGAAAGTCTGGATCTTCCGGGGCGAGGTCGTTGACGACCGCCGCGGCCAGACATACACGGCCGGCGGTAACGCGTAGGACGAAATGCTTTCTCCCAAACGTGTAAAGTACCGGAAGCAGCAGAAGGGCAAGATCAAGGGCAAGGCCGGCAGGGGAAACAAGATTTCCTTCGGTGACTTCGGCCTGCAGACCCTCGAGCCCGCGTGGATCACGAATCGGCAGATCGAGGCCGCTCGTGTCGCGATGACGCGACATATCAAGCGAGGCGGAAAAGTCTGGATCCGGATCTTTCCGGACAAGCCGATCACGTCCAAGCCGGCTGAGACCCGGATGGGTAAGGGGAAGGGAAATCCCGAGGGTTGGGTTGCCGTGGTCAAGCCCGGACGTGTGATGTTCGAGTTGGAGGGAGTCGAGGAATCAGTGGCGCGTCGCGCCATGGAGCTGGCTGCGGCGAAGCTCCCGGTCAAAACGCGGTTCCTGGTTCGTGAGGACTGAGGCGATGGAAGCAAGAGATATCCGGGAACTGACCATCGACGAGATCGATGCAGAGGTCGAGAAGACGCGCGCGGAGCTGTTCAATCTCCGGTATCGCGCGAGCTACGAGGAGCTGGAGAATCCAGCGCTTCTTCGTCAACTCCGTCGGCAGGTCTCCAGGCTGCTGACGATTCGTCATGAGCGCGAGCCGCAGGCCGCGGGAGAGTCCGATGTCTGAGGCAATACAGGAGACCGGCCGCCGAAAGCAGCGGCAGGGCAGGATCGTCAGCGATGCCATGGAGAAGACAGTCGTGGTGTCGGTCGAGCGCCAGATGGCCCACCCGCTGTACGGCAAGCAGGTGAAGCGGCAGAAGAAGTACCATGCGCACGACGAGACCAACGAGTTTCGCAAGGGCGATCTGGTCGTGATCGAGGAGACACGCCCGCTGTCCAAGAAGAAGCGCTGGAGGGTCATCGAGCTGCTCGAGCGACCCGTACAGGAGGGCTGAGCCGATGATCCAGCAGGAGACCGAGCTGCGGATCGCCGACAATTCAGGCGCCCGACGCGCATTGTGCATCCGGGTGCTCGGCGGTTCCCGGCGGCGCTACGCCAGCCTCGGCGATGTCGTGGTCGTGACCGTAAAGGACGCGATTCCCGGCGGAACCGTGAAGAAGGGCGAAATCGCCAGGGCGGTGATCGTTCGGACGGCGAAGGAAAACCGACGTGCGGATGGTACGTACATCCGCTTCGATGAGAACGCAGCCGTCATCATCAATGATGCCGGTGAGCCGCGCGCTACCCGGATCTTCGGACCGGTCGCCCGCGAGCTGCGGGAAAAGCGATTCATGAAGATCGTATCGCTTGCCCCGGAAGTGATCTGAGGAGCCGCGACACCATGAGTCGGAACAAGATACACGTCCGCAGGGGCGACCAGGTGCAGGTGCTGTCCGGTAACTACAAGGGTGCCCGGGGGGTCGTGCTGAGAGTCATCCCGGCCAAGCGGCAGGTGGTGGTCGAGGGAGTCAATGTGCGCAAGCGGCACCAGGCTCCGTCGCAGGCGAACCCCGAGGGCGGGATCGTGTCGTTCGAGGCCCCGATCAGGGCGTCGAACGTGATGTTGATCGATCCGACCACGGATGAGCCGACACGGGTCAAGGTCCGTATCGATACTGACGGGACGAAGGAACGGATTTCCGTGCGCAGCGGGAACCCGATTCCCCGGGCCTGATCCTGGATCGGAACACATAGAGCGGAATGCAGAAGATGCAGCCAAGGCTGAGACAGCACTACGATTCGCAGGTGGTCCCGAAGCTGGCCGAGACGTTCGGATTCGGGAATCCCATGCAGATCCCGAAGATCGACAAGGTCGTAATCAACGTCGGACTCGGTGATGCCAAAGACGATCCGAAGCTCCTGGACTCGGTCGTGAAGGAGGTCTCGCGGATCTCCGGTCAGCGACCCGTCGTGACACGTGCCCGTAAGTCCGTGTCGAACTTCAACCTTCGTGACGGGATGCCGATCGGGGTCAAGGTGACGCTGCGGGGCGATCGGATGTACGAGTTTCTGGACCGCTTCATCAGCACGGCGGTCCCGCGGATTCGCGATTTTCGAGGATTCAACGGCCGGGCCTTCGATGGTCGCGGCAACTACACGGTCGGGATTCGGGAGCAGATGATCTTCCCGGAGATCGACTACGATGAGATCGTCCGAGTCCACGGTATGGATGTCACGTTCGTGACCACCACGGATCGAGATGACGAGGCCCTGGTTCTGCTTCGGGAGATGGGATTTCCATTCCGCGAAGAGACCCCGGTTGTCGTCTGAATTGGACGCACCGGACAGTCGGGCGTCAGAGGAGAGTTAGATGGCGAAGAAGTCTCTGGTCGAGAAGGCGAAACGGAAGCCGAAATACAGCGCGCGGCGGGTCCACCGCTGCCACCGCTGTGGTCGTGCCCGCGCCTACATCCGGAAATTCGGCCTGTGTCGGATCTGTTTCCGGGAGCAGGCTTTGAACGGGGAGATCCCGGGCGTCAGGAAGGCGAGCTGGTAATACGATGAGCATGAACGATCCTATTGCCGACATGTTGACCCGGGTCCGGAACGCCAGTGCGGCCGGACATCGCAGAGTTGACATGCCGGTATCGAAACAGAAGATCGAGATCGCCCGGATTTTGACCGAGAACCACTTCGTTCACGGCTACAAGGTCCTGGACGATGGGGCATTCGGCGTTCTACGCGTGTACCTGAAGTATACCGTGGACGAGCGCCCGGTAATCCGTTCGATCCGACGGGTTTCGCGCCCGGGTCTTCGGAAGTACGTCGGGGCTAGCGAGGTCACGAAGGTCCGGTCCGGACTCGGAATCGCGATTCTCTCGACCAGTCAGGGTGTAATGACGGACCGCGATGCTCGACGCCGCAGTGTGGGCGGCGAGGTCATCGCTACCGTGTACTAGGAGCGGAACCGCAATGTCGAGAGTCGGAAAACAGCCGATCCCCGTGCCGAGCGGCGTCGATGTCACGATCGACGGCAGCCGCGTCGCCGTAAAGGGACCCAAGGGAGCACTTGAAGGTTCATACGATCCTGAGCTCGGCATCGAGCTGAAGGACGGAGAGATCCTCGTGACCCGGCCCACGGATCAGCCACGCCACCGGTCGATGCACGGACTTACGCGGACGCTGGTCGCCAACATGGTCGAGGGCGTGACCAACGGTTATGAGCGGTCGCTGGAGATTCACGGGGTCGGTTACCGGGCCCTGCAGACGGGCAAGAATATCGAATTGCACGTCGGATTCAGTAAGCCCGTGCCGTTCGAAGCACCGCCGGGCATCGACCTGGTGGTCGAATCACCCACGCTTTTGCATGTGCGAGGGATCAGCAAGCAGGAGGTGGGGGAGATCGCGGCACAGATTCGTCGCGTCCGGAAGCCGGAGCCCTACAAGGGCAAGGGAATTCGCTACCGCGGAGAACAGGTCCGGCGTAAGGCCGGTAAGGCCGCGGGCGCGGGCGCCTGATCTGAACCGAGTGTATGGGAAGCGCTCGGATCGAATTTCGGTCCGGGCGGTTCGTTTCGGAGGAATGAAGAATGGCGGGAACGAAATCGGCGGATCGGCGGGCGCGAAGAGCTCGCAGGCACATCCGCGTTCGCAAGAAGATGAGCGGAACGAGTGAACGACCGAGGCTCGTCGTGTTCCGCAGTCTGCGGAATATGGAAGGCCAACTGGTGGACGACGACCGCGGCGTAACTTTGCTGGGGCTCTCCACGCAGTCGGGTCCGATGGACGGCGAAGTGGCCGAGGGAATGACGGCGAAGGTCGCCGCGGCGTACAGGGCCGGGTTCGCTCTCGCCGAACGAGCGAAGGAAGCAGGAATCGAGCGCGTCGTATTCGACCGCGCGGGATTCCGGTATCACGGCCGAGTGAAGGCGTTCGCGGACGGCGCACGCGCAGGCGGTCTCGAGTTTTGATCCTGATGACGACTCAGTCGGACCGGTCTGATCGACCGAATCCGGCGCAGTAGGGAAAGCACTGAGCATGGCGAAGAAGCAGAGCAGGCGGCGGGACGAGGGTGACAACCTCAAAGAGAACGTGATCCACATCAACCGGGTCTCGAAGGTAGTGAAGGGTGGACGGAGATTTTCCTTCACGGCACTCGTGGCTGTCGGAGATGGACAGGGTCGAGTCGGAACCTCTCTCGGCAAGGCCAATGAAGTCGCCGAGGCGATCCGCAAGGGACTCGAGCGTGCCCGCACGTCGATGGTGGAGATTCCCATCGTCGGCGGCACGATTCCGCACGAGCAGATGGGCCGCTACGGCGCAGGCCGTGTGCTGCTGAAGCCGGCCGGTCCCGGAACGGGAGTGATCGCGGGCGGCCCGGTGCGCGCCGTGCTCGATTGTGCCGGAGTCCAGGATATTCTTACGAAGAGCCTCGGATCGAACAATCCGCTCAACATGGTTGCAGCGACCATGCAGGGGCTGCAGAGCCTCGTTACACCTGAGCAGATCGCGCGTGAGCGCGGAATCGATGTCGAGACGGTACGGGAGGCGATGCGTGGCTGATACTCTGCGAATCAAGCAGGTTCGGAGCGGGTCGAATGCGCCGCGGAATCAGCAGGCGACGCTGCGCGCCCTGGGTCTGAAACATCATCAGGACGAGGTCGAGAAGCAGGATGGCCCCGCGATCCGCGGGATGATCCGGGTCGTCTCGCACCTGGTCGTGGTTGAGGAGGTCGACTAGACCGATGGCGAACGAGAAGCGAATCGGGCTCGACAACTTGAGTCCGGCACCGGGATCCAGGCAGAAGCCGAAGCGACTTGGCCGGGGTCATGGATCCGGGCACGGGAAGACCTCCGGTAAGGGCCACAAGGGCCAGAAGTCGAGGACCGGCGTCTCGATTCCGGCCTGGTTCGAAGGCGGCCAGATGCCGTTGTATCGGCGCGTGCCGAAACGTGGGTTCAAGCCGATCTCCCGGCGGGAATTCCAGATCGTGAACCTGTCGGTTCTCGCTGAACTCGCCGAGACAGAGATCGGTCCAGAGGAGCTCAAGAGCCACGGGTTGATCCGGTCCGCGAAGAAGCCGGTCAAGATCCTCGGTGAAGGCGACGCGGGTCGGGCGATTACCGTCCGGGCTCATGCGTTCTCCTCGTCCGCCCGCGAAAAGATTGAAGCCGGCGGTGGCCAGGCGGAGCTGATCGCCTGACATGACCAGCGAGAGAACACAGGCCCTGCAGGCCGCCCAGAATCTGTTCAAGGTTCCTGAGCTCAAGAGCAAGATCCTGTTCACGCTCATGGCCCTGGCGATCTACCGGTTCGGGGCGCACATCCCGACGGCTGGCGTCAACCTCCCGGCCCTCGAGACGCTCGCGGGCCAGTTCCAGGGTACCCTGTTCGGGATCTACGACATGTTCACCGGTGGGGCCCTGGCGAGAGCCACGGTCTTCGCGCTGGGCATCATGCCGTACATCTCCGCCAGCATCATCTTCCAGGTTCTCGGAGCGACGTTCCCGGCGATCGAGAAGTTGCAGAAGGAAGGCGAGGAAGGCCGCCGGAAGATCACGCAGTGGACACGCTATTCGACCGTGTTCCTCTGCATTATGCAGGCCTACGGGTACTCGATCTTTCTCGAGTCGCAGCCTGGCGTGGTAGTGGCGCCGGGCTGGGGCTTCCGGATCGTGACCGTCCTGCTCCTGACGGCTGGTGGCGTCTTCGTGATGTGGCTCGGTGAGCAGATCACGGAGCGCGGGATCGGCAACGGGATGTCGCTGCTGATCTTCTTCTCGATTCTCCAGGGATTCCCGGCAGCCGTGTTCAACACGCTCGAGCTGTGGCAGGCCGGCGGGATCAGCCTGTTCAAGCTCCTGCTGCTGGTTCTCGTCCTGATCGCGATCACCGCGGCGGTCGTGGCGCTGACGATGGCCGCCCGGAAAATTCCGGTTCAGATTCCGCGAAAGGTCGTGGGACGTGGTCGGGTGCGGGAGGGAACGAAGTCGTTCATTCCGATCCGGATCAACTCTGCCGGCGTGATGCCGATCATCTTCGCACAGGCGCTGATCATCATTCCGGGAACCCTGTACTCGTTCACCGGCGGGCAGGGCGTATCCACGTCGGGAGTCAAGGGCGTTCTGTACGATCTGAGCCAGCTGTTCCAGATTGGTTCCCCTGTCTACTACATCAGCTACGCGATCCTGATCATCCTGTTCACGTACGTGTACACGGCGATCATCTTCAACCCGGTTGACCTCGCGGAGAACCTGAAGAAGCAGGGCGGGTTCATTCCGGGCGTCAAGCCGGGGGCGCAGACGGCCGAGTACATCGACCAGGTGCTGACCCGGGTTACGCTGCCGGGCTCTGTCTATCTCGCGGCGATCGCTCTGCTTCCGTTCTGGATCTTCGACGCATTTGACATCCAGACTTTCTTCTTCGGTGGGACCTCGCTGCTGATTGTCGTCGGTGTCGCCCTGGACACGGTCCAGCAGATGCAGCAGCACCTCCTTCTCCGGCAGTACGAGGGATTCATGAAGAAGGGCCGCGTCAAGTACCGCGGCCGCCAGCGCTACATGTAGCGGTACGGTGCGCATCGTACTGATGGGCCCGCCGGGTGCGGGAAAGGGAACACAGGGAGAAATTCTCGAACGCAGTCTCGGCGTCCCCCGCTTCGCGACCGGAGATATCCTGCGGCACGCCCGCAGGGAAGGAACGAAGATGGGTCGCGAGGCGCAGCGCTTCATGGACGCCGGCGAGCTGGTGCCAGACGAGGTGATCCTCGGGATCATTGGCGAAGCGCTGCAGGGGAGATATGGCGCGCGATGGCTTCGTGCTCGACGGGTTTCCAAGGACCGTAGCACAGGCGGAGGGTCTCGGCCGGATTCTCGAAGAGCTGGGGATCCGCCTCGATGCGGTCCTGAATATCTCTGTCGAAGACGATGA
>CALNYN010000025.1:0-27204 GCA_942490755.1 uncultured Gemmatimonadota bacterium
TGAGTTTCTCATCTTCCGCCTTGCGCGCATTCATCTCGGTGATCGCAGGATACACGGGTGCCTGGGTCGGCAGGACGGTGCGATCAAGCTCGGCTTTGCTTGGCTCCTGACCATGGGCTGCGCCAGAGACCATCAGAAACAGTGCAGCCAAAGTGCAGAGAGAGGTGAATTGCGTTGTCATTGTACGACACCTTTGGTTCGTCTGGATCAGATTCATTTCATTGGGTGTTTCGGTTGTGGCTTCCAGGATTCACGGATGATCCTGGATAAAGGCAGTCGGCACGACGACAGCCCGAGCTGGATCATAGCGGTCAAAGGACATGGACTGGCTGGGGCCATGATGAAGGCGTCTCGCCCTGGACCTGATCACCTCGGTCGAGACTGAGCACGTCGGGCCAGCATTTCTCCTCGGCTCTGGAAGAGATCATCTGTCGCGTACCGTGGCGTCAGACCCGCTGGAATGGGGGTGGGTCCCAGCGTCCCAGGATTGCACCCTGCTGCGGTCCATAGCGGCGCATGATCGAAATGATGCGCCCCGAGCGCCGGCACGTCAAGCTGAATCACGCTATATTGAGCATATCCCTTCGGTCCCCCGGAGGCGCTCATGTCCGACCTCCAGGAACGTCTCACGACTGCAGTGTCCGACCGCTACTCGATCGAGCGCGAGATCGGTCGTGGTGGTATGGCGAGAGTATTCCGGGCCGAAGACCTTAAGCACCACCGCAGGGTCGCCATCAAGGTTCTTCACCCCGAGCTGATGCGTCCCAAAGGATAGGACGTCCTGCCGCCAGCCGCGGGCGGCCGTGACAGGTCCTCGCTTCGCTCGGAATGTCTCGCTTCGCTCGACGGCGAATCCGATCGGCTCCACCAGGGTTAAGCGGATGTGAGACAGAAGCTACGGGAATCGGGTGCGGGCCGACCGTCCGACCCGCACCCGAGATGGTCACACGGGCAATGCCCGCTGGATGGATCGGTCCTCACTCACCTGTCGTCATCCTCGTCGTCCTCTACATCCTCATCTTCCTCATCATCGCCTTCCCATTCCCAATCGTCGTCTTCCCAGTCCGGATCATCGTCCCACTTTCCGTCGTCGTCTCCCTCGTCCAGCTGGAAGGCAAACTCGTCCGCAGAACGTTCCCAGGCTCCTTCCGAGTCGTGGTCCAAGTACCCAGTGGCTTTGGAACGTCTCGTGGGCTGACTGACCGGGAGCACAGTCGGCATCGTCGATCCCTCCTGATTCCGTGGCGGCGACTTGGGCGGAACGAAGACCGCGTCAGGTGTCGAGCCCGTCGCACCTGTCCTTCAATACCGCCCGACGACCGTGAGCTGAGGACGCTCGTCGCCCACAGCGCACGTCCAGACCCGGTGAAAAGTCCTCTTCTCTTGGGAGCGCCTCCAACGAAGCTGCGGTAATCCGTGATTGGATCGCCACGCGGAGGCGCGCGCCGGACGGGATGTCCAAGACGCTAATAGAACGATAGGTGAAGCTCCGGAGGCGTCAATAGGCTGAAGCCAACGTCAGCCCTCGGCTGCTCGAGTCCGTCACAAGGTTGTCAGCGCGAGCACGCGCCAGCTGCCCCACTCAGAATTCAACGTTGATCCCGAGCGTGGGCAGCACGCCGATCGACTCGTTGAACTCGGGCTCGTTGGTGCGCGGATCCCAGCGGACGGCGCTGATGTTGTTCCGGTTGTAGACGTTCTGGACGTCCACGTACACCTCGAGCTGCCAGGTCCGGAAGCTGAACCGGCGGTCCACCCGAAGGTCCAGCGCGCTGAAGGTCGGGAATCGCTCGCCTTCGTTATAGCGGCTCCAGTCCCGCTGGCCGGTGTCGGGTCCGGTGGTGATGAACGGCGTTGTCGGCAGGCCGGTGGCGATCCGGAACTTACCGCTCACTTCCCACTTCGGGTTGATCCTCCATCCCGTCGATATCGAGCCGATGAATCGCGTGTCGTAGGTGCCGGGGCGGTTCCAGTCCTTCGATCGATGCGTACTCTGAGCGGCTGAGGCTGAGGCTCAGGAGGCCGTAGAGCGGAATCTCGCTCAGCCGTTTCTGGAGAAACAGCTCCGCTCCGTAGGAACTGCCGGTGCCGGTGCTGAGCAGGGGTTCGAGACCGAACGGGATGTCGTTGGTCGCATCCTCGAAGCCGGACGGTGAGAGCACGGCCTGCGGTCGGAACACGCGTGCCGGGTAGTCGTCATACGACTTGTAGTAGCCCTCCAGCTGGAGACGAAGATCGGGCCCGAGAAGCTGCTCCACGGCCAGCGTCACCTGGTCCGAGACGATCGGAGTGAGGGTCTCCGGATTGCCGGGATCGCCGATCAGCCAGATGTAGGAAGGCGGCTGTACGTAGCGACCGAGACTTCCGCGCAGGGAGGTGCTGGACGCGACCTGCCAATTGGCCCCGATACGGGGTGACAGGCGAAAGCCATCATCCACGAAGTCGTAGTAGTCGGCCCGGAGTCCAGCCGTGACACGGATGCGATCGTTCGCTCGAATCGACGCTTCGGCGTACGTCGCGTTACGGAACGCGGTAAACGAGGTGTCGACGGCCAGGGCCTGCGGTTCGCCGTTCTGATCCGTCCGGACCTCTCCGGCCACCTCCACGTCATAGGTCAGGTCGCTCGCGAACTTCAGGCTGTTGCCGATCGTCCAGGACAGCGTTCGCGCCGGATCCGTGGCCCACTCCACGCGCAGGCCGTTCTCGCCCTCGTCGGAGAAGTTCTTCAGAATCGTCTCGGGCGGATCGGAGAACAGCGTCTGGGTGGTCTCGAAATTGGTGAAGGTCCGGCCCACGGACACCTCGAGCCGACTGCCCGCGAACAGTCGATCCCAGGTCAGCCCCGCGAAGTACTGCCGGATCTTGGGCGCCAGCGTGCGGCTGTTGTCGTAGATGTCGTCCTCGTCCTCGTTGTTGAACGAGATGTCGTCCAGCGCGCCGACGAACAGGAACGAGAGACGGTCTCGACCGCTGAGCCGGTGACTCGTCTTGAGCTGGAAATCCCAGTAACGAGGGACGAAGCTGAAGCCCGCCGCGTTGAACAGGAGGTCCAGGTAGCTGCGGCGGGCGCTGAACAGGAAGCTGCCGCTGGAGCCGATCGGCCCTTCCAGGATGGCACCCGCGCCGGTGGCGGACAGGTTCACCGTGCCCGACAAGCCCTCGGTGCTTCCTTCGCGAAGCCGAATGTCGGTTACCGAGGCAGTACGATCCCCGTATCGAACCCCCATGCCTCCGCTCGCGAACTCCGTCTCGCGGACGAATTCGATGTTGATGAGAGAGAGCGGTCCACCCGTGGACCCCTGCGAACCAAAGTGATTGATATTCGGAACTTCCACGCCATCCACGATGAACAGACTCTCGTATGGAGCGCCGCCCCGCACCGCGAGGTCGTTCCGGCCCGGAGAGGTCACGGCCACGCCCGGAAGCAGAGAGACCGACCGGACCACGTCTTCGATCACCCCCGGCGTGCGACGCGTGTCCACCGCATCCAGGATCCGGGTGTTGGCGGGAGACCCCTGGGCCGATTCGTTGAAGAACGAGGGTGCGACCTCGAGCGTCTCCAGTTCGATCGGTTGCGTCGGGAGTTCGACCCTGACGGTCAGGGGCTTTCCCGACCCGACGATGACGTTCGAAAGAAGCACGGGTCGATAGCCCAGGGCGCCGGCCCGCAGCGTATAGGCGCCTGGAACGATACCCCGGATCGAGAACTGGCCCTGACCGTCGCTGATCCCCCTGAGACTGGTGTCGAGGATCTCCACCAGCGCGCTCGGAACGGGCTCGCCGGTGACGCCCACGACGCGCCCGAGGATCGTGCCCTGCGGGATGTCCTGGGCGCCCAGGCGATCGGCAGAAACTCCGGCGCTCAGCAGCGCGGCAAGGAACAGGATTCTTCGGTTCATGCGCGGGAGCATAGTCGTGTGGGAGACTGCTGTCACGGAGGCGCGGAGGCTGGTGGAACGGAGGTGCGCCTGCTCGCGAGCGGGCTCAATCCATCAGCAGATCGTGATCACCACCTTGCCCCTCGCATGCCGCGTCTCGAGATACCGGACCGCATCTGCGGTCCGTTCGAGCGGGTACGTGCGGTCGATCACGGGCGTCACCTTCCCGCTCTTCAGCAGGGCCGCGAGAGCGCCGAGGTCCGTTCCGTTGAGCGAGGCGATGAACGACACGAATCGCTGACTCACGAACGGCGACACGACCCTCACTTTGAGGAGGTCAAGCAGTATCTTCATGGTACCGCCGTCACCGCCGACCCCGACGTAGACTCCCCTCGGGTTCATGACCCGCCGGTAGTCCGACAACGAGCGGTCCCCGATGCAATCGAGGACGACTTGGTACCGGGCCTCCCCCTTCGCGAAGTCCTCCCGCGTGTAATCGATGACCCGCTCGGCGCCGATCGAGGTGACCATCTCGACGTTCCTCGTGCTGCAGACGCCCGTCACCGCCGCGCCCAAGGCTCTCGCGATCTGCACGGCGAAGGTACCGACGCCGCCGGCCGCCCCGATGACCAGTACCTTTTGCTCCGGCCGGAGTGCTCCCTTGTCGCGGAGGCCCTGCAGCGCCGTGAGCGCGGCAATCGGTACGGCTGCCGCCTGCTCGAAGGAGATGTTCCCGGGCTTACGTACGAGACGGTCCGCCCGAGCCGAGGCGTACTCGGCGAACGCGCCCCCCGCGCCGCGCCGAACACCGCCTCTCCCTCCTCAAACTCGGTGACCTTCGAGCCGACCGCTTCGACTACACCCGCGACGTCGACGCCGAGCCCGCCGTCCCTCGGGCGAAAGATGCCGGTCATGAGTCGGACGGGAGCCGGGGAGCCGCGCATGAAGTGCCAGTCGAGCGGGTTCACGGACGCCGCGTGAGTGCGGACCACGACCTCCTCAGGCTCGGGCTCCGGTTTCGCAGCCTCCACGAGCTCGAGCACATCTGCAGATCCGTACCTGCGGTAGGTGATCGCTCGCATCATGGGTGCGACGAGACTACGCCATCACCGCCGCGATGGGAAGTGGCCTCACAGCGATTCCGATCGGCTCCAGTTTCTCAACCGGTTGTGCAGGGACGATGCCCGGACTACGCTGGCGGTGTGAGATTCTGCCAGGGGGCGTACGCGCCGCTGGTGGTCACATTCACACGCCCTTCCTCGCTATCGGAGTCGAACCCATGAAGCTGGTCATCTTTGGATCCACCGCGGGAACCGGCCGCGAGCTCCTCGAGCAGGCGCTCGAAGACGGCCACGACGTGTCGGCATTCGCCCGATCACCTGAGAAGATTGAAGACCTTGAATACCCCAACTTGCGAGTCATTCAAGGCGACGTCCTCGATTCGGCCGCTGTGGAGGCAGCCGTCGCAGGCCAGGAGGCGGTGCTCTGCACCATTGGTGCGGGCGCAGGGAGGACGACCCTGCGGGAGGACGCGACCCGCAACATCGTGCAGGCGATGGACACGGCGGGGGTCCAACGCCTCATCTGCCAATCGTCTCTCGGAGTCGGTGACAGTCGTGCCAACCTTGGCTCCTTCACCAAGTACGTCATCGTCGGCCTCTTTCTGCGCCACGCCTTTGCCGACCACGAGCGCCAGGAAGCCGTCATCAGACAGTCCTCGCTGAAGTGGACCATCGTTCGGCCGCCCCACCTGCTGGACACACCGCGAACCGGAATCTATCGGCACGGTTTTCCCCCTACCGCGAGGGACATCAAGGGACAGATATCCCGCGCGGATGTAGCGGACTTCATGCTGAAGCAGCTGACCGACGACAGCTACGTACACGGGACGCCCGGAGTGTCGTATTGACTCCGCGTGCCTGGGGGGGGGGGGGGGGGGGGGGGCGCGGGAAAGAAGGAAACGGGGGGAGGCGGACGGGGGAGAGGGGGGAGCGGAGGCCGAGCGAGGGGGCACGGGGCAGGCGGACGGGGGGGAGCCGCGGGAGATCGCGCGGGGGGACGGGGGGCCGCGGGGCCCGGGAGCCCGTGCAGCGAGGGTGGGCGGGAAGCGCCGGTGATGATCACCGTCAGCGTCTGCATTCGCCTCAACGAACAGCTGCACCGCGCTGTTCTTGAATGGCCCGGGGGGGACCGGAGAGGACGGGCGGAGGGGGGGGAGGGGGAGGGGGGGGGGAGGGGGGGGGGGGGGGGAGGGAGGAGGGGGGGGGGGGGGGGAAAGAGGACAAGGGAAGTTGCTTTCCCGTCGAGTCACCACCACAAGAAGAAGGGTGTGCGCGGCGTCAGGACACCGACAGGGGGGGGGGCATCGTCTCCAGAGGAGGCAACATGAGAAGGATCCTCAACGCAGGCGATCGTTGACAGCGATCACCGTCCTGGTGGGGTGTATGTCGCTCCCCGTCTCGGCGAACGTCGTGACCAAGCCCGGAACACGCGTGACGGCGGAAGCATCGAAGTTCAACCCGTTCTGGCTTTCGCCATTGCCAACGGAGACATCGAGTCAGTTGATCGATGACCTCCTTCAGCAATGTGGTGGCGCAGGCCTGACCGGTGTCACCATCGGGACGCAGACAGCGTGGGTGATCATCGGCCAACAGGAGAAGATCGTCGCGACCGCGTACTGCGTCGAATAGGGCTGTCGATCGCGTCCACCTGGTCTCGGGGGGGGGGGGGGAGGGGGGGACGGGAGGGGGAGCGGGGGGGGGGGAACCAGGAGACCGGGGCGACGGCACGAGGGGGACACCCGGCCGAGAGCGAGCAACGGGGGGGCGGGAGGGGTTGGAAGGCCACGAGGCGAGGAAAAGAGCGTGGCACAAGCGCCCGGTCTGTAGGTGCTGTGCGACTCACCGTTGTATGTTCGTCGCATGTCAGATTCCCGACGTTACGACGAGCAGGAGATCGCGGAGATCCTGCAACGCGCGACCGAGGCCGACGAGGCCGCGCCGCCTGCGGCCGGCTCAGGTCTGACGCTCGCGCAGATCCAGGAGGTCGGCAGCGAGGTCGGCATTACGGCGGCGCGCATCCAGCGTGCGGCCCGCGCGCTGGATCTACCCAAAGCACCACCACCGGCCAAAAGGGACGGGGGGGCGGGGCGCCGCAGCCGGTGGAGCCCTGGGAGTGGACCACCAGGAAGCGGACGCGCGGAGAAGAGCCCGCGGCCGCGACATACCGTGCCCCCCCGCGCGCCCGCGCGCCAGACCGACCCGTGACAGCGCGCGATCCCGCCAGAGAGGGCGCGCGGCCCGCCGCTCACGTGAGAAGCGGGGGGGGGGGGTGGAGTGGGGGGGGGGGGTGCGTGATAGGGGAGGGGTTGGGGGGTGGGAGGGTCAAGGCGGGTCCAGGGAGGGGAGGGCGTCTCGTGAAGCCGCCCATGACGACGGAGGGCCGCGCCCCCGGGGGGCCGCCCCGGAGAGCCGCCGAGGGGAGGGGGGGGGAGGGGGGGTGGGGGGGCGTCGCGAACGGCCGGCGCGGATCGCGCGGAGGGCCGAGGTGACCGCGATCCCCGACCCGCAGCACGAGAGGGGCGGCGAGGGGGGGGGGGGGGGGTGATGTCCCCAGGGGGGGCCCCGGGCCGGGTGGGTCGTCCCGTCGGTCAGGTGTCGGCGAGTTTCCTCGGCGCCCCGCGGTCCGTGACGCGCATGGTCCCCCTCGATCGGCCGTTGAGCGACGACGAGTGGATGCGACGGTGTCGGTCCTGCGGGAGACGTTCGGGGCGAAGGGTACGGTCGAATCGATCGGACCACTCCGGACGTGGTACAACGGAAACCTGCAGGTCCACGTCGAGCCGTGGGAGGGCGGTCACCGGGTCCGGATGACCACGTTCAAGGGTAACGTCACCGAGCTGACGGCGATGGGCTCGGCCTTCCTGCTCATGGCTGTTCTCACGGGGCTCCTCATCTACTTCAAGAAGGGGATGGACGTGGGGCTGATCATGTCGGCCATGTTCGGCGCCGTGGGCCTCGGTGTGATCGGCTCGGCCCGGATCGCCCTGCCGTCCTGGGCCGACCGCCGGGCCGCCCAGATGGAGGAGATCGCCGAGCGGATTCCGCGGCTGCTGGATGACGGCGGATGAGGATGGCCTGCCGCGACCGTCACTCCGCCGGATCGACGACCGGGACGTCGAGGCGAGATCCTCAGAGACCCGATGCTCCAGGGGCCGGCAAACTGGTCATACCGATCACGACGGCGTCGAACGGAGCGTGGAGCACGTTCCTCTCGTCCCGCAGTGCTCAGCCGGGCGACACCGAACAGATCCTGTCGATCTCTTCGAGCTCGTCTTCGGACAGCACCGGGCCATGTGCCGCCGACAGACTGTCCACCAGTTGCTCGACCGAGCTGGCGCCGATGATCGCGCCCGCTGTCTGACCACCCTTTCTCTCGCGTATCGTCCAGGCGATCGCTAGCTGAGCCAGCGATTGAGCCGCGACGATGGGCCACTTCCCGGAGGGCCCGGACCCGGATCAGCACCTCGTCGGTCACCTCGCTCGCGGTCAGCGCTCCGGAGTAGTCGTGCTTCTTCCCGGCGCGCGACCCCGCTGGGATGCCCTTCAGATAGCGATTCGTGAGCAGTCCCTGTGCCAGCGGAGAGTACGCGACGACCCCCATCCCCGCCCCGGCGGCGACCGCCAGGAGCTCGTCTTCGATGTCCCGCTGGAACATGTTGTACTTGGACTGGTTGACGATCAGCGGTGCAAAGCCGTTGGCCTCAACGCAGGACACCGCGCGCCGGGTCTGATCCGCATCGTAGTTGCTGATCGCCGGATACAGCGCCTTCCCCGTCCGGACTGCCGAGTCCAGGGCGCCGAGCGATTCGTCCAGCCTCGTTTCGGGGTCGGGCCGGTGGTGGTAGAACACGTCGACGTACTCGACCTGCAGCCTCCGGAGCGACTGGTCGAGGCTGGCCAGGAGGTACTTCCGGGATCCCCCGTCGCCGTAGGGTCCCTGCCACATCAAGTATCCGGCTTTCGTGGAGATGATGATCTCATCCCGCGGCAGGTGCTTCAGGATCTTCCCGAACCGCTCCTCGGCGGATCCGGGAGGCGGGCCGTAGTTGTTGGCCAGGTCGAAATGGGTCACGCCCCGGTCGAAGGCGCTGAACACTAGCTGCCGGCACAGGTCATCGTCTGCCTCAGCCCCGAAGTTGTTCCAGCAGCCGAGACCCTCGGTGGGATGGACATGCCTGACGTCCGAGGCGTCCGAAGGCAGGCCCCTGTACGCGGTTTTGTCTTCCAGCCTCGGCCATCTGTCGACTCCGTCTGCCACTGTCTCGGAGATGCGCTCGTACGGATCAATCCTGCTCCGGAAGTCGCACCTCGAACTCGATCGCAGCAAGCTGGGCCGGCGACTTGCCGATGCTTTCCAAGATACGGTAGCCAGCGCGGATCGTCGTGACAGGTTCGAGAACAGACTCTGCCTCGAGATCTCGGCCAGACCCGGATCGTTGTACTCCGCCGCCCGTTCGAGCCAGTCGAAGGCCCGGTCCGCTCTCTCCACGGTACGCGAGAGCATAGGCAATCTGGTAGGACCAGCCGCGCTCGTGGTTCTCGATTAGCTCCTGCAGCGCGGCATCGGATTCGTCGGTCCGACCCAGAGCGTGGTAGACCAGCACCAGGCCCGTCAGTCGATACCAGTCGGTCGACTCCAGCTGGATCGCGTGCAGCGCCTCCTCCGGCTCGCCCATCAGCAGCTGCGCGACGCCGATGGCGTAGTACGCCCCCGCTTGGCCGGGACTCAAGCTCCAGGGCCGTTTCGAAAGACGCTATGCTCTCTTCGATCCGGCCCGCGCGCCGATACTCGGATCCGAGCCATGTATGGTTGCCGGGGTTCAACGGGTCCCGGGCCACCACGTACTCCATCAGTCGCACCGACTCTTCCACGAGGCCCAGGTTGCTGGCCAGCCTGGCGGCGAGAGCCATGATGTCCGGATTCGCAGGTGCGAGGTCCAGCGCCTCCTCGTAATGCCGCGCCGCGGCCACCATGTCGCTCTCATGGTGCATCGCGATGTACCCAAGGTAGGCGTGAGCTTCGGCGTTGTCCGGATCGATGGCCAGGGCCCGATTGGCAGCCTCGTGCGCCAGTCGATATCCCTCGTCGAATGGCAGCAGGTAGGCCCCGGTCTGAAAGGCGTAGGTTCCCGCCAGCCCGGCCCAGGCCGTGGCATATTCCGGGTCGACGGCCAGGGCGTCGCGATACAGCGCCACCGACCGCTCGAACGCCTCGGCCGTGCGCTGGTGGCTCAGCTGGCGGGCCTGCAAATACAGGGCGTATGCCTCGGGATCGGTCGGTTCGAGTGAGGGAACGTCGCCCAGCAGAGTGACCCTCAGCTGTGCCACTACGTCCGCGGCTATGTCGTCCTGTACCTGAAATATGTCGTCCAGCGCGCGGTCCCAGCTGTCCGACCACACGTGGAATCCCATCGGCCCTTATGAGCTGCGCGGTGATACGGACTTCATCGCCGTCCTTGCGGACAGAGCCCTCGAGCACGTGCGCTACGTCGAGCCGGCTCGGCGATCTCAGGAATCTCCAGGTTCTGGCCCTTAAAGGAGAACGACGACGTGCGGGCGGCTACCTGGAGGTCGGGGATCTGCCCGAGAAGGTTGAGCAGTTCCTCTGTGATTCCATCCGAGAAGTACTCCTGCTCCGGGATCGGAGCTCATGTTGACGAAGGGCAGTACCGCAATGGATGGAGCGGGCTCAATGGAATCCCGGTCGGGCATGATGAGCCAGGCGGTAAAAAGAGCGATGGCCGCGAGAAGAAGAACGGTCGCCGCGGTCTGGCTGCGGCGCCATGCCCTGGCAATCGGGCCACTGGCAGCGCTGGGATCCCACAGCGCGCGATAGACGCGCAGAGGCTTCTGGAGGTTCTTGACCGTATGAGGCCCCAGGTCCTCGAACCCCATCTCCACCTTGTTGTGGACCTGGCCGTAGGAATGGTCGGAGATCAGGATCTGGCCCGGGCCGGCCAGCGACTCCAGTCGGGACGCGATGATCACTCCGCCGCCGTAAATATCTCCGTCTTTGGCAACGATGTCCCCGATCGCGATACCGATACGGTACGCGATCTGGCTCTCCAGCGGAATGTCGGCCTCGTGCTCGGCCACACCCCGCTGGATCTCGGCGGCCACTCCACCGCGTCCACGGCACTGGGAAACTCGGCCAGGAAGCCGTCTCCGGTGCTCTTGACCATCCTGCCGTGGTGCTTCGAGAGCGCGGAATCGAACAGCTCGGCCTGAGCGGAATCGTGGCGCGCCAGGGTGTACGCCTCGTCGAGCTCCATCAGGCGCCCGTAGCCAACCATGTCGAGCGCGAAGATCGCGGTCAGCCTGCGTTCCATCCCTGCCTCCAGGGAAGATCTGGCGCGATGAACGCACCACTCGTGCGGGGGTCCCTGATTCTACCAACTGCTGTGGGTGGCCGCGACCGGTGGAACCGCGTCAGTCGCGCCGAGGCGCACCCGCGCCGGGTGCCACCTTCCGTGGTACGACCACTGCATCAGGGAGCCTCCGACTTCTTCAAACGAGTACTCGAACGTCTGCGAGTTGAACGTCACGCGGTACGTTCCGCCCCGTATGGGCAGGTTCATTCCGTGCATATGGGCCGTGCCCGCGGGGAACACGTCCTCGACCCTGACCTGCTCGGAAGACCACAGGTAGCCGGGCGCATCGATGATATTCGGGAAGGGCGCGCCCCAGTTGATGCTCCACTCGTCGTTTGCCTTGAACTTCCGTATCCCTCCGTGGAGGTCCGTTGATCCCCTCCGTGTGGCCCGGACCGGACCGCTGCGACGTCTCGCTGCTCGGTCCTTGCCGGGGACCCCGGCGGGCCAGTTGATCAATTCCATGGATACGACCGGAAGGCTGACGTCCGGCAGGCGGGTCTCGATGGCGGACTTGATCGCACGGATTGCATCTGACTGCCACCCGATCAGCCACGCCGAGACCTGCCGCCGCCGATGACCGCCTGAGCGCATCTCCGGAATTCGGGATCTCCGACCAGTCTCGCGGGCGCGGGACTCGTCTCCCGCCGGGTGATGCCCCCCCCGCTCGGGTAGAGCATCTCCCTGTATCTGCCATGTAGGGCCGACCCGCGAGGTACTTCCGTCGCGCTCACCCCCCCGGTCCAGGAGACCATGCCCGCCGCTCCGCCAGAACTCTGCCCTCGTCTCCCCGATCTGGTCGGGGGGGGACCCGCGCCCGTCCTCGGGCGGCTCTCGAGGGCCCGACGGTGCCGTTCGACCGCCGCACGGACACCGCGAGGTGTGGCCCCGCCGTATCCACCGTCCCGCCGGCCGCCAAAGATGGGGTCCAGTTGCGCCCCAACTCGGCCGTCCCCCGAAGGAACCGAATCGAGGGGCGTTGATGGGCGTTCTTGAGCGCCAGGTTGTTGTCGGCGATGCCGCAGTGGGGGGGGGGGGGGGGGTTTGTCGGGGGGGGGGACTGTCGGGGGGGGGGGCGAAGATCACCAGGGCTTCGGGGCAGAGGAGGATGATGCGTTGCTCTGTCCCTGCTGCAGTAAGGCTAGAGGCGTGAACTGTCCTGGTTCTTGGGTCGCTGGTCGGCCGGGCGTCCGGACCGAGTCGTCCCACATAGAGTCAAAATGAAGGGTGTCGGGCAAGGTTAGACGCACTGCGCGGGCCCTGCGCAGTGCGATTCGATCTGGGGATACCGGGGGGGGTATCTTCCGCCTAGGGAACGCTCCGCAACTCGAGGTTCCCGTTCACTGTGCTCAGGGCGAGGTTCGAACCACCGTCTCCAAGCGTGCCGGTCCACTGACCGGGTGCCGGGTTCGCCAGCAGGAAATCAGAGTTCATGGTCCCGTTGACCGTGGCGGCGTTCACGCTGGCGTCGATTCCCGCCGGAACCCTGAGCGTCACGTTCCCATTCACCGTGGTGAACGCGAGGGCCCGATCCGGCGACTCGTCGCCGATCGTGACTTCCACGTTCCCGTTCACGGTCGCCGCTTCCGCCAGGTCCGTCGTTGAGATCTGAGCGTCGCCGTTGACCGTGGAGCTTATGACTTCGCTTTGTACGGCCGTGGCATGCACGTTGCCATTCACCGTCCACTCGCTCAGCCGGACCCCCTCCGGCACTTGCACGGCGAAGGTCACCACCACGTCGTTGTCGCGCACGGTCATCTGCCCGCCACCAGGCACGCACTCGTTGTCGGGCTCACCGGACACATCCGGGTACATCGCGCAGATCGTGACGCCTCCGGCATGAGAGACCACCTCGAACGTCACGCTGGTCTCGGGGCTGCTGTTCCCGTTCTTGTCGGCACTGACCCGAGCGGTGCCGTCGGGCGACGCGGTCGCCAGGATCGAACCGTTGACTCCGCGGATCTCGAGCGTCTGCCCCGCCTGCATGTCCGCGCTCCAATCCAGGTCCTGCAGACCATCTCCGGGATCGGTGGGGGAGTCATCGCTGCAGGCAACCAGCAAGGCGCACGACAGCACGACGGCACAGGCCGTGGGAAGGGCACGTGAATTCATCTTCGCATCCCATCATGGAGCGGCGTGGGCCGCGCCGTTCGCGGCTCATAAGACATAGTAGGGAGGATCGGGAGAAAAGTTTCGGCGCCGAGCGGTTGGTTGGCCGCGGAAGGGGCGACGAGTCCAGGAAGAGCAGGCAACGAGCGCTTCGTCGAGCCTTCAGTCATGCGAGTTCTCCGGGTCGATCTCGAAGAGCACTTCCACGGAGACGGCGAAGACCCCGGCCAGGCGCAGCGCCAGGCCAACGGACGGATTGTACCGGCCTCTCTCGATGGAGAGAATCGTCTGCCTCGTGACGCCGACCCGGTCGGCAAGATCCTGCTGGGTCATGCCGTCAAGCATGAGGCGGTGTCTCCGGGGCGCGCTTCCCAGGGTCAGGCTATGTTTAGAAGGTTGAGCCGCCGGGACGCTCTGCGGACTTCGAACTCGAAATGGAAGTGTCGGAATCGTGACCACGTCACAGTTTCTTGCCAGCATCGGTGCGACCGGCGCAGCAGTCTCGTTGGTGCTGTTCCTGGTCTTCATCCACTCGGCGCGGAGGAGCCGTGTCGTGAGCAGCCTGCTGGCCGGGCTGGCGTCCCTGGCCGCCGCTCTGTCCGCGGCCCTGAGCCTCGCGGTGCTGGTCGGAACACGTGGCTACCGTGCCCTGACGCACGAGGAAGTCGCGGCCCTTGTGTGGACCGTTCCTGACACCGGGCAGTCCTTCGCGGCCCACGTGCAGTTTCCGGACAGCTCGGTGCGCACGTTCCGCCTCACGGGCGATGAACTCTACCTGGACGCGCACATCTTGAAGTGGCGGCCCATCGTCAACGTGCTCGGCCTGCACACGGATTACGAACTGGATCGCATCGGCGGGCGCTACCTGGATCTGGAGCAAGAGCAGTCGATGCCGCGAACCGTCTATTCGCTGTCCCAACCCAAGCCGTTTGACCTGTTCGATCTCCGGCGGAGTGTGTCTCTGCTGGCGCCCCTGGTGGACGCGGAATACGGTTCGGCGACGTTCGTCACCGCTTCGGACGAAGTGACCGCGTGGGAGCTTCGTGTCTCGACCAGCGGTCTGCTCATTCGGCGGGCTGCCACGCAGGAGAGCCCACCGCCGGTCGACACGGGCGCGCCGGAATCCGGCGGCAGGTGAGAACGCTCTTCTCACCTGCCGGACAGTTTCACCACCTCGATCCACTCGCGATCCGGGAGATCGTGACGCTCCACCGCGGCGGCCTGGCCGAGGGATTCAGACACCTCTCGCACGTAGGCTTCCCACCGAGCGCGATCGGGCTCGAACACCCGGTTTCCGTACGCGATCAACCAGGTCCGGCCTCCGGACTCGGCTGCGACGGAATAGGGATCAGGAGCCCACAGCACCGGACCGGGAGCGTGACTCAGAATCTGGAAGTGAATCCGCCCACCCATGCCCACGAACTTCGAGTAGGGGGGCGCGACGCCTGAGTCATCCCGGCTCGCGTACACCAGCCAGCGATCTCCGGGTACCGCCCTCCGGCTCAGTTCTGAAAAGACGTCGCGCACGATGACGTCGGCCTGGGAGTGGTAGGGCCTCACCGCATCTCTAGCGATCCCGGCGATTACGACCACGAGAAGCAGGAGCACCGTGATCGGGATGGCCCGGACCGTCCGCCTCGCCCCCAGCACCTTCCTGAGAACGCAGACGATGCCCGTGCCGATCAACAGACAGGCGGCCGGGGCGAGGTGCTGCGCCACCCGGGCACTCGCTCCGTACGGGTACTTCTGCAGCGCCGCGGCCAGGAACATCAGGGGCAGCGGACTGAGCAGGAGCAGCAGGGCGGCTCGGCGCGTGCGCCACAGGACGGCGCCGCCGGCCACGGCCAGCAGGAACGAGACGGTGCTCCCCCCGGAATGACCCCCGTTCGGGTACGCCAGCATCATCCCGGTGTGCACGTCCAGCGCCCACAGGGGGATCTTCCACGGCTCGGACATCGGCGGAAAGCCGGCGTTCCAGTACGAAGCCGGCGCCGTGGCCCGCTGCCCGCTCCCGGCGAGCACGTACATGGCGAGGAAGCTCGCCAGGATCACCGCGCCGACGGCCAGGATGCGCCCCCACTGGCGCCGCCCTTCGGCACCCGACCCGTCCGCGAGCAGCCACAGGCACGCTCCCCCGCTGACGAAGATCGACGGATACGACAGCCAGGCGGAAGCGGCGGCGAGGGCGCCGAAGGCCACCCAGCGTCCGGTCGCCCGGGGCCGTTCGTGCAGGGCCCACGCCGCGAGCAGGATCACCAGCGCGAGAAGCAGGTCCAGGCTGTAGGGTTTGACTTCCGCGGCGTATCGGGTCGGGTAGAACGAGGCCGCGAATACGGCCATCGACAGGAGCGCCGAACGGCGGTCGAGCAGCTTTCGGCTCAGCTTCCAGAAAAGCACGACCGAAGCCGCGCCCGCCAGGAACGGGACGAGACGCAGGGCCGGCTCCGTGAATCCGAATAGCCTCGACGCCCCCAGCTCCAGCCACAGGAAGCCGGGCGGCGCGACCTGTCCGTAGTCCAGCGGATCGAGAAGTCCGAGGAAGGTGCGGTCGTAGAAGTTGACCGCCAGCATCCCCTCGTCACCCCACATCGGAAAGACAAGGGCGTAGCGGACGGCCCGCCAGGCCAGCGCGGCGAACACGAGCAACAGGCCCCAGTTCGCCAGCGTGGACCGACCCCGCCCAAGCATTGCTACCGGTAGTTGCCGAACTTCAGCTCGACGCCGTAGTCCTGTTCCCGCAGCCAGGCCATCACTTCCTGCAACGTGTCCTTTCGAGGGCGCGATGACCCTGAGCTCATCCCCCTGGATCTGTACCTGCACCTTCTTGAAACCCTCGCCCCGCACGTCCTTCGAGATCTTCTTGCCGGTCTCCTGGTCGATCCCCTGCTTGAACCCGATCGTCTGCCGGGCCCGGCCGAGAGACCCTTCCTCGACCTTGCTCTCGTCGAGGTTCTTCAGCGGAACGCTGCGCTTCGCCAGCTTCTCCCGCAGGATCTGGCCCAGGGCCTGCAGCCGGTACGCGTCGTCCGCCTCGAGGGCCACCGACGCGGCCGCCCGGTCGAACTCCATCGTGCAGTTCGTGCCCTTGAAGTCGTAGCGTTGCGCGACCTCTTTGTGGGCCTGGTTCACCGCGTTATCCACTTCCTGGAGATCCACGCCGGTACTCACATCAAACGAGCTGGTCTTGGCCATGATTCGGTTTCGCGTCTCGGGTTCGGGTTCTCGTCGGACAGCTCCAATGTACGGATGCCGCTCGAGCCCTCCAACCGTCATCCGTTGACCACAGCGGTGAGTATGGTTCTAGTGGTCGGTAATCCTGACCCACAACAATGGCCGAGGAGGCTCCTTTGATCGAATTGCGTCGCGCCCTTTCCATAGCCGTCGGCATCTCGCTTGCAACCCTCACCGCGTGCCAGCCTGCCGACCAGGGCCAGGCGGCCACGGAGAACCTGAAGACGGCCGAGACGGCGGCTTCCGAATCGTACGTCGTCGACTACGTGGCCCGTGACTATGCCTTCGTCGGGCCGACGGAGATCCCGTCAGGCTGGGTCACGATGCGCATGGCGAACGAGGGGCTCGAGCACCACTTCATCTTCCTCACCCTCCTTCCCGAGGGAAAGACGATCGAGGACTACGCCTCGGACGTGGGCCCGGCGTTTGGCGAGGCGTGGGATGCGCTGCAAGCCGGCGCCGTAGACAAAGCCGCTGCCGGAGCGATGATCGGAGAGGCTTTACCGGAGTGGTATGCGTCGGCCGCCCCGATGGGCGGCCCGGGACTGGTGGCCCCTGGAAAGACGGCGCAGGCCACGATGCGTCTCGCCCCCGGGAACTACCTCATGGAGTGCTACGTGAAGACGGCCGACGGCGTGTTTCACATCGCTCTGGGCATGGCGCTGCCGCTCACGGTCACGGCAGAGGATTCCGGCGGACAGCCACCCAGAGCTGATGTCGATTTGACATTGTACGCGGACTTCATGGCCGTCGAGGGAGCGCCAGCGGCCGGCCGGCAGACCGTGGCCGTCAACTTCGACGAACATCCCGCGTTCGGGCTCGGCAACGACGTGCACGTGGTCCGCCTGGACGAGGGGACCGACCTGGACGAGGTCGTCCAGTGGATGGACTGGATGAACGTGGATGGCCTCAGAGCACCTTCACCGGCCACTTTCGTGGGCGGCGTCCACGAGATGCCGGCCGGGTACACCGCGTTCTTCACCGTGGACCTGGAGCCCGGTCGCTACGCCTGGATCGCCGAATCCGGAGCTGCCCGGGGAATGGTCGAGGAGTTCACGGTCGAATAGTCGGTTCGGGTCCATCGGTCCCGAGAGCCCACGCCAATTCGCTCTCGGGATCCGGGCCCTGCCGGACTGTGATCGCGATCGGTGCGCCCCGCCGGATCAGTCCACCTTCGCCCGGTTCGGCGTGGATGAACAGCCCGCTCGCGTCCAGCGTATCCAGGGCTACGACTCCCTCGAGATCGCCGATCTCACCATAGCGCGGGCCGGTTCGGGCAGCCGAGTCGTCATACTGAATGGCGATGTCCGCTCGGATCGGAGTTGCTCCACCCAGCACCAGGTCTCCCCCCAGCACGAGGAGTGAGTAGTCCACCTCGCGGTTCATCGGCAGGCTGTCGTAGGCCGCCGTGTCCTCATCGTCGTACCGCTCGTGCGCGATGGCCTCGAACGCGCTCAGCAGGGCCACGACGTTGAGGCGCCGCAGCTCCTGCTTCTGCGGGTCGTCCGGGAAAATGCCGCTCTCGATCAGGACGGTGCTCGTGCCCCAGGCCTGCATGTTGTCTCCGAAGGCCCGCGGCGAGAAAGCGTCGTCGTAGCGCGCCATCCTGGCTCCGAGGTCGGGCCCCAGCGCGGTCGCGATCGCCGCCGCCACTCCACGTGCTCTCTGGCGGACCGGGCCCCAGGAGCGCTCCTCGTCCGCCGCGGGCGCCAGCAGCGCGATCGCCACGAGCGGCCCTTCGTCCCCGGCCGTGTGGGTCCCCTGGTCGTGCAGGTTGAAGCCGAAGTCGGCCTGCAGTGAATCGCGCACGTTCTTGAGGATCCGACCCTCGGGTGTGGCCGTGCGACGCGCGTCCCGGTTGATGTCCACCCCGATGGCGTTCTCGCGGACGAACCGCTCGGCCCCGTCCGGGTTGAGCATCGGGACCATCACGATCGTGAGACGCTCCGCCAGGTCCGCACGCAGGCGGTCCGACTCCGGCGCGGAGGCGAACCAGTGGATCATGTCCGCCAGGGACATGGTCGCCGCGGACTCATTCCCGTGCATCTGGGACCACAGCAGGACCGTAGTCGGGCCGGAACCCGCGGTGACGGCATTGATGGCGCGCCCTTCGACCGACTCGCCAAGCCGGGTGACCTGGATGCGGTCCGAGCGCAGGGCCGCTGCGAGGGCCCCCCAGTACTCGGCGTGAGTGAAGCGCCGTTCGTCGAGTCCTTCCACGCGGTAGCGCTCCGCCAATTCGAGCCCTTCCGAGCGGCAGCACGGTTCCTGCGCCGGTCCCGGGCGCGACCAGCAGCGCCAGGCCGGCCGCCCCGCACGCGATTCTCATGACCCTGTTCAGCATACCCTGTTTCCTTCTCCGAGTTCTCGATATCCGAGATCCCGCCGCGGTTCTTCCGCGTGTCCAAACATACGCCCGTGCGAAACATCAGGACAGCTCGCCCTTGATCGCCGACGAGGGGACGTGCGAGCATGCGCTCGGACTCAACGTGAGACTGTCACCTTCCGGGGAACCAATGGCCGAATCCGCCGATTCACAGAGCCTCGAGCGGGTCGTTGGCCTTCCGGGCGCCGTCCTGCTCGGCCTCGGATCGATCGTCGGCACGGGCGCCTTCGTGAGCATCGGGATCGCGGCGGGCGTGACGGGCCCATCCGTCCTGCTGGCGATCGCGCTCGCGGGTCTCCTGGCGGCGTGCAACGGGCTGTCGAGCGCCCAGCTGGCGGCGTCGCACCCGGTCAGCGGCGGGACGTACGAGTACGGGTACCGCTATCTCACCCCACCCTCGGATTCACGGCCGGCTGGATGTTCCTGTGCGCGAAGTCCGCCTCGGCGGCCACGGCCGCGGCTGGGCTTCGCCGGATATCTGCTCGAACCTCGGCGTATCGGCGGGGGGGGCTCGACGCGGTGGGCCTTCTCGCCGTGCTGGCCGTCACCGCCCTCGTCTGGCACGGGACCTGCGCGGTCCAACAGGGCCAACACGGTGATCGTGAGCCTGACCCTGGTGCAGCCTGATCCCGTTCGTGGTCGCAGGGCTGCCGGCCGCTGCGGAGGGCTCGGCGGCCAATCTCGCGGGGGTAGTCCCCGTCCGGGCCGGACGTCCCGGTCTCCTGGAGGCGCCGGCGCTGATGTTCGTCGCCTACACCGGCTACGGACGGATCGCCACCCTGGGCGAAGAAGTTCGGGAGCCTGAGCAGGACGATCCCCCGGGCGATCGTCAGTCACGCTGGTCGTCTCGATGGCCGCTGTACGTCTGTGTGGCGGCGGTGGCGGTGACCGCGGCGGGCCTCGCAGGTGTCGCCGAAATCGAGGCCGACCGAGCGGCCCCGCTCGAAGACGGCGGCCATGACAGTTCGGTGTGCCCGGAATCGGGGCCGATCGTCGCCCTGGGGCGGTAACCGCGATGCTGGGTGTGCTTCTGAACCTGATCCTCGGACTGTCGAGAGTCCTCCTGGCCATGGCGCGCCGCGGAGACGCGCCCCGCGGACTCGCGACGATCGACGACGTGCGCAGCTCGCCCGCCGCTGCCGTGATTGCGGTTGGGGTCGTCATCGGTCTGCTCGTTCTGATCGGTGACGTGAAGACGACCTGGTCGTTCAGCGCCTTCACGGTGCTCGTCTACTACGCAATCACGAATCTCGCCGCTCTCCGGATTCCCGCGGCAGCGCGCCTTGTGCCGCGCTGGTTTCCGGTCGCCGGACTGGTCGGATGCCTCGGACTGGCGTTCTGGGTGGAGTGGCGCGTGTGGGCCGTCGGGCTCGGGATGATCGCCGCCGGTCTCGGGTGGCAGCGGGTGATGCGGCACCTGGCGAGTCGGTCGTGACGGAGTGGCCCGGCTGATTGCGCGCACGCTACGTCTGCGGCGATCTTTGACCCGGAAATCACTCGAGGAGGTACTTTGCCGCGAATTCACGTCCTGGTACTGCTGCTCATCCCGCTCGTCGGCGGGTGCCAGAAGTACGTCCCCGTCAACCTGCCCATCGACTTGCAGAGCAGCCAGACGGAGGAGTCCACGACCTACCAGGACGAACTCGGCCGTACGATCGCGGGGGCGGACGCTGACGGACCGGAGTACCGGCTCACGCTGCAGGACGGCACACAGTTCTTCATGAAGAACCCCCGCATCCGGGGCGACAGCATCGTGGGTTACTACAGGCCGACTAAACTACATGTACTATCAGAACCTTAATTTGGCTCTGTACATAGGCGGGGGAAATTCTGGAAATACCAATGACATTGGCTTTGGAAGAAACGAGGAAAAGATGATCCAGGTGAGCCTCCGCATGTTCAAACTATCAAGATGTATTCAAAAATCACAAGAACTACGAAACGTACCTTTGCAAAATTTGTACCAAGACCTTGTCGTTTTCATCCACCATGTAGATATTGTTTCGAGATGAATTCTTCCATTTACTGAGACTGCTCTCTCTCAATCCGAGACGTTGTAAAATGTACGGAAAGGCAATCTGATCTCTGTCAGAGTAACACTGAATCTCGTCGCTCCAAGTGCATGCCAACTTTGAATTAAAGTCTCGACATCTTTTATTTCGTTGGTTCCATACAATAAAGGCAGAATCAATGAGTCCGCGATCAAGCTCAGCCCTGGTAAGTCAAGAGACTGGTACGTCTTGCATTGTTGCATAAGAGTGTCGACAGAGTCTGTCACATTTGGACGTGCTACAATCGAATTCACTACAGTCTCACAGTGATCCTGATATCTTGGCCGATATCCCTCAAACTTGCTGCGATTTCCAAAGGATGATTCGTGTGGCGGAAGACCGACAGCAACAAGGCAAGGTGATCCCAGCTGTGTTTTCTCTAGAAATCTTGCGTAATAATTTGTCGGGACAAAGAATTTTCCCTTGAGCTTAACGTCTTGCCACACAATGTACTTGGCAAAAGGAAACAACTCGTGGCCGTGCAACTTGAATAGCTTCACATTTCTGCGCATACTTTGAAAAGGAAGTACGTCTCTAGGAATGGGAATGAGTGTTTCAAATCCGAAACTGTTGGTGTCTACATAACAATAATCAGTGAGTATGCATGGAAAGGAATGCAGTGTTGTTTGGCGCGCCACCTTGACAACTTTCAGTTACAGTGTATATCCATGTATATTGTACGCACCATTGTGTTTCTTTGGGTATTCCTCTTGTAAGACAAACATAAAGGTGCATTTGTGAGGTTGTCGCCTAAAAGGCTTGAGCCGTGCAACATATTTTTGCCCCCAAGCAACTCCAAATCTAACCCAGCCTTCACACTGTTTTCCGTATTCTTCATTTAGAGAAGTGGCAAGATAGCTAAAGTAATCGGAGAGGGGTGTTTCCGACAACGTACCGCACTGCATTCGACTTGTGACGCTAGAAGCTTCGCCTACCAACGGCCATGTCACATTTCTCTCTGGGCTTGTACATTGCCGAGTATGATTCACAATTCTAGGCATTAATGCAGCAAGCTCATCTTCTGGGCTTAACGGCATTTGCGTTGTCCAAGCTTGTTGCATTTCGAATGCTCTCGGTAACACAAACGTTGATAAAAGACTGAAAATCGACATTGAAACTAGCCGAAGAAACAGATTCCAAGGCCTCATGTCATTCTCTGATCCAAGCATGGTACTGTATGGTATGCAGTCACACGGAGCAATCTTAAGGGAGAGACAGCAAGCAATAATACCAACAACGCGGAGACGCGGAGTAACGCAACTGTACGTGGCCGCGATGACTTGTATGAAATCATTCTGAGGTCATGAATTTTCCGTTGAGACATTTTACCCTTTAGGATTTTTTGGCGCGCTGACTCGACTCGACTCTCCTGGCGGGCTGACTCGCGGACATTGTTCCTCCGAACATCAATTTGAATTGCTCACTTACTTTTCTTCGTGGTGGCGCCCGACGCCGAGACGCCGCGACGCCATATCTGCATGACGGCAAAGTACTTTAGAAACGAAGGATTTCAGTCAAAAGGACGTGATACATATGCACAATGAACTCGAAAACTCCAGCTTTCTCCTCCGACGCAATCGCGAATGAGTCTATTGTGATTGTCGACGACGATGGCAAACGACGACGCCCTAATCTTTCCATTCTCGACTCGGCCATGTTCTCGTCAAGCACTCGACGTCTCTCGCAAAAAACAGAGCAGTCGCTGTATCCTGATCTTTCTGATATATCTAATCTGCCTACAATTGTCACCGCAGATGCCGTATGGGCTGCCACATCTAGGCGACCAAGTGAGCAAGGCAGCAACAGCAAAGCTTTGCCAACTGATCAAGGCCACACGCAGGTCTCCGCATCCGACACTAGAGAGAAATCAGCCGCGAGCGATGATGAATCGTTCTCTAGTGTAGAATCACAGCCATCATTTGAACGTAAGACTGTTGAAGT
Source organism: uncultured Gemmatimonadota bacterium (assembly GCA_942490755.1). Classification (GTDB taxonomy): domain Bacteria; phylum Gemmatimonadota; class Gemmatimonadetes; order Palauibacterales; family Palauibacteraceae; genus Carthagonibacter. Next base: position 23,029 of record CALNYN010000025.1, read on the forward strand.
CACGCCGGGCCAATTCGTACCACTTCGAGGAAGCGAAGAGACTATGTTGGCGTTGGGCAATGGCCAAGTGACGTCTGTGACTTGTATATTTTGTAACATTGATCTTGTTGTTCATGCTGCAGCGTCCATGATTATCTGTCCTGATTGTGAAATGATTTCGCCGTTGGGGGTAGACGTAGACAAAACAAGCCTGGGGCTAGGATTGAGAAGAGAATCTTTGGAGCTTTCATCAAGTCATTTCCAAGATGGCGGAAAGGGGCTTTTTGCAGAAAGCGAGGAGAGATTGCAGACTAGTAATCTCAATCGTGAGCCTGACGAAGACTCATTGTCTTCTTGAGCCTTGGCTGTGATTGTGAGCATAAGCATCTGAAAGGTTTCCATGCTCAAAAGGGGGTAATGAAAATGTGTACTATTCTGTAACTGGCAGGCAGCATAAGAAAGTTCTTTTCAAAACAGTAAATACATGTCAAGGTAGGACCACCAGCTCTAGTTGCGCTATTTTTGTAATTAAGCAATCCTCGAGTCGAGAGTACGGCCAAAAAAGTAACTTTGCTTGCGCATGCTGCCCTCTCTATGCTTCAAAGAAAAGAGAATGAATGCCAAACACTAGAAAGATACATCCACCCCAAAATGCCACTGTCTTTTCCGAAATTCGAGCCGCCAGCATTCGTCCTCCCATCACTGCGACTCCAGTGCACATGCTATGTCCCAAACACCCTCCAACCGTAACACCATAAGGATTTTTGGCAGCCGCTAAGGCAATTGTCGCAATCTGACTTCGATCTCCCCATTCTGCCAAGAATGTAAGAGAGAGTGATTGCAAAAAGACTTGATACCAACTGAGCTTTGGTGTTTGCGAAGAAGATGATGACTTTTGAGCTTGCTCTTCGTCTGTGTCCTTTTTCTTTTCATGTAGCAATTCTTCTTCTACTTCTTCTAGTTCTTCAGAGACACGATTTGCCTCCATAGATCGACTCTCAACAATCAATTTAACTCCAAAGTAGAGAAATAAAATGCCTCCAAGGATATGCGTGTATTTCTTTGGAAGAAAAGATGGTAATACCAATCCCATAAAAGTCGACAGGATGGTCATGATAATAAGGGCAAGAATAGCTCCTCCAAAGACTGCACTGCGACTATATTTCATACTCAAGACCGCAGCAATAAAGAAAGTCTTATCACCAATTTCTGTAGCAACAATCATTGCCACTCCAGACGTAAATGCTTTCCAAAAGCCATCGGAAATGTGAAACTCCCAATTTCGTGCTTCCGATAGAGGAAGTGGCCCATCTAGTGCAGCTACAAGCTTTGTGATACCATCTGAATACTCAGTTCGATCAATTGAACCATCATGATTGGCATCCATTGCGTCAAACAAGTCACAAAATACTAGAGGAAGAGCCAAAAGTAGCAGCAATGCCGCGCTGCCTTTTCGACACGATGCCTTCATTCTTCAGTTTCTCTTGAGATGAACTCTTGAGATGAACTCTTGAGATGAAAAAAGCAACAAATCCTCAACCTCAGACTCAAATCAAACAAGGCTTGGCTCCACAATCGCCTTGCCTTCTTTAACGTTGTGTATTGTGCTTGTCGTGACTGAATGGTGGTGTGAATGGAGGAGCGTTGGGCGGCAGAGGGAAAACGTGGCGCCAATTGTACGTATGCACATGTGTGCTCGTCCGCTCGCCACCACTGCGCGCAGCGCTGCCTGCGCTCGTCCGCCCGCTGTGCACAGCGCTGGCTACAGACGCACGCTATGGGGACCTACTGCCCTCTGCCTTTCCCCACGTGCTGGGGCAGGGGCCCCGCCGCCGCCGGGCGCCGGCAAGGTGGGGTCGTCGCGGCGCCCGCTTCCCGCCCCCTCGCCCCCGGAGAGGCGAGAGGCGGCGCTCGCCAAGGTGCAAGAACTGAGGGGAAAACGGGTCTTTAGAGCTGGGGGGGAAAACGGGTCTTTGACATCTTGGCGCGCGCGCGACACGCGGCAAGCAATCGCGGCCGGGTCGGTCCCCGAGCCCCGCCCCTGGCTGCCCAGATGCGAGCCTGCATCTCAAAAATTCAGGTCAGGCTTTTCCAAGGTCACATAGCCATGCTAGCTCTGGCATCTGGGTGTGGCTGGGCCAGCGCCACCTTCCCACCGGGGTCGGCGGTCGCTCACCCGGCTCGTCGGGGCTCGAGACCCTCCCAGGCGTCGGCGGAGGGCTCGGATGCCTGCGACGCTCACTCGGGCATTTATGCAGCCACACACCTCCGAGCATGGCCTCTCCCATTTTTCTGCAAGACGAGCTGAAATTCTTTTCGACACGAATCTTGCCTCTCTGCCGGTCACGCCACCGGCCGGCTGACGTCACAAACGGGGGGGGGGGGGTGCCGGCGCCGCTCGAGGCATGGCTCCAGGTATCTCTTTTTCTTCTCTCGTTTGTGGCTTCCAAGTACCCTCATTGGATCCTTGTGTTGATTTGTCTCAGAGTCAGGATTTGTGACGCGGGCGTCAGCGACCGCATCGGCACCTCGCTCTGCCCCACAGCCGGCGCGCCCTCTGACTGACTGAGATGTCGCCGCGCTCGTCGTCTCGCCTCTTCCTGAGATTGCGTTGTGCTGCTGCTGGATCTTTGGTTTCGTCTTCTTCAGTTTTGCGACCTGGGTGAGCACCGGGTTCGTCGCGCGCCGCCGAGGGGGTGAAGGCCTCGGACCCGCCGTCGCGCGGCTCGTCGCGGACCTCGTCATGGTGGGCGATGGTGGGGCCTCCTTTCGCGCATGTGACTGCATGAATCAGGGAGAACTTGGAGCCACAACCATCGCAAGACTTTTGAAGATCGTTTGGTTCCGTGTGGCTGAATTCGGTCTCGGAATTCGTCGGCTGAGAGGTCGGCGCCGCCGGGCCGCCGATGGCAGGACTGACAGGAATTGTCCTGCTTCCCTTGCTCTCTTGATGGGGCCTTGTCGCACCTTGGGGAGATCTTTTAGAACTCGATTGAATTTGGCCTCATTGTCGACATTCTTCTGCTTCCCTGCTGCCTGCCGTCTCTGTCTCCTCGAGCGCCATTTGGCGAGCGGCGGCTCGAGAGGTTGCGTCGCCCTTGGCGAGAGACTTGACAAGATGTCTAGGACGCCGACGCAAAAAACCAGGCGTTGCGAGAGGGCAGCCCTGAGTCACCCTTCTTTGCCGCGGGTGAAGGCTCCGTTCCCGCCGGCGTCTCGGGTCGGCGCCGACCGGCGCCCGCGCGCGTCGAGCGGGGATCGCGCGCCGGGCGGCCATTCGTGCCGCGCTGCCCAGAGCGCTCCCTTTCCCTCTTGCTTTCTCGTTGGGGGCACCTCTTGCGTCAGCCAGGGGGCCGCCCTTCCTCCGCTCTGTGCTCACCCCAGGCCCCCGCGCCGCGCGCGCCTCCCTCCGCCCCTGGCCTGGGCCTGGCACATGGCTGGTCGGCACCACAAGCCTCTGTGGCTTCGGCCCCAGTCACTTTGAGGAGACACCTGGCAAAAAGTCGTCTCCATGTCTCTCCCGCGCTGACGGGGCGGGTGCCCGGACGCCCGCCCGGGCGACGGGCCTTCCCGACGTGGGCGCCCCGCGCGCCGCCCAAGGCAGAGCATTGCCTGCTAGCCAGTTGGCCAGCTCGGCCACTGCCTGACGCGGTTCTTGGCTTGCGGACCCACGGCGCGCGAGCCGACGAGGCGCCCCTCGCGGGCCGGCGGCCCCGCCCCACGGGCAGGTGACATGGCGCCTCCCCCGCCGCATCCTCCGTGACGTCAGTGTCGGCAAAGGCAGGCATTTGTCGCACTCTTCCCAAAGCGACACGTTTGGGTCTCTCGAGTCTGGGCGTCTCGCCTCCGGCGCGCCCCTCGCCGGCGCCCCAGTCTTTTCACCGACGTCGGGCGCAGGTGCCCCTCCCTTTTCACTGCTTGCAATGCAGTTTGATGCTGCTCTTGTTCCCTTGCTCATTGCAACATTGTCGAAGATCTTGAGTCTCTGCTCGCTCGTCGTCGTGCCTTGGTCAGCTTTGGAGGGGTGTTTGTGCTGTCTCGGTCCGCCGTGACCGGCATGCCCATCAGGGAGGCGGAAAACCCCTGCGCATCAAAATGACATTGTTTGGACTCTATTTGATCCGGCGTCAACCACATTTATCCATTTTTGAGTCATTTTGATTTGACAAAGAGTCAAAGATTTGAAAATGAGGTTGT
>CALNYN010000026.1:0-14600 GCA_942490755.1 uncultured Gemmatimonadota bacterium
CCTCGCCGGTCCCAGACTCCTTCGCCGGGGACGGCTTTCTTCCGGATTGTGCTGGTCCACGTTTCGGCCAGACCCGCTGGTCCAGGTCCTCGGGAATTCTGCGGCACCTCCAGCCGCGCAGTCTGCGGCCTGACGACTTTCGATATCGGCCCTGGGCTGCGTAGCCGCGTCGACCGAGGCCCGGGCCCTGGCTTCGAGTTCGGCCAGGGTCTCTGTTTCCTCCTCATGCGCGGTAGCGACGCCAGCCATCAGCTTCTGCAGCGGCCAGATGTCGAGCGGCAGGGGAAACAGTGTTGTCGAGTTGTTCTCCGCCGCGATCTCGGAAGCGGTCTGCAAGAACCGAAGCTGCAAGGACGCCGGATGTTGAGACAGCAGTCTCGCCGCGTCCTTGAGACGGGCAGCCGCCTGCAGTTCGCCTTCCGCATTGATGACTTTGGCCCGCCGCTCTCGCTCGGCTTCGGCCTGCTTCGCCATGGCGCGCTTCATTTCCTGGGGAAGATCGATGTCCTTCACCTCGACGGCGGTCACATCGATACCCCAGGCGTCGGTACCCTCGTCGATCATCTTCTGGAGGATGCGGTTGAACTTCTCGCGCTCGGCCAGCAGTTCATCCAGCTCCGCCTGTCCGATCACCGAGCGCAGCGTGGTGCGGGCAACTGCGATGTCGCGGGCAACAGGAAGTCTTCGATCTCGAGGATTGCCCGGATCGCGTCGTGAACTCGGAAGTAGAGGACTGCGGTGACCTTCGCCGACACGTTGTCACGCGTGATCACGTCCTGCGGCGGGATGTCCGTCGCGATGATTCGCAGGCCGACACGTACCATTCGTTCGATACCGAACGGAACCAGGAAGATCAGGCCTGGACCGCGGACCGGTCTCGCTCGACCGAGCCGGAATACGACGGCCCGCTCGTACTCGCGGAGGATTCTCAGACTCGTGGCGAGCGCGGCTGCGCCGCCGATCGCTATGAGGGCGAGGATGACGTCCATAGTACCCTCCAGGACAGTGCGTGTGAAAACCCGGTGCGGATGGCAAATATACGGAACCAACCCGTCCCGCACAGCATTGAGAGGCGGGGTCCCGGCGGTCGTTGCAGAACCCCGCAAATCTCCCGGTCAGCCGTCCACCCGGACCACGACAGCGATCCCCTGCCCCCCGCCGATGCAGGCCGAGCCGAGACCGTATCCGCCGCCCCGGCGGCGGAGTTCGTGGAGCAGCGTCGTCGTAATCCGCGCGCCAGTCGCTCCCAGCGGATGTGTCAACGCGATCGCCCCGCCGTTTACGTTCACCCTGTCTCGATCCAGGTCCAGCTCCTTCTCGACCGCAACGTACTGGGGCGCAAACGCCTCGTTGATCTCGATCACGCTTAGATCGTCGAAGCCGATACCGGCTCGTTCTACGGCGGCGCGCGACGCTGGAGCTGGACCAATTCCCATGATCCGCGGTGGCACTCCGGCGACGGCCCAGGAAACCAGGTGCCCGATCGGCACGACTCCGTGTGCGGAAGCGAATTCCGCGTCGGCGATGACCAGCGATGCGGCGCCGTCGCCGATTCCGCTGGCATTGCCGGCAGTCACGAGTCCGTCCTGCTTGAAGTACGGGCGAAGACTCATCAGCCCCTCCAGCGTCGCGTCCGCCCGGATGTGCTCGTCCCGCTCGAACAGGACCTCCTGACGCCGCTTCACCATCGAGACCGGGACGACTTCTTCGGCCAGGCGGCCTTCATCCCATGCCGCCTGGGCGAGCCGCTGGCTGCGCAGGGCGTACTCGTCCACCTCTTCCCGGCTGATGTCATAGTCTTCGGCCAGGTTCTCCGCCGTCTGCGCCATCGAAAACCCACAATACGTGTCCGTGAGCGCCTCCCACAGAGAATCCTCGAACGGCGTCGAGGGTCCGAGACGGAGTCCCCACCGCGCCCCGCGAACTACGTGCGGGGCCTGGCTCATGGACTCCGTTCCACCCGTCAGACACAGCTGCGCACCACCGAGCAGGATCGCTTCCGCGCCGTCGATCACCGCCTGAAACCCGGAACCGCACAATCGGTTGAGCGTCAGGGCCGGACTCGTCTCCGGAAGCCCGGCGTTGAGCCCGACATGCCGGGCCAGGTACACGGCGTCTGCAGAGGTCTGGACGACGTTTCCAAAATAGACCTCGTCATATTCATCCGGATCCACGCCGGCTCGTTCGACAGCGGCGCGCGCTGCCTGAACTCCGAGCTCCGTGGCTGACAGGTCCTTCAAACTGCCACCAAACGTCCCGAATGGCGTTCGGATGGCGGACAGGAGCACCACCTCGCGGTCGCCGCCCATGGTTCCCCTGAATTCTCCCGTGCTGATTCAGTTAATCGTGCCGAACTGTGGCAAGCTTGCTCTCAGCTGCGAGCTACGTATTCTGCAATCCAGCCACCCGCTTCCGAAGTGGTCGCCGTTCCGCCCACGTCCGGAGTTCTGATCCCGGCCGCGAGTGATGCATCCACTGCTGCTTCGACTTTGCGGGCCGCTGCTTCCTCACCGGCGTGTTCAAACAATAGTGCGACGCTGAGAATCGTTGCCACCGGATTGGCCGTGCCGGTGCCCACTATGTCCGGAGCACTTCCATGTACTGGCTCGTACAGCGCATGGCGCCCCGGGTTCAGATTCGCCGAAGGCGCCAGACCCATGCCGCCTGCGAGTTCCGCAGCGAGATCGGACAGGATGTCGCCGAGCAGATTCTCCGTGACGATCACCGAGAATTCCTCCGGCACCCTGACCAGCTGCATCGCCAGCGCGTCCACGTAGCGGGCATCTGACTCGACGTCCGGGTACTCCTCTGCGATCTCTGCAAACACCCTGCGCCACAGACCGTACACATGCGGCACGGCATTGGCCTTGTCAGCCAGAGTCACCCGTGGGCGTCCGCGGACACGAGCGTGCTCGAATGCCGCCCGCACGATCCTCTCGACTCCGAAACGGGTCGCGAACGACTCGCTGATCGCCACTTCATGCGGAGTGCCCTGCCGCAGAACCCCCCCGGAGCCGGTGTAGAACCCCTCCGTATTCTCCCGAAACACCTCGATGTCGAGTGGCCGGCGCTCCGCGTCTCTCAGCGGCGAAAGCTCCGGCAGCCGGACCGTAGCAGGTCGAAAGTTGATGAACAGGTCCAAACGAAATCTGAGACCAAGGAGGATGTCCCGTGCGTGGCTGTTGTCAGGCACCCTGGGATCCCCCACTGCACCGAGCAGAATGGAATCGAACTCATCGCGCAGGCGCCCGAACGTCTCGTCGCTCAGAGTTTCCCCTGTGGCGAGCAGGTGGTCCGCTCCGTGCGGAAATTCCTCCATGGTCACCTCGACGAGGCCAGCTGCCACCGCCGCCTCGATCACGCGGCGACCTTCACGCACTACTTCAGGTCCGATCCCGTCACCGGGAATCAGTGCGATCCGGATCATCCATCACCCCCCTGAACGGGAAAGAGGCCGGAGCCCCAGGGGGGTCTCCGGCCTCTTTCAACTGGCAGCAAGCAGCCCGAGGCTACTTCCCGGTCTTATTTACTCAGCGTCCACACGTAAGCCGAGACGGCCTTCACGTCGTCGTCACTGATGTTCGTGCCGCCCTTGGCGGGCATCGGAACACCTGAACTGGAAGCCTGCGCCGTCACACCCTCCATGACAGTCTTCATCATTCCATCATAGCTGCCGTCGGAGTGCAGCCATTCGGAGTCGGTGAGGTTCGCACCAAGGCTCGGAATTCCTGCGCCTGCCGGGCCGTGGCACGACGAGCAGATCCCCGCTCCGCCATAGACCGCCTTGCCCTGTTCGACCATCTCGATCGTCACGCCCTCGGGGAGTTCCTGCTCGATCGTTTCGACGGCCTCCGCGACCGCATCACTTGCCGCATCCACCGCCTCGGCGGCTGCGTCAACCGACTTGGCGACTGCTTCGTCGGCAGAGTTTCCGTTCGCGTCTCCACCACAGGCCGAAAGCCCGAACGCGAATACAACCGCGAACATGGCCGTCCAGCGAATCCTGCTTTCCATCATAGCTGTATCACTCCTTGTGAGTCCCGAAATCTTGACAACGAATCTCATGCCCGACCGACTGTCGGAGAGACCCGGTCTGACGTACCGCGGGAAAGGTAGCGCCTCGGCCGCGACGCATCCAGCATTTGGTAGTCCGGATTGCCGGGCGGCCGCAAATCAGATCGGCTGCGCCGTGCCGCAAATGGCACAGAATTTCCAGCCTCGTTCGATCGTCGCGCCGCATGACCCGCACGGCCACCGATGCTGATCGGCTCCGCAGGCCGGACAGTACCGCAGGCCGTCCCGCCGCGGGAGCGGAACGCTGCACATGATGCAGACGTCGGACGCTACATCGCCGACCGGGCCCTGGACCTCATCAACGACCTGTGGTTCCGGCACGAATTCCATGTCGTCCAGGCCTGAAATCCGATCCTGGGCCAGCCGTTCTGTTTCGTAACTGACCGGAGGGGGACCTGCCGATGCCGCGGCCGTGATCCCGGGAGTCGGCACGGGGGCATGTTCGAACCCGGCCAGCTGAACCTCTGACGCTGCGAAACGCTGCAGAATTGCCAGCCCCGGTTCGGGAGAATCCAGCTCGCGCGATACGGCCTCCCGCAGCGCGTCCTCCTGGACGTCGAGGCTGCCACCATCGGCCAGCAGGCCGAGCAATGCCAGGTCGTATTCAGCCTTCGTTGCCAGACCCAGCGCGTCCCGGCAAATCGCGTACGGCACGAGCCGTCGATGGAGTTCTGCTACGGCGATCGGTGCATCGATCGGGACACCTTCCTCAGCGAGGCGTCGGGCCAGGAGGTCCCTCAACGAACCTTTTGTCATGAATCAACCCTTCACATGATTCTTCGTCGTTCGATCAACTCAATCGGCAATATGCAATACGCCGGCGGTCGCGGAAGCCTTCAGAAATGCCTCCGGATCGTCGTCCGGAATTCGGATTCCGGTCAGCACCCGGATCCGACGGGCCGTGTCCCTCATGTACTCCCGCAGCGTACGCCCGGGTTCTGCGGAGCTGCGGCACATGGCCTGGACGATGCCCTCCCAGTCCTGGCGACGCTCCTCGCCCTGCCTGGCACCGCGCTCTGCCCCTGGCCTGAACATATCCATCTGGCCCGGAATGTTGCCGGGTGCGTCAGACACTCCAGCAAGCCCGTTCATGAGATCATCGATCAGCTGGTCTTCCGGCGGCACGGCAGCGAACAATTCCTCCAGCCGGGCAACGTAAGGTGTGATGCCGGACTCAGGCCCCGGTTCATCGAAGGCTCGTCTCAACTCAACGATTCGCCAGATCGTCAGGGGATCCCAAAGAGCCGTGGTCGGGACCCGCTCGAAGTGCGCCAGGGCTGCCCGGCGATCACCCGATTCATATGCCAGGTTCCCGAGCAGGATCCGGGCATCGTGATTCTCCGGGTCACGCCGCAGAGCGCGCGCGAACCACTCGCTGGCCTCGACCCGCCTGTCCAGCTGCTGCAATACGGAGCCGAGATCCGTCGGAGCTTCGGCGCCATTCGGGTTTGCGTCCGCCGCGAGGCGAAGAAACCGCTCCGCGCGCTCGAACAGAGCCTCGCGAAGCAGGATCCGGCCGATCGACAGCATCAGGTCTGCGTCGTCGGAGAATCCGAGCTCCAGGACCCGGTCAAATGCACGAAGCGCACGGCCGCGCTCTCCCAGCTTGAGCAGCGCTTCCCCGAGTCCGACCAACGCGTCCTCGTGATCCGGCTCCAGTCGCAGCGCTCCGGCAAAAGCCTTTCGGGCCCACGCGAACTCCTCGCACGCCAGTTCGGTGTAACCGAGTGACACGCGAAGCTCCGCGACTTCCGGGTAGATTGCCGTCCCTTCGCGGAGGATCTGAATCGCGGCGTCCAGTTCCCCGGCCTCGTAATGCCTCTGAGCATTCAGGTCGTAGTCGTCTGGCCCCCAGAACTCCAGGCTCATCTGCGCTCCTGGTCCGCTTCGAGTTCAGGCTGTTCGGCCGTAGCCGGAGTCGCGGCCTTCAATCGCAACTCAAGCCGCGTCACGCGCTGTTCCTGCGTCTCGAGGATCTCCAGTTCGGCGTCGCCGATCGAGACGACTTCGCCGGCGACCGGTATCCGTCCCAGCCGTCCGATCGCGTAACCCGCGACCGTATCGAATTCTTCGCTATCCGTCACTCCCTCCAGATCGAACGTGTCAATCACGTCCTCCAGATCCGCGCCGCCATCAAGCAGGATACGCCCATCCGGCAGACGCTCGATCTCCTCCTCTGGTACATCGTGCTCATCGAAGATGTCCCCCACGATTTCCTCGACAAGGTCTTCGAGCGTCACCACTCCGTCGGTTCCGCCAAATTCGTCCACCACGATCGCGAGGTGGACCTTCTGATCTCGAAATTCCGCCAGCAGATCATCGACCGGCTTCGTGTCCGGGACGAAGAACGGGTCCCGCAGCACCTTCTTCAGCTGGAATCCAGATCCGTCAGAGGCTCGCACCCAGCTCAACAGATCCTTCACCAGTACGACCCCGACGATTTCATCAATCGACCGACGGTAGACCGGAAAGCGGCTGTAACCCGACTCGGCCGCCACTTCCAGGACCTGATCGAGACTCGCGTCCTCCGAGAATGCCACGAGGTCGGGACGGGGAGTCATCACCTCTCGCGCCACCGTGTGCGGCAATTCGAACACGCCGTGAATCATCGCCTCTTCATCCCGTTCGACTCCGCCTTCACCGCGCGTCCCCCTTCGCAGTGCGTCAAGCTCATCGGGACTCGGACGATCTCGACCTGTCTCGTCCGCCCGGCCGCCGCGTTCTTCCACCTGCTCCAGAAGGGCCAGAAACGGCCCGACGAAAGTGCAGAACATCCCCAGCGGCCCGGCCGTGGCGCGGCTGACGCGCTCCGGATCTCTGAGGGCTACGGAGCGGGGTACGGCCAGGCCGAACAGGAGCACGACCACGAACAGAAGTACGAATCCCGTCAACAGACTCGCGGGAACCGCGACGACGGCAGGGATTCCGTACGATTCCAGAATCCCGGACAGCCATGCGCCGATGGGCGGCACGGTCGCCGCCCCGAACCCAAGCACTGACAAAACGATGCCAAGCCGGGCCCCCCTCAGATAGCGGTCCAGGTGGCGCCGCGCATGCTCTGCCTTGCGCGCCGCCCGATCCCCCCTGCTCGGCCAGCTCCTCGAGCCGCTCTCGTCGCGCCCGGACCAACGCATTCTCCGCTGCACTGAAGAACGCGCAGGATAGAAGCAGCGCCGAAGCGAGCACGAATGTCAGAAACACGACTTGAGTCGCCGCGCCGGCGCCTGAGGATCAGGAGTCAAGAGTGGTCCGGACCCTCCGGAATCGAGGGCCCGTCGATCGATGAGTGCCCGCGCATCGAAGTACTTGCGCGTACACCCAATGCTGGCCCCGCAGGGCCCTGGTAAGGGAATGTCCAGTGCTGCCTCAGCCTCGGATCTCAGGCCTCTTCGGTCTCTTCCCCCGAACCGTTCGAGCCGTGCGGAATCGCAGGCTGACAGTAGCGGTGGCCGATTGCGGACAGTTCTGCGAGTTGCTCCTCGTTGAGATCGGGATACCGCTCGCCCAGATATTCCACCGTGTCGTTCATCCATTCGCCGCGCTCGCTATCCTCTGCTTCGAGAACGCCGCAACGTTGGATATGGCTGAAGAGCTCATCACGTGCGAGCTCGAGAGTAGTCGGCTTGTACTTCGAAGAACTCAAGGGCCTTGCCTCCTTTCGGTCGGTGATCCGGGCTGTTGGTGCGTCCCGGTCGCCCGGTACGACATGGGCGCATCCACTGCCGGCCATGGCCGGCGATCGCGCCGGGAATATACCCGAGGCATTGGTATGGCGCAAAGATCGTCGATACGGCTTCACGCGGGCTGAGACGGCTCACTTCCCGGCCTCCAGTTCCTCGCAGATCGCCCAGGCGAGAAGCGGGATCATGATCTCATGATGGCCCGTGATCTGGAAACCGATACCGCCTCCGGTGCGCGTGGGACGTTCGACGACGTTAACCCGCGGCCGGTAATGCCGGATCATGTCGAAGTCAGCGGTCATGAACTTGCGCGGCCTGCCGCCAGACAGATTTCGGCGCATGGTAAGCGCCTTGAGAAACACCTCCGGGAGCAGAACGGCCGAGCCCACATTCAAAACCACGCCGCCGCCATCGAGTCCCTCGAGTGTGCTGCACAGTGCGAGAAAGTCCCGATATGACGTCTCGCCGATTGCTGCCCCGTCAGCCTCGGGGTGCTGATGCAGAATCTCGGCGCCGATCGCCGCGTGAACCGTGATCGGGACATCCATCCGGAGGCTGGCGAGCAGCAGCGAAAGCTCGGGATACTGCACATCATCGCGGGCAGCCAGGTCACGGGCCAGCGATTCTCCGAGACCCAGACCGTCATCGCGACCCCGCCGAATCGCGAGATTCATGTCCCGGCCTGTTTCGAGCGCCATTCCAAAGGTTCCATCGGTCAGGCCGGCCTCGACATCCTCCGATGTTCCGCCGAATCGCGCCGTTTCATAGTCGTGAATCACCGTGGAACCGTTTACGGCGATGTTCGTCACGGCGCCGCGTTCCATCAGGGAAATCAGCACGCCATTCAGACCGGTCTTCACTACATGCCCACCCAGCATCCACAGACATGTCCGGTTGCTCCGCGCGGCACCCGCAACGCCACGCGCGACCTCCCGGAGGGCGTCCGCCTGAAGTATGTGAGGAAGTGAATCGAGGAAAGCGAGAAACGAGCCGCCGGTCTCGGGAGGTCCGGCAAAATCGCCCGGTTCGACCTTGTCAGGTCGGTCTGCGACCGGGATCCTGCGCAGCAGGGTTCGATCGTCTCGTGCCGGACCTTCGTCTCCGTTCATTGGACTTCCACCCCTGCCGCGGATCTTACGGACTCGATCAGCGCGCCTCCTTCGCCCGGATCAAATCCGGTCAGGAACATGTTGCCGGAACCGACCACCAGCGAAGTCTTCAATCTCACCGGGATTCGATTCTCATCGTCCGTGAGGTAGACCTCTGCTTCACCGCCCTCGCCAAACATGCCGTCCGTGGCGACCTCGGGACGAAGCACGATCGTCTTGAAGCGGCCTGCCGGAACACGGATTTCCTCTCGACGCAGCACTTCCACGGTGGCTGGGTTGCCGTCTTCCTTGAAGTACCGGTCGAACTCGTAACGTTGACCGACCTCGAGGGGCAACAGCCTCACCATGTAGAGGTAGGATATCTCATCCAGCGCATTGGGTGGGGTGGGAACGTCTGCTTCGTTTCTATCCTGTACGTACTCGCCGTCTTTGAGGTCATACCGCGTATATGTATGAGCTTCGGCATCGAGCACGATCTTTCGATTGCGCCGGTAGTTCCCTTCCTTCTGATTCTGCGCGAACTGCAGCGACCGGTATGGGACCGGCTGAATCCAGCTGACGATCCGATCCTCGACCCGATAGAACGGAGGCCCGCCTTCCATCTCGAGTGCGACACGATACACGGCTCGATTCTGAAGGGTATCGATAGCCTCTACGGACAGCGATCCGCTACCGAGTCGGATCCTCCCAGGTCAGCAGAATACTCCATCCTGTCGCCGATCGGATAGCTCCATGGGTACAGCGTATCCGGGTCCACGTGAATGGTCCGGTCCGGCACGGCTCCCGCGCCGGACATCGGTCGCACCTCGAAGTCGGTTGCCCGACCGATCGCGAACAACGCCAGGCCGACGACCCCGACGCTTGCGAACTGTCTGCCGAACCCCTGGTGCGGGTATCTCAGCCGTCTCACGTGCTCCCGACCGCCTGATTCTTCGAGCTCTCATCTGCCGACGACTCCGGGTCAGACTCGGAGCGCACCTTCCGCGAAGCGCGGAAGACGGACCAGAGCTCGGGCAGGGGACGAAACCGACTCGTACGGTACCTGCGCGAATAGTCGACGGACACATCGACCTGTTCGCTCCGCCTCACGAATGGCGCAACGGCTGAGAGCAGCTCGACGTTGGCCGCCCACCCATCATGCCGGAGCAACGGCGTGTCCCTTTCGAGTCCGTCCAGGGCCCGTTTGAGGACGATCAGTCGATACAGGCGGAAACCGGTCAGAGGATCCTCTACCCCCTCGGGACGCGGGAAATTCTTCACGAGGATTCCAGCTCCGGTGCGCGCGGCTCGAATTGGCCGGGGAGCCTGGTCCACATTCGCAGGACGAGTGACCACGAGGTCAGCGCCCCCCTGAAAGTGTTTCAGCATCTCCGGGATCGCCTCCGGCCCGTCGGTAAAATCGGCCTGCATCATCAGCAGACCGTCCCGTTTCGGATAACGCGACCGTTGGACGACTTCCCTGACCAGTCGCTCGAGGCATCGTCCGCGACCTTCGCGCTGTTCGTTGCGCAGGAGTGTGAGCGGCATGACCCGCGCGTACGGCTCGAGGACTTCCACCGTTCCATCCTCGGAAGCATCATCGAGCGCCAGGATTCGAAAATCCCGGTTCAACTCGCCGAACAGCTGGCGAATGCGCCACAGAAGGACGCCCGCCGTGTGCTCTTCGTTATATATCGGCAGCGTGACCCATATCACGTCGCGCCGCTCTCCTTTCCGATTACGGGCCCGCTGCTTGTTCGCCGGCGGGCCGACTCCGGTTCATTACATCTCGTCGGGGGCTACCGTTCCGTGCCGGTGGCCCCGGAATCCGGCCGCTGCGTCTTCCAGCGCCGGTGAAACCAGAAGTACTGGTCCGGTACCCTTCTTACCCACGTTTCGAGCCGCTGCACCCAATTCCGGGTCAGGTCGAGCTCTGCGTCATTCCCGGTCAGGCCGGTTTCCACCTGCTCCAGAATCGCCCTGTATCGATCGCCCTCGCGAATCGCCGCGCCGAAGAACAGAGGGGCCCCGGTCGACATGGACAGCCGGGCAGGGCCTCGAAAGGTGGACGCCAGGCGCCCGAGATACGGTACGAACAGCCCTCGGTTTCCCGCGTCCTGGTCGGCTACGAGTGCGACCGAGGTGCCCGACCGAATGAGGCCTTCGAGCCTGGAGCGAGCATCCTCCATGTACACCGGCTCGATCCCGATCTTGCGACGTGAGTCGACAAGCAGTCGATCGAATTCCTGGTTGCTCTGCCGCTTCACCACAGCTGCCAGCGGCATACCGAGTGACGCTACCGCCGCGCCGGCCGCTTCCCAGTTTCCCAGATGTCCGGTGACGATCACGGCACCCAGCCCCGGCACCAGGTGGGATCGAAACTCGGACCTGATGTCCTCGATATTTGACGTTCTGGACAGCATGTCCGTGCCGGCACTGCCCGCGAGTCGGACGATCTCTGCAGCCTCGCGTCCAAAGTGCCGATAGCATTCGCGCGCTGTCCGGTGAACCCAGTTCTCGCCACGATCGGGAAATGCGGCAGCGATCTGTGCCTCGACGACGTCGAGTCGGACTCGGAATGGCGAAAATGCGAGCTGCCCGAGCCCGGCGCCGAGCCCCAGCGCCCGGTCACGCGGTAGTGAGCCGAGGATTCGGAAGACCGCCCTGGCGGCTGCGTACTCGATCCGATGGCGCAACGGCTTCAGCTTCGCACAACGGCTTCGTACGCTCGCAGTGTACCTCTGACCATTCCAGCGAGACCGTGGGCCTCGGCCGTGCAGCGGGCCGCGACGCCGGCTTCCTTCCGTCGACCGGGATCGTTCAGCAACCCGAGCAGCGCTTCGGCCATCTCCGCGGGATCGCCTGGCGTGACGGGCTGGATCCCGCCCTCGCTGTGAAACCGGTGGTCGAGCGAAAACGGCATTACGAGCGGCACACCGGCAGCCAGCGCCTCGAGTGCGCTGCTCGCCATCTCTCCCGACCGTGCCGGCAGCACGAACACATCGAAGTCACACATCGAGTACCGTGCGTCGGGAACGTATCCGGGGAGGCAGACCTTTCCGCCCAGCCCCAGGCGCTCGATCAGGCCCTCGAGTTTGGAACGCTCGGACCCGTCTCCCAGCAGTGCGAATCTGGCCGCGGGCTGCTGTGCCACGACTATGGCCGCTGCCCGCAGGAACGTCTCGTGATCCCGATCCGGCTCCAGAGCGGCGAACGAACCGACCAGGAGGTGCTCGTCGGTCGATCCGACGCGGTCGCGAATCAGCCCGCGACGTTGCGGGTCCATCTCCCGAACGTCGATTCCATTCGGCACGACCACTACGCGCCCGGGCTCCACGCCGGCGGCGATGAGATTGTCACGCCCGAATTCCGAAACGGCCAGGACCACGCTCGCCCGTCGCCACTTCCAGACTGAACGCGGCGGACCCGATATCCGCCGTGACGCAACGACGGAACCCGCCGAGCCTTCCAGCGCAGATATGTAGAGCAGTATCCGCAGCGCCTGGGCGTCGTGGGCGTGCAGCACGTCCCAACCCGTCTCGGCGACCCGGGCGAGCGTCCTCAAGGCCCGGGGATCGGAGGCTGTCGACCACGGAAGAGGAATCACCGGTATGCCGAGGTTCGCCGCCTCGACGGCGAGACGCGACCCTTCGAGCGTCGCCACGGCCTGTCGAATGCCCGGAACGTCGATAAGTGCCTCGACAAGGAGGCGAACCTGGTCGCGTGTCGCCCGCCACTCCTGGCCGGACTCTACGTGAAGAACACGAACGGGGGCTCGGTATTTCATTCCGGCGGGAAACTATGCTTATCTGACCGCGCCCGGCAACGATCGTCCCGATTCACCTGCGATGTCGCGGTACCCGCAGCGGCGACGCATCTTGGGAACATGTACCTGCCACCGGCTGACTGGATCCGTGATCGATTTGATGTCGTGCAGACGCGCGACGCAGCCGCAATCGTCCGAACCGACTTTCGTGAGATATTCGACCGGCACGATCTGCTGGGATGCCCGGCCGGTCGCGTCGCACGAGAGACGGATCTGTCGGGTGGGCGCGGAGCGGCCTGGGTGCTCTCGACCCGGTCATTCGGGGACCTGGTCGTCCGGCCCTATCGGCGGGGCGGCTGGATCAGCCACCTGCTGAAGCGGCGCTACCTTGCAGGCGCGCGAGCGTTCCACGAGCTGCTGGTGACGGAGCGACTGCACAGACTCGGCGCTCCCGTACCCGAGGTGCTGGCCGCAGTGCAGGAACGAATTCGGCCCGGCCCCGGCTACTCGGCGTGTATCGTCACACGCAGGATTACGGGCACGGTTCCGTCCGCTGAGGCCCTGGCCAGTGCGGCCGAAGGTCAGGTTAGAATTCTCATGGAAGATATCGGCCGGGCAATCCGAACGTGTCACGAGGCCGGGGGCTGGCATGCCGACCTGAATGCCTGGAACCTGCTCGTGCCGGAATCTCGACCTGATCTGCCGGTCACAGTAATCGACTGGGATCGGGGACGGTGGACCGGGGATGGGGTTCCGGATCGGGCTCGCAGGGCCAATCTCCACCGGCTCGCCCGTTCGTTACGCAAACTCGAGCTCGGCTCCGCGATACAGGCCTGGCCTGCCCCTCGAGTCGGCATATGCCTCTGAACCGGGGCCCGCTCCCGCCGCCTGACTTCTGAGCAAGCGCTCGAGAATCGGGTCGGCGAACGCCAGCGACTTCGGCTTCAGTCTGGCTGCGTGAACTGGAGGTCGTACAGCCGGCGATAGGTTCCGCCAGCTTCGAGCAATTCGGAGTGTGTCCCGGATCCGACCACGCGACCGTCTTCCAGCACCAGGATCCTGTCGGCCCCGCTGACTGTGGACAATCGGTGCGCGATCACGAACACGGTGCGACCGGTCAGGAGTCGGTCCAGGGCCCGCTGAATGAGCTGTTCGGACTCCGTGTCCAGGGACGACGTCGCCTCGTCCAGGATCAGGATCGGCGGGTCCCTGAGAATGGCGCGGGCTAGGCCGATCCTCTGCCTCTGCCCTCCCGACAGCCTGACGCCCCGGTCACCGAGCACGGTTTCGAAGCCCTCCGGGAGTTCGTCGATGAACTCCTCAGCGTTCGCGCGCGCGCGGCGGCACGCAACTCGTCGTCGCTCCACCGATCCGGACTGCCGTAGGCGATGTTCCCGCGAACCGTGTCGTGGAAGATCACGGTTTCCTGGCTCACGACGCTGAATAGTTCCCTGAGCGATGACAGGGCGAATTCGCGGATGTCCACTCCGTCGAGCGTGATCCTCCCGGATGTCGGATCTATGAAGCGCGGCAGGAGGTCCACGAGGGTGGTCTTGCCGGCCCCCGAGGGACCGACGATAGCGAGCACCTCGCCAGGCCGGACCTCGAGCTCGATCTCCTGCAGGACGGGAACACTACGCTCGTACTCAAACGACACGTCCTCGAACCTGATGCTCCGGGTCGGCACGGCCGCAGTCAGCGATCCACCCGGCGGCTCGATCGGGACATCGAGAATCTCGAAGAAGCGGTCGGCAGCCGCCATCGACAACTGGAGTTTGGCGGGATAGTCCGCTATCGCCTTGAGTGGGGAAATCAGTTGCAGCGCGACAGTGACGAAGAGCAGGAACTGTTCGGCCGTCAGCGACCCGGCACTGAGAACCATCGGGCCGATCCATACGAGCCCCAGCGCGACTACACCGACGACAACGTCTCGGACAGCGGCGAGGCGAGATCGGACAGGACCGAAGTCTTCAGACTCCTCTTACGATACAG
>CALNYN010000027.1:0-14403 GCA_942490755.1 uncultured Gemmatimonadota bacterium
GCCCGCCGTCGGTGAACCGGGCGTTCTCCCCGCCGCGGCGCGCGAACTCGCGGGCTTTCTCCACGTAGGCCCAGTAGACCGGGTAGTAGTCGGACAGGTCCAGCTCCGTCTTCGCCTCCCGCAGGGCCTCGCTCATCGGCTCGTTCAGTCGCAGCGCCTCGGACTCGAGCATGGCGACGGTCGAGAAGCTCCAGCAGGTGCCTCCCCGCTGTCGCTTGATCGAGGTGTGATCGATGTCGGTCCCCAACCAGTTGGGTGCCTGGACTGCATCGAAGAACGCCTGCCGTTCGTCCGCGTCCTGCGCCGTCTGGGCGGCGGAAACGGCCGGCAGGGCCAGGGTGGCCGCAATGGCCGCGAGGGACAGCAATGATCTGCGCATCGAATCACTCCGACTCGTGGGGTCTGACGCCTCGGGGGATGAGGCACTTCATCCCTTCGGTTAGCAGCAAGAGTCGTGCAGGCTGGTCGGATTCGCCCGGCGGCGGACCCGCCGGGACGCATGCCCCCCGCAGATGTCGGTATCGCTAGCTGTTACGGGATCGCGCCGCGGCGTGGAGAGACGGACACGCCCCAGAAACCGGGAGCAGAGAGCGTTCGCCGCAGCGCCATTCTGTCGGCGACACGGCGACGCCGGGTGACAGGTTGTCCGACTGCAGTGGCCTCAGCCCCGGGCCTATTCCGGGTCGTCCAGCCGGATCCGGGTGCGAGAATCCGCCGTGACGATTTCGATCTCCCGACCCGGATCGATGATGTTCACGATTACCGAACCCGCGCCACGCACCTCCACGCTCGTCTCGCCCACGAG
This sequence comes from uncultured Gemmatimonadota bacterium, assembly GCA_942490755.1. Taxonomy (GTDB): domain Bacteria; phylum Gemmatimonadota; class Gemmatimonadetes; order Palauibacterales; family Palauibacteraceae; genus Carthagonibacter. The sequence continues at coordinate 806 of CALNYN010000027.1, forward strand.
CCCGGAGTATCTGAGTGCGCTACGGTCCGCGGCCGGGTACCCCACTCCCGTCAGGCCGACGTATCCGGCTGCCGGACTCGTGGGAGGCAGCGGGGCTGTCGGGGCCTGCCGTTCGGCCGCGGTGGCTGTAGTGGTTCTCGTCTCGCCGTCCCGCCTGTACGTCCAGCGCACGTTCTGTCCGGGCTCCACGGAGCCGAAGCGACGGCCACCTTCCACTGTAACCAGGGATTCCCCGTCGATCTCCAGCAGGACGTCTCCGCGCTGCAATCCCGCTGCCGCCGCTGGACTGCCGGCCTGGATCGAGCTGATCTCCGGGGGCGTGCTGAATTCCCACTCAGACGTGCCATCTTCGTCGTCGCCGCTCCACCGGCATTCGGTGCACCGAATGCCGAACCCGAACCAGCCGGAGGGGAGCAGCGCCAGAGAGGGTCTCGGAACCGCCCTGACCGATACACCCGTCGCAGGCGTCGCGGGGACCGCTGGTGCCGGCATCCGATCCGGGCGAGGCACATACGGCACTCGTTGCGGGCTGGGTGAGGCAGCGATGACAGGTGCACCGGCCGCGCCTGCGGAGCGGGGACATTCGGATCGCGGAACGACTGCCACCGTCTTTTCCCGGTTCCCCCTTCGTACCACGATCGATACCGTCTCACCGGGAACGAGATTCGCCAGGCGGTCTCCCCCCTCAACCGTCGTGATAAGATGGCCATCGATCGCGACGAGTCGATCTCCGTCTTCGATCCTCCCGTCCGCCGGGGAGCCCGGTTCGACTGTGCGGACAGTCGGCTCGGAGCTGAAGCTCCAGGACCGACGCCCGTCATCTCGGGCGGTAAAGATCGCACAGTTGCTGCACTCGAAGCTGGCAATCCCGATCTCGCCGCGCGGGGCGGCACCGTCGGGGCAGCTCGAGGCCACCCCCTGTTGTGCGTCTGCGGAACCAGTCGCGATCAGCAGCATGGAAACTGCCAGCAGACTCACGATTCCGCATCTCCAGCCGCTTGGTCTGGTCATTCCCTGTGTCCCGTTCACGTCGTCCTCCCGTCCGTCAGAATTCCACCAGGAGCTGGTTGCTCGCTTCGTACCGGTCCAGGACCTGGGCCCGCGCCTGGAATCCCTGGAGAATTCTCGCCGCCAGGGGATCGTCGGGGGCCAGGCGAACGATTTCATTCGCGGCTGCCCACAGCGCCGACAACGCTACCTCGAGCGCCTGTCCGGAGTCGGCGGCAGCTCCATCTGCCGCCGTGAGGGCTTCGAGGGCGGCTACGTACTCGGATCCGGTACGCTGGACCTGCGACGCCAGTCGAACGTCCCCCTCCTCGAATACGGTCTGGAAAGCCTCAACGGTCTGTCGCGAGCCCATCACCTGTCCGATCGACATTCCTCCTGCGAACAGCGCGATCCCGGCGGCGATGGCCGCCGCCCAACTCCACCACGGTCGACTGTGCGGCGGCAATCGCGCAGCGTGGGCAGCAGCCGCACCGCTCACCCGGACCGAGGACAGGAGACCCTGCTCGCGCAGTGCGCGAACCGTCCGCTCTGCCAGCAGCTGCCCCGGATCGCTCTCGCGCGGCAGCGCGTCGAGCGCCTGTCGTTCGGCGGTCGTGAGCTCGACGGGTTCCTCCCGGTCGAATCCGTCCGGCCCCGTCGTCCGATCCTCGTCCATCATCTCTTCTCTCCCATCACGCTGCCGGTCCCAGCAACTGCCGCATGTGTCTGCGGGCGGACCACAGCTGGCTCTTCGACGTCCCTTCGGTCACGCCGAGTTTCTCGGCGATCTCGGCATGCTTGAATCCCTCGAGGTCGTGCAGGATCAGCACGGTGCGGCATCCAGCCGGCAGCAGGGCGATCGCCCGCTCGAGATCGATCCTTTCCTCTCGTCCACGCGGTTCGACGCCACGCCGGCCCTCGTCGTGCAGCGCTTCCAGGCGACCACTGCGACGAAGCCGGTTGCGGCTCAGGTTGAGGCCGATTCCGGTCAACCACGTCTCGAATCGAGCCTCCCATCGGAAGCTCCCGAGGTTCGTCGTCGCTCGAATCCAGGTCTCCTGTACCACGTCCTCCGCCTCCGCTTCGTCGCCGCCCAGCACACGTAAAACGAATTGGTAAAGTCTTGGCGTGTGGCGGCCATACAGCTCCCGGAACGCGGTTTCGTCGCCTGCGTTCGCGACGCGTTCCGCCAGCTCTCGATCGGTCGTCTGTACCACCGCTTGCGCTCTCATCTCGACCTTAGGTGTCTGCACCCGCCGAAAAGGTTGGAGCCGGCTCCGCCGGGAGTACATGGCAATTCGGTTCGGGTCATCATGTGATGCGGACAGTTGCACTCGCCATGCGGCCCTCGACCGGACACATTGACAGGACTTTGCTACCGAACGACTCCGGAGGTGTGAATTGAGCGATCCGACAGGCCACGGTGAAGGCGGACGAGAGGCCCTGGCAGCCGAGGCCCAGGACCTAATCGGCGACGCGACCCGCGGCGTCCTGAGTACCCTGGGGCCCGACGGAGGCTTCCCCCACGCCTCGATCGTCGACCTGGCGCCCGTGGACGGCGGAGACGTGATCACCTTGCTGAGCGCGCTGGCGGTGCACCGGAAGTACGCCGAAGCAGACGATCGGGCGTCAATCCTCATCGCTCCCTTCCTGGGAGACGACGATGCGATGATGCGACCCCGGGTCACCCTGGTCGGACGCCTCGTTCGCGAAGATGACCGGGACCTGTACCGGGATGCGTATCTCGCGGTGCACCCGGAAGCGGAAATGTACCTGAAGCTGCCGGACTTCGCCTTCTTCCGTCTGCGGACCGAGCGGGCCCGCTACATCGCGGGATTCGGGCGCATGGGGTGGATCGAGGGACAGGAGCTGCGCGCCGGAGACGCGGTCTGACGAAGGTCAACGTTCGGTCGGTGGCGCTTCCGGTCGAGCACGGCGGCTGGAGCTTTCTCGCCGAGCCGCTGGTTCTCGGCCTGCTGGTCGCGCCGAGTGCGGCGGGTTTCGCGATCGCGGTGGCGACTTCGGCCGGATTCCTGATCCGGCACCCGGGTCGGATGTTCTGGAAGAACCGGCACCGGTTCGAATTGTCTCCGCGCTATGGACTGGCGGCGAAGTTCGCGGCGAGCTACGGCCTCGTCGCCGTTGCCGGTCTCGCCGTCGCCTGGGCGCTGGCCGGGATCCTTCCGCTGGTCCCGTTCATCATTGCCGGACCGTTCTTCCTGCTGTTCGCCGCCTATGACGTGCGCCACGAGGCTCGATTGCTGCTGCCGGAGCTGCTCGCCCCGACCGCCGTTGCCGTCAGTGCGCCGGCGATCGCGCTGGCAGGCGGTTGGCCCTGGCAGGCGGCGTTGGTCCTGTGGGTCCTTTTGGCGCTGCGCTCGATTCCGACGGTGCTGTACGTCCGTGCCCGCTTGAGGCTGGAGCGGGAGAAACCATACGACGCGACGTCCTCCAACACGGCACACGGTGCGGCGCTGCTGGCAGGCAGCGGCCTGGCGGGAGCCGGGCTGGCGCCGTGGCTGTCGGTTGTCGGCCTCGGAGTGCTGCTGGTTCGCGCGGTGGTCGGTCTGTCACGGTACCATCGGCCGGCGGCGCCAAAGGCGATCGGGTTCTCGGAGATCGCGTATGGCACTTTGTTCGTCCTGCTCACGGCAGGCGGCTACTGGTGGCTCGCCTGACGCGTCAGACCTCCGCGTGCTCGGTCCGATCGATGATCTCGTCCTGCAGTTCCACGGACAGGTCGCAGAAGTAGTCGCTGTATCCGGCGACCCGGACGATCAGATCCCTCCATTCCTCGGGATCCACCTTCGCCGCACGCAGGACTTCGGCCTTGACCACGTTGAACTGCAGGTGGTGCCCGCCGAGCCGGAAGTAGCCCCGGACCAGCCGCGAGATGTCCTCGATCCCCTCGGCACCCTCGATCAACGCGGGCGTCAGCTTCATGTTGAGCAGCGTACCGCCCGTGAGACGGTGATCCATCTTGGCCGCCGACCGGAGCACCGCCGTCGGTCCGAGTCGATCGGAGCCCTGCACAGGTGAAATACCCTCGGATAGCGGTTTCCCGGCTCTCCGACCATCCGGTGTCGCTCCCGTGACGGACCCGAAATACACGTGGCAGGTCGTGGGCAGCATCTGCACCCTGTACTTCCCACCCGTCACCGACGGCTGGCCATCGACCATGCTCACGGCCGCAGTGAACACGCGCGACATCAAAGCGTCTGCCCGGTCATCATCGTTGCCCCACCGGGGCGTCCGGTTCACGAGCCGCTGGCGAAGCGGCTCATCGCCCTCGAAGTCCCGATCGAGAATCGCCAGCAGCCGCTCGAGTGAAAGCGACTCGTCTTCGAACACCAGCGTCTGGATGGCCGACAGTGAATCGGTGATCGTCCCGATCCCGACCATCTGTACATACCGGTTGTTGTACCTGGCCCCACCCGAGTTGTAGTCCCGGCCGTTCGAGATACAGTCATCGACCAGTACCGAGAGAAACGGGGCGGGCATCGACCTGGCGTAGATCCGCTCGATGATCCCGTTGCCCTCGAGCTTTACCTCGAGGGCGTTACCCAAGTGTTGCTCGAACGCGGCGAACAGCGAGTCGAAGTCATCGAACGACCCGACATGCAGCCCGATCGAAGGCAGCAGACGGTCCCCGGTGCGCGGATCGATGCCGTCATGCAGCGTCAACTCCAGGATCTTCGGCAGATTGAAATAGCCGGTAAGGCCGCATGACTCCTTTCCGAACGCACCAGTTTCCACGCAGCCGCTGCACCCTCCCGCTCGAGCATCCTCGACAGTTTTGCCGACTCGCAGCTGCTGCTCCACCACCATTTCGTTGTTGAACAACGAGGGAAATCCGAAGCCGCGCCGGATCACCTCGAGCGCGCGGGCCAGCACGGCGTCGGGTGTCACGTCGGACAGCAGGAGGTTCGTGCTCGGCTGCAGCAGGTGCATCTCCTCTATCACATCCAGCAGGAGATACGTGACCTCGTTCGAGCCGTCGGTTCCGGCCGCCCCCACTCCGCCGAGCGTGATGTTCGCGAAATCGTTATACGTGCCACTTTCGGCAGCCGTCACTCCTACCTTCGGTGGCGCCGGGTGATTGTTGAATTTGACGAACAGCGCCTCGAGCAGCTCCTTTGCCGACTCACGTGTGAGAGTCCCGTCGTCCAGGCCCTTCTCGAAGAACGGCCCGAGATGCTGGTCCAGGTGCCCCGGGCTGAACGCGTCCCAGCCATTGAGCTCTGTCACCACCCCGAGATGACAGAACCAATACGCCTGCAGCGCCTCGTGGAAGTCCCGCGGTGCCCCGGCCGGGACTCGCCGGCACACCTCCGCGATGCGGAGCAGCTCTCGCCGGCGGTCCGGATCGGACGCCGTGTCGGCCATCTCCTCCGCCAGCTCCGCATGCCGCTCGGCGAACCGTATCATGGCATCGCAGGCGATTTCCATCGAGCGCAGGGTGTCACGGCGTACCGGCGTCTCCGGGTCCCGGTCATCCAGCCCCGCCAGGGCGACCGTCATGTCGCCCTTCATTTCCTTCAAGCCGCGCCGATAAATCTTGTCATCCAGGACCGCGTGGCCCGGCGCGCGCTGCTCCATGAATTCCGTGAACACTCCCGCTGCGTACATACGGTGCCAGTCGTCTGACAGGGAGTCAAATAGTTGCCCCCGCAACGAACGTTGAGTCCAGAATGGGATGATCACGCGCTCATAGTCGTCAAAACACTCGTCGGGGACCCGATAGCGCGTCTTTTCACGGGCATCGAGAATTCGCAGGTCCTGTAGACTGTGGCAGGTGAGCTCGGGAAATGTGGGGACCGCCTTCGGACGCGGACCACGCTCCCCGACGATGAGCTCGTCGGCGCCGATCCAGATCGTCTTGTGTTCACACACGTGCTGGAAGGCGAGAGCGCGCAATATCGGAACGGGGTGGAGACCCTCATTCTCGCGGTAGAACTCCGTCAGCAGCATGGCGCGCTCGCTCGAGAGCGACGTCTCTGCCAACAGGCTCTCCTCTCTCAGTCGTCTGGTCCGATCAGTCATTCCCTGCAGCTCCCGGCGACTCAACCGCCGATCAGAGTTTCGATTCCCGCCTGTTCAAAGTGTGCCGCCGCGGCACGGATCCGCTCCGGCCCGGGTGGCCCCGGCTCCGGATCCAGCAGAGGCAGGCCCAGCCGTTCACGCTTGTCCCGACCGAGCTCGTGGTATGGCAGGATGCTTACCTGCCGCACGGCCCCGAGCGTAGATGCCAGATGAGCCATGGCGGCCAGTTCTTCATCGTCATCGTTCACGCCAGGTACCAGGGGCACGCGCAGCCATATTGGCGTCGACCCGTCGGCGAGCAACCTGAGATTCGCGAGGATCCTCTCGTTCGAAGCTCCCGTCGCCCAGCGGTGTCGGTCCGCGTCCGATGTCTTGAGATCGAACAGGATCAGGTCCGCCAGATCAGCTGCGGCAAGCAGGTCCCGGGTCTCTACGAGTCCACACGTATCGACTGCCGTATGCAGGCCCGCGTCCCGGCAGGCCGCGAGCGCCGCCAGCACGAATCTCGCCTGCTGCAACGGCTCCCCGCCCGAAAAGGTCACACCGCCCCCCGACTCCTCGTAGAACACACGATCCCGTGACACCGTCTCCAGCAGTTCGGCAATCCCCAACTCCCGGCCAGCGATCTCGCGGGCCTCGGTGGGACAGACTTCCACGCAGTCCCCGCAGGCTTCGCACGACGCCAGGCCCGGCGTGATCCCATTCCCGACTGTGGCCGGGACTGCGAAGCCGTGCGGACAGGCGCTGACGCAGGCGTTGCACTCGATGCAGCGGGAAGGATGAGTCAGGAGCTCCGGGGCCGACCGCATGCCTTCCGGGTTATGGCACCACCGGCAGGCCAGCGGGCAGCCCTTGAGGAATACGGTCGTGCGGATTCCCGGCCCATCGTGAGTGGAGAACCGCTGCACGTTGAACACCCGGCCGCTGATCACGCCTCCCCCTCCTCGATCCCGGTCTCGAGGTGGTGGTACCGGATCAGGAACGGCTTCTGCACCTCGAACGACCAGTGTACATCCCGCAGGAAATCAGCCGCTTCCCGAGTCCTTCCGTCGAGCAGGAGATCGAGAAACTCACCATGCTCCCGGATCGACCTGTGCTCCCACTCGGGCACGAACGCGCGTTCCCGTGGGAAGTCGTACAACCGCTGGCGGCAGACTCTCACGTTCTGCCTGAGTTCGTGATTGTCGGACCACGACAGAAATACCTGGTGAAAATCGACGTTGCGGGAGTAGTAGGTATCGAAGTCGCCTGTTTCGAGCGCAGTCGACATCTCCCGGTTCAGCGAGTCCATCCGAACCAGGTCCCCCGGATCGATCCCATCGGGATTGGAGAGCAGCGCCGCTCCCTCGAGGGCGCCGATGATCTCGTACAGGTGGCGCACGTCGTCGAGCGTGAGCCGGCGAACGCGAACGCCGCGCCGCGGCAGCACATCCACGAATCCTTCGAGTTCGAGCTGGATCATCGCATCGCGCAGCGGCATGCGGCTGATCCCGAGGTCGGTGCTGATCCGGTTCTGGTCGATGAAGGTGCCGGGCACCAGGTCTCCGGCCTCGATCAAGGCGCGCAGATGCCCATAGACCTGCTCTCGCAGGGACATGAGCTGAAGTACGCTGGGTTCCGACATCCGACGCTCCGTGACTTGCCGCGCATCCAGGAAGAAGGCGAAAAACAGGACATTTGAGCAGCTGATATCTAATATATCAGCCACCGTCTCAACTCGACAGGCAAGGCCGGCCATGCAGCGACGGGGCCGGTCCTCTGCCCTCCTGATCTCGACGCGCCCGACCGGTCCACTTACAATCCTGCGCCATGGGAAGCTACCTGATCGCCACCGCCCTGGGACTGGTAACCTTCGTGGCCACGTCGCTCGACAACCTCGTGCTGCTGATCGGCTTCCTCGGGAATTCGTCGTATCCGAAGCGTGTCGTCGCCCCGGCATATATCGGCACGGTCCTCGGCGTTGTCGGTCTTGCCGCCGCGGTGTCCGTGGTCGCGCGCTTCGGGTCGCTCGAAGGCCGCGGGATCGTGTTTCTCGGTTTCGTTCCGCTCGGCCTGGGACTGTTCTATGCCGCTCGGCTCGTTCTGCCGGGACGTGTCAGCGCCCAGGAAAAGCTTCAGCAGAGCATGACGCGCACAATGCGCATGCGAAGAGGACGGGCGGCCGTGATCGTCGCGACGCTCGCCGCGAGCGGGGACAGCCTCGCCACTTACGCTGCGCTGTTTGCGGATACCGCGACTTGGCTCCTGCCGGCCATCGTGGGAGGAATCCTGCTCGGGGCGATTGCCTGGACGTGGGTCGCGGAATGGATCATGAGCCAGCCGGGACCGCGCCGGTTCGTCGAGGGAGCGGGTCCGATCCTGCTCCCGCTCGTGCTGATCGCTCTCGGACTCTACATCCTCGGGGATTCTCCAACGGACTTCGGGCCCGCACCGCTCTGACCCGGCTCAGGCGCCGGCTCCCCCGACCCCTGAGACGAGCTCCTCGAACCGCGGATTCCCCTTAAGGGAAGCGAGGTCCGGGTCCTGCCGGATCCAGGCGCGGTTGCCGAATCCTGCAACGATTGCCTCCTCGAGGCAGTCGATCGCGCGTTCGGATTCATTTTCCAGCGCGAACAGGCAGGCCACGTTGTAGCGTACGCCGGCATCCGCCGGGTCGATCTCCAGCGCTTTCTCTGCCCATTCCTTCCCTTCTTCGAGCCGGCCAATCCTGCACAGGGAGACCGCTCGCATGGTCGCGGCACGAGGATCATCGGGATTCAGGTCCATATGTCGCTCTGCAACTTCGAGCGCCGTGCGATAATGCGCCTGTGCATCCGCTGCAGAACCGAGCGCCTCACGAGCCTGGGCACCGAAGAAGGCGGCCTGGTAGTCCTCGCGAGCCGACCCGGCCTCATCGAACAGGTTCGCCGCCTCCAGGTGTCTTCCCTGCTGGAACCGAATCCGCCCCAGGAGGTAACGCGACTCGAACTGCAGCGGATCGAGCTGCATCGCGCGACTGAAGCTCTCCTCGGCAGCCTCCATTTCGCCCTTCAGGAACAGAACGAAACCACGGGCGGCATGGGCATCCGATGATTCGGGCTCCAGTTCCAGCGCCCGCAGGCTCTGGACATCGGCCTCTTCGAGAACTCCCACCAGGTTGGAGTAGTACATTCGAAGCAGCGCCGCGGTATACGCCGCCCCGACCCTGGCCTCCGCGTACGACGGGTCCACCTCGATCGCCTTGCGGAACATCTCCAGTGCGAATTCGAGACTCGCCTTTCGCGTACGATGGAAGAACTGTCGACCCCGGAGTACATAGTCGTACGCGCGAACGTCGGCCGGCTGGGCTCGAAGCCGGGCCTGACCATCCTTCTCGAACAACACCCGGAGCGCTCGCGCCACGCTCCCCGAGATTTCGTCCTGGATCGTGAAAATGTCCTCCATGGATCGGTCGTACTTCCCCGACCACAGTTGATATCCACTCTCCACGTCCACGAGGCGCGTGGTGACGCGCAGTTGATCGCCGGAGCGCTGGACACTGCCTTCCAGTGCCGAGCGAGCACCAAGCGTTCGGCCAATCTCACGCAGGTCACCTGGCCGACCCTTCCAGGCGAACACTGATGTACGCGACACCACGTTCAGTCCCTTGAGGCGCGTAAGAGCGTTGATGATCTCTTCGGTCAGCCCGTCGCTGAGGTACTCGTTCTCGGTGCTGTCACTCAGATTGGCGAACGGGAGCACCGCGACTGACTGCTCCCCCAGCGCGGGCTCCGGACGGTTCTTCGAATCACCCGCCGTGCCCAGCTCGTGGCTCGGGCCGGCCGGATCTCCCTCCGGTACCCCGAGTCGCCAGGCCGCCATACTGACGAACGGAAGCGCGAACAGCAGAGCCGCGATGAGAACATCGGTGATCCGGGTTGAAAGTCCGAACCGCCCGACCGCCCAGTCCGAGAACTCGATGAGCGCCCAGCCCCCGGCCAGGTAGATCCCGACCACCTGCGGGACGCGGCGGCGCAGCAGCTCGTCGACGCTCACCGAATCCCGGTCTCCCAGCCCGGTTGTCCCTGCACCTCAACTCTCGCTGGACTCAACGGCCCGACGCCGAAGCCCCGGCGTTCAGCTCCTGCAGGATCCGATCGGCCCCGTACACCTTCTCGAGGGCCTCGCGGATCGCGCGCACGTCCACCATCACGTTCCGGCCGCGCGCCGGCAGGTAGATGAAGTCTCGGGACAGACCGTCGATGTTCCGGTCGAAGTTCAGACCTACGAGCTCGAGCTGCGGGGTCACGGCCGGCGAGCCCGAGTTGCCCCCGTACGTATCGGAGGTCGAGACGAAGTTGAGTGGCGTCGCCAGGTCCAGACCCGCGGGCGGCGTCCGCCAGCGCAGCGGCAGCTCCCATTCGGCTCCCAGCCCCTGTCCGCGGCCGTGCGCCACGTAACGGTCATACAGGCCGAAGAACGTCGTATACGGAGGAGCGATCGTGCCGTTGTACTCGTAACTCTTCACCACGCCGTCGGTGATCCGCGGCGAGAACGTGCCGTCGGGCGGCACCTCGCGACCGTACACGGCGAACCTGGCCCGGCCCAGATCGGACTCGAGCGCCGACTCCTCGGGACCGAGGCGATTCCATGCCTCGAGATACTCCCGGTATGCCGGCCGGAGCTCCTGCGCCATCACGATCGCTGGATCACTCATGTCGAGGGTCCCGTCTTCCATCGCCTGGCTGGTGCTCGCCGCCGTGGCGAACACGGACTCTGACAGCAGATAGTCGGCCGCCTGCTCCGGCGTCCGTCCGCCGAGAGTCGCCCTGACAATCGGGTTATCTGCCCCTAGAGTCCGCTGGAAGTCCTCGAACCGCGCCGTGAGAAGCATTCGCTCCAAGGCCGGATCCGTATCGCTGATCCGCGACATTTCCGTGGCCAGCAGTGCGATCGAGTCCGCCGGCTGCCCCTGCTCTACCGCCTCGAGCCACCCGAGGCCGAGCCGGGCGCGGCGCTGGAAGGCCGACGAGAAGCCCCGGTTGTTCAACTGCATGAAGGCGGTGTGCTGCGCGGCGTACTCCCGGCGCTCGACCTGAATCTCTGCCAGGCGGTCGAATACGTCGCCGTAGTCCGCCGACAACTGCGGGTCAGCGGCGATCGCTTCCCGCAGGCGCCGCTCGGCGTCAGCCTTGCGGGCCATGATCACCGGATCGTTGAGCGCCGACAGCCGCCCGCCCGAGGCCTTGAGCGAATTGGAAAGTCCGAACATCCGGTTTCGCAGCTGCCCTGCGAGGTCCGGCGGGGCGCTCGCACGGAGTTCGCCAAGGATCGCGTGCCGGCTGTCGAGCCAGCCCACCAGCGCCGGAACCGACACGTCCCGCTGGTATTCGAGCTGCGCGATGCTCTTGAGCCGGTTCGTCGAGCCCGGGTTTCCGATGACGAACACGACGTCGCCCTCCTCGACCCCGTCGAGGCTCCAGCCGAGCCAGTGGGTCGGCTGGTAGGGCTTGCCATCCTTGCCGTACACCCGCAGGAAGGCGAAATCGAGTGCATAGCGCGGATAGGTGAAGTTGTCGGGATCTCCGCCGAAGAAGCCCATCTGCAGCTCGGCCGCCACCACCATCCGCACGTCGGTGAACCTGTTGAACACGTAGGCCGAATAGCGGCCGCCGTTATACAGCCCGATCATCTGGACCCACACCGAATCGCCCGTGATCCGGGCCCCGTACTTCTCTGAGCAGCGCCTGCTCCAGATCGTCCAGGACCTCTCCGCGAACGCGTTCCTTCTCCGCTTCGGTGCTGACGGCGTCGGTCGCGGCAAATACCTGGTCGCTCACGTCCTCGACAGCCAGCAGCTGGTCGGCGTAGTAGCCCGGAATCTGTCGCTCCTCCTCGAGGGTCGTGGCGACGAAGCCGCTGTCGAGCAGCGTCTCGCCCTCCTGGGTGATCCGGCTCACCACTCCTCGTACGCAGTGATGGTTGGTTGCGACGAGTCCGTTCGGCGATACGAACGAGGCCGAGCATCCAGGGATCCGCAACACCGACAGGCGCGCTCGCTGGAACCAATCTTCGTCCGCCTGAAATCCATACGTCTGCGTGAAGTACTCGGATGGCGGATACTCGAACGTCCACATCTTCCCGTAGTCGAATTGGCCGGCCCGGATCGTATCGAGGTCCACGCCGCCAACCTGGGCCCGACCCTGTTCGGGCAGGGCCAGCACCACCATCGCCAACGTCACGAGGACCGCGAGCGGACGCGGGGCCGTTCGGGTGGTCCGCCACAATTCTTCTCGCATGGAGCGCCTCCGTATGGGAGCCTACATTAGATTCTCACGACTATCCCGGCCCGAATCCGGAACTCTGGCGGCCGGCAATCCCCCGTCAAGATGCGGCAGGACCACGGCACCGCAATGGTTTGGGAATCCTCGGATGGAAAAGCCCCCCGGCGAGCCGAAGGCGAGTGCCCGGACAGGCGCGCCTTCGTCCCCCGGGGGGAACGAGTGAAGTCAGAAGGCACCGTAGCTGGCGCTGAGCGAGAAGGAAGAGCTCGTTCGGCTCATCACCGGCAGGTCGTCATACTGCGAATCCCGAGTCTGCATCTCCCACCCTGCCGACATCGCCCAGCCGCGAGTGATCGGCAGCGTGCCGCGGACCCGGAGCTCCTGCAGCAGGTGAGACCCATCCGCGCCGCTGAAAGTGCGGACCCAGGAGGTCCCGTAGGACACCTTCAGGACCTCGCGGCCTGACCTCTTCACTGCACCCGCCAGCTGTGCGCCGACGCCGGAGCCGTAATCGTAGTCCCTGTCGATCTCGCCGGTCGGCTCGGAGCTGATCCCTTTTCGGGCCAGTTCACCGTTGGCGTGCTCGGACCTGACACCGGCGAGCGGGATTGCCCGAGCATCCACCCGCGTGCTCGAGTTCCCACTTTCTGTGATCCGAGTCGCGTATCGATAGTGGTAGCCATGGCGTTGAAGCTCTGTGTCCCGAGCGAGTACGCCAGATCCAGGAGTACTCGAACTTGGTCGAGGTACGTCGCGCTCCAGGCCCGTCCGGTCCTGTTCCGTGGACCGGCGAACGGAACCCCACGGACCCTCAATTCGTCGATCGAGAACACGTCGGATCCGCCGCTGAGTTGGAGGTCGAGTTCGAACGCGTCGAAGAACGACGGTTTCCGCGAGGCAAGCCGATCACCGTATTCGATTTCCATCCGAAACAGTCCGCGAGTCCCTCCGGCCGGGACTGGTTGGCCGGCAGAGTACGCGTCGGAGCCGGGGCCGGTCGAGACGCCGAGTTGCAGCCGGGTGCGCATGTCAGGCTTCAGCCACCCGTAGGGGGTGCTTCCACCAAGCATGCCACGACTGATGCTTCCGCCGGGATCGAGGCCGGCGCCGAGCAGACCCTGTCCGATACCAAGAACTCCGTGACGCCGGTTTCCCCGCAGCACCGCTGCCAGGCGGCCGAAGCTCTCGCCGAGCGCGATTCCGCCAAGAACCGTGAAATACAGATCGTTCGCGGCCGGGGGCGCCACTTCCCACAGATACTCCCACTGCAGGCTGCCGATGAAGGTAAATGCCGACGATTCGAGGAATCCGAATCCCTCGGCCCAG
>CALNYN010000028.1:0-2988 GCA_942490755.1 uncultured Gemmatimonadota bacterium
AGCTGCCGAAGTGTCTCTCCGACCCGCGCAAGGGAGTCGATCGCCCCTGGACTGTTCGGCCGGATCGGTGAGGTCGCGTAGCGTTTCCATCGCTCGGCTCGCCGATGCCCGGACGGAGTCCTCGCGAACGAGGCGTGACAATCCGTCGCCCTGTTGCCAGGCGAGCCACAGTCGATCGAATCGAGATCGTGCGGAGTCCAGTTGCGCGATAGAGCCCCGATGGGCGAGGAATCGGGCCACGGACCCATCCCCCTCTGTCATCTGCTCGCGCAGCTCGGCTGTGCCATCCACTGCGTCGCCGATCGCAATGCGCACGGAATCGGCCATCGTCCGGAACGACTCGATGTCCAGCTTGGACACGACACGAAGCGTGTCGCCATCACCCAGCGGTAGTGCATGCTCAGATCCGGGAGCGATCTTGACCACGGAAGGCCTCAGAAGAGAGGCGGACCCGATCGTGACTTGGGCGTCCTCCCCGAGGAAAGGCATGGCCTCCCAAAGCATAACGGCCTCGATCGACACACGCTCACCGATCGGGCCGCCCGGCTCCCGGAAGTGAACATTGAGTACGCGACCTGAGGGCTTACCCGCCAGCCACACGACCGAACCCCGTTCCAGTCCGGCGACCTCCGGCGCGAGCACCGTGACCCGGGGGCCTTCGGCGGTTGCCCGTCGAAGCGCATCTCCAAAGAAAGTGATCAGGGAGATGACGACGACGGCTCCCAGGATCAGCAACCCTGGAAGGACGTCCGCCCAGGCCAAACGACCGCTGCCACCGTGCTCGTTCATCCAGGATGGTACGACCGGGCGACACCGGAGTCGAGCGTTGAACGACGCGGTCGACCTGAATAGGGACCCGACGATCCGGAGACTGTCCGAACCATCGTTCCCGGGCGATCGGTGAAGAGACATCCTCCAGTCGACGCCGCACCGTGGCATGGTGCCCCGGTGCGGCAAACCGCATTCCAGGAGGTTCCAATTGAGCCGTTCCGTGAATCGCGTGATTCTGGTCGGAAACGCCGGCGCGGATCCCGACGTCCGCCGCACGTCGACAGGCCGGACCGTCGCGCATCTGTCGCTCGCGACCAATCGCGTATTCCTGCGTGACGGAGAAGAACAGCGCCGAACGGACTGGCACCGCCTGACGTTCTGGTCGGGAGCGGCCGAGACCGTCGAGCGTTACGTGCGTCGTGGCAGCCGCATTTATGTCGAGGGTCGCCTGGAGTACGGCTCCTACGACAGGGAGGGAGTTTCGATTCCGACTGCTGACGTGATCGTCCAGGAATTCGTGATGCTCGACGGGAAGAACGGCACCGGAGATCTCGTGCATGCTCTCGACGAATCGGAGGACGCCCCGCTCGACTAGCCGCCCCCGCCCGTTGCGAAGGCGTCGGATAGGCCTGAATCTTCAGGATACCACGACGCAACGGGACAGGAGCATGCATGCCGAGAGCCCCGATTCCCGCGCCTGACGGAGAGTCTTCGTCGTCAGGCGTCGAGGAACTCGCCACCCGGGAACACCCGCAGCCGATCGAAGTCGAGGTCGCATCTTCGTTTCGAGTGCTGGTTACGGGCGCAGACGGGTTTTTGGGACGGCACCTGCTCCCCAGACTGATCTCACGCGGACACCGGGTCCGAGCGATCTGCCGGGAGACGCCGGACCGGCCCGGAAGGGACAGCGTTGGAATCGAATGGCGGCAGGCCGACCTGACGGTACGGGAATCGCTCGTGGGGATCGCCGCCGGGTGTGATCATGTCGTGCACCTGGCGGGACGATTCGTGGCCCGGGGGGGAACGAGCCTGGGACGGGAGCATGGGACCGGCACCCGGAATCTCGTCTGGGAGGTCCTCAAGACCGATGTCGAGCGGATCGTGTTCGTCAGTGCGCTCGGGGCCAGTCCGGATGCCGGGGAGTTCTTTCGGACGAAGTTCGAGGCGGAAGACGTGATAATGTCGTCGGGCCTGGACTTCGTGGTCCTTCGACCGTCGGTCGTGTACGGGCCCGGTGATCACTTCACCACTCCAATCGTACGGATTCTTGATGCGTTGCCGGCGTTTCCGATGCTGGGCGACGGTACGTTTGAGCTTCAACCGCTTGCAGTCGAGGATATGGTAGACGTTCTGACACAGGCGATCGAGAGTCCGGACGTTGCCTGCCGAACGCTGAATCTCGCCGGACCGGAGAAGCTCAGCTTCGTGCGGATCGTGCGGGTCCTGGGAGACACGATCGGGCGATCACGGCCGATCGTCCCGTTTCCGGCGGCACTGGCTCGTCCGGCGTCACGCGCAGCGGCCCGGCTGGGGCTGCCCAGCCCGTTCTCGACTGCACAACTCGACATCCTGCGGTTCGGCAGTGTCCTGCCGACGGACGAGAATCCGGTGCGGACAGTATTCAACCTGAAGCCGTTGCCGTTCGCGGATGCCGTTACTGACTACCTGGAGCCCGTGTGACATCGATCGAAACTGATTCAGGCAATGCGACCGTGTCGGACGCCGGATTCCTGACTCCGGCCAACTTCCTGTCGCTGGCCCGGATTCCTCTCGGACTCGCGTTTCTCGCTGTTCACGACTTGCGCTGGGTCGCGGCGATCGTGGCGGTGGGTGCTGCGACGGACCTGCTGGACGGTTTCATCGCCCGTCTGACGGGAACGCAATCCGAGATCGGCGCACTACTCGATCCTCTGTGCGACCGGGTATTCGTCTTTCTTGGCCTCGTGTCGTTTCTGCCGACGGGGTATCTGGACTGGGCCGGGTTCGTGATCCTGATCCTGCGGGACATCTTCACGGGCGGAGTATTCGTGGTGACGAGGCTGGCGGGGAAGCACCTCCCATTCCAATCCCGACAGGGTGGGCGGATCACGACTGCGCTACAGGTAGGCGCGCTGTTCACACTGATCCTGGCGCCGAATTACATCAACGTGGCGATCCTGCTGGTCGGGACAGCATCCGTATACGCCACCCCTGGATCACGGCACCGCCGGTCTTCGA
>CALNYN010000029.1:0-31542 GCA_942490755.1 uncultured Gemmatimonadota bacterium
TCCTCGTCGGCTTCTTCGGTCTCGCTGGCACCGGTCTCGGTGACCGGGTCGTCCTGATCGTCGTCGTCCTGATCGTCCTGCAAGTCGTCCTCGGTACTCGCTTCCGCCGGCGCGGAATCCGAGTCGCCTTCTTCCAAAGGCAGGTCTCCGGCAAGTTGGTCGGGAGCAGCAGGCAGAACCGACTGCAGGATCTGGCTGATCTCGATCGAACGCTTGACTCCCAAGTCTAGCACGAACGCCAGACGGGGGGTGTAACGCGTCTCGATTCGCTTGGCAACCTTACTTTGCAGGTAGCCCGCGGCGTTTTGCAGGCCCCGCAGGCTCAATTGCTGCTTCGTCTCGTCACCCATCACCGAGACGTGCACCTTGGCCTGCCGCATGTCGGGCGTGACCTCGACAAAGGTCACCGTGACGTCCTGGACACGGGGATCCTTCAGGTCCGCCAAGGATGGCCATGCTCACGACTTCTCGGATCGCCTGAGCCGCCTTTGGGTTCGCCTCGAACTCATGCCATTCACCATTCCGCCCTGCGTATGGGTGCGTCATCGCAGCCGCTGGCAGCTGACGTTTTCCCAGTTCGGAAATCGCCAGACACACACGCTTAAAAAGTACGGGCGACCTCTTCCAATTTGTACATTTCGAGAATGTCGCCTTCCTTCAGGTCATTGAAGCCGGCCAGTTTGATACCGCACTCGAGGCCTTCGCACTTCGCGGGCGTCGTCCTTTCACGCTTTAGCGAGGTCGAGTGCATAGTCGCCGATGATCCGATTCGCGAATCAGCGCAGATGCGACCGTTGCGCTCCATCGTACCCGCCAGTACGCGACAACCGGCGATGGCACCCACGTTGCTGTCGATCGTGACTCCTGTTGCTCGAGGCCTGGCCCAGCTCGACCTCGCCGCGTTCTTCGGGAGCAAGCATGCCTTCGAGTGCCGCCGAGATCCTCGGCCTGCCCAGCATGTAGATGATCTCGTAGCGACGAATTGGATCTCCGGATCGCTCGGCCATGACCCGGCCTTCGTCGGGAACGACGTTACCGATGATCATCGCGTCCGAGGCGTGGGCGAGCATCACGTCGGCCTCGGTAACGCCGCCGACGCTTTTCTGCAGCACCTTAATCTGCACCTCGGGATGTTCGAGTTTTTCGAATTCCTTGAGGATCGCCTCGATCGAGCCGCGTACGTCGGTGCGGATAATGACGTTGAGCGTCTCCGGATCGCCGCTGCCTTCCAAACGGTCGAACAGGTTTTCGAGCGTGACGTGAGAGACCGGAGCCGACGTCAGGTCGGCGGTTCGGTTCGCGTCGCGGCGGGTTTCGGCGATCTCCCGCGCGTCGGCGATGTCGTCGACGACGTGGAAGCGATCTCCGGCGTTGGGCGCCATGTCGAGCCCGGCGACGTTGACCGGAATGCTCGGGCCGGCGGACTCCACGGGAACTCGAATCTGAAGCGTGTCGTGCATCGCCTTGACGCGGCCGTAGCCGGCGCCGCAGACGAGGACGTCGCCTACTTTCAGCGTCCCGCGCTGCACCATCAGTTTGGCGACGACGCCCCTTCCTTCATGCAACTCCGCCTCGATGCAGACGCCGCTGGCGATGCGATCGGGATTCGCCTGGTACTCGTGCAACTCGGCGATCGTCAGGATCGTGTCGAGCAGCTCGTCGATTCCCTCCCCCTTGAGCGCGCTGGTTTTGACGACCTCCGTATCGCCGCCCCACTCGCTGGGCAACAAGTCGTTCGAGGCGAGTTGTTGATAGACGCGATTGATGTCGACGCCGGGCAAGTCGACCTTGTTCAAGGCGACGACGATCGGAACACCGGCCGCCTGGGCGTGCCTGATCGCTTCTTCCGTCTGCGGCATGATGCCGTCGTCGGCCGCGACCACCAGTACGGCGATGTCCGTCACGTTGGCACCGCGGGCACGCATCTCGGTAAACGCCTCGTGGCCCGGCGTGTCGACGAAGGAAATACGACGCCCTTCGCGTTCCACCGAGTAAGCGCGAATATGCTGCGTGATGCCGCCGCTTTCGCCGCCGACGACGTCGATGCCGATGATCGATCGAGCAGCGTCGTCTTGCCGTGGTCGACGTGGCCCAACAAGGTGACGACCGGCGGACGCGGTTCCAACAGAGCCGCATCCTCGTCGTCGTCACTGAGTTTGGCCAAAGCCTGTTCGCCGGCATCCACGGCCAGCTTGAAGTCAACCTCGACGCCCAACTCCACGGCCAACAGTTCGGCCATATCGGGCTCGATTTCCGAGTTGATGTTGCCCATGGTTCCCAGGTGCAACAACTGACGCAGAACTTGCTGGGCCGTCACTCCAATGGCTTCGGAGAAGCTGCGGACCGTGGCTGGAAACTCGATCGTGACGCGGCCCTTACGCGGAGCGGCCGTATTCGTGCCGGTCCGACGATTCTGGCGGTACGACGAACGGCGGCGTGGCGAGGAACCCTCTTCCTCATCGCTCCGGCGTCCCCCGCCCCCCGTTCGACGTCGATTAAGTTGACGCTGTTCACGGCCCACCGGGGCTAGCCCATCTTTCGCGGCGGGGACGGCTGGTCCCTTACCACGACGTCCACGGGCTGGCGTCGGAGCGTCGGTCGCAGGTGTCGGCCGATCGCGCCGCGACGCGGGACCGCCGCCACGGGCTGGCTTCGCCGAGGTCGTGTCGTCGGCCTGATGCCGCTTGTCCTGGGTTTTGCGAACGTGGTCGATGAGCGGCTTGCTGCCCCCACGATTGGCTGCCTTGATCGCATCGATCGGCAACCGCATATCGGGCTTCTGCGCCTCGACCTCGGTCGTCTTCGAGGGTTCGGGCGTTACCACCTCGGGCATCGGCGCCAGTTTGATCCCGGAGGTGCGGGGAGGCGTGGGGCGTGCCGGTCGCGGCGAGGGCGCGTCGGACTTCTTCTTCGACGACAAGACCGGGACCTTCTCAGGCACGCTGCCGGTCGGTGCGATGTAGTCTTCGCGGCGTACCGCCTCGTTGCCTTCGTCGGCCGCAGGGGCGTTAGCCGCCGGCGCGACCGGCGGCGGGGCGACTGGCGCTCGAGCAGCGGGTGCACGAGTCACGGGCACGTTGGCGATCGGTGGACGCTCCTTGGGTGCGGATTTCGCCCCCGCTGCGCGCCGCCCGCCAGGTACGCCGGACACGCTCGATCTCTTCGTCGGTCAGACTTGGCCAGCCGCCGATCCTTTGCCGGTCACGCCGGCGGCGGTGCAAATGTCGACCAGAACCTTGCTGTCGAGCTTAAGTTCTTTCGCTAAGGAATAAATACGAACGGGCAAGTTTTAGCCCTCCCACTGCCGTGTCGTGGTCCGGTGCTTGCAGCAGCCGGCCAGGACTTCGAAATTAACCCTCTTCACCGGCGGCTCCAGCGACAGAACTGAGCCGCAGCCGCTGGCAGCGCGCTTGCGCCTGCAAACACAGCGTTGTGACTGTCAATCATGCTCGAACTGAACGATTAAATGCCGATTGAGCATTACCACAAGCCATTAGGGCAGTCGAGATTTCCCTTGCCCAACAAGGTGAGCAAAGCGCGGTAGGCCGCGGCTCCGCTCCTGAGTTGATGTCACGATAACCCGCCCTCCTGCTGCCAGCCGGGTAGCGCGGTCGCTCTGCCGGTTGGCGGAACGAAGCGCGCCGGCGCGGCGGGGGAAAGTGGAGGTTGGATGCTTCGCATGGAACGATGAGTTGGTGATTTAATCGGACCCGCTTTGCCTTCAGACTGGCTGACCGCGGGCCGGTACTGACAGCCGGACCCGCGATCAACCGTTAACAGTCATACGATACAACCCATGCATATAAAAAAAGCTCCTCCCACGCCATCCTTAATTCCTTCGCGGAGGACCTGACACTCCTGCCTGTCGGTCTGCGCACCGAGCAGGCTTACTTCGCCTGTGTCCGGCAACTCAGCGAGTTCTTCACCAAGTCCCCCGATCAGATCTCCCCGAGGAACTCCGCCAGCATTTCATCCATCTCAAAACCGTCAAGAAGGTCGCCCGCCAGACCTCCACCCAAGCCCTCTGCGCCATCAAACTCTTCTGGGAGAACCCCTTCGCCGTCCCTGGCCGGCCGAGGTAGAACTGGTCCGCGCCAATGCCCAGTTCAAACTGCCCGTCATCCTTGCGGCCGGAGACGCGCCGCGTGCTGGCGCATGTCACCCTCCTGGATCACCGCGTTTGCCTCACCACCATCTACTCCTGCGGCCTGCGTTCGCGTGACAAGGCTGAGCCTGATCTCTAATGCGCTTCGCGCGGAGCGCCATGGTCGATTCCGAGGGTCGAGCAGCTGGCGGACCAGTTGGCGGAGTCGGTGTCGCGACGGCCCTGCCGCCCGGTCTGCCCCAGGACTGACGGATCAGGTCGCCGTGCCGACCTCCGGCTTCGGAGCTCCAGCCGCTTCCTGTCGCCGCTGAACGTCCGAAAATCACGTCCCATAGCGGGTGAACTCACTCCATAGTCCTTGTCCGGATCCTTGAAGTGGTGCCGCATGTGATGCCGCTTGATGAATTTACCGAATTTCGTGGGCATCGAATAATGGTGCACCAGGAAGTGGGTCGAGTCGTAGATCAGGTACCCCACCATCATGCCCGCAAAGGCCGGCCTCGCAGCGATACCGAACACGAGCAGGAAGACGAGCCACACGACGAACGCCATCGGAATGCTGGCGACCGGAGGCATGACGAGCCGCCGGGCGTCGCTCGGATACTCGTGGTGCACGCCGTGGAACAGGAAATAAATGGTGTGGCGCAGTGAAGGCATGTTCGGCACCACGGCTTCGTCGACCGGGAGTGAGGCCACGATCTCGTGGACCTTGTCCATGATCTCATCGGGAGCATGAAACGCGAACTGTGAAGCAGGTATTCGATCAGCGTCCACACCAGGAGCCCGACGAAGAACCACAGCACGGATGCGCTGATCGACAGCGGGCTCGTCCAAAGCAGAAATACGATCAACGGGATGTAGATCACATGCGGAACGAGGGGATGGACGTACGTCGTCTTCTCCATCCAGTCAGGTCCGAACATACGTACGGACTCGTTCCGGTTCGAAACAAAATATTCGTTCATTGGAGCCTCCGGGTGTACTTCTTGCTTCAGCGCGGTCGCGACCAGCCGCGATCCGGTGGACAGGAAACTACAGCGATCTGGTCGAAGGGCCAATGTGACTTCTGTTCCGCTCGTCTCGTCTTGGGGTGTGAAAGTCGGAGACAGAGGGGCCCGCGGGCCCGGACACATGAACGACGACCACCGTCTGAACCAGAGAGATGACCGTGAACACACGAACCAGAACCGGGCTGCTGGCCCTCGCCGCCCTCGGCGCAACCTCCCTGGCCGGCTGCAGTGGCGATGATCCGACCGGGACGACCGTGCTCGACCAGCAGATCAATGCGGACCTGGCCATGGTCGCGGCCGACGGAACGATTGAAGATGTCCAGGCGCTGCGGGATGCGCAGCACGGCGGATTCTTCATGGACGGCCGGTCCGGATTCCGATCGGTTCAGTTCTTCGATGCAGCCGGAGTCGAGCAGGATGCATATGACGAGCTCACGACCGCCTCGATCTACATGACGATGGAGATGAGCCGGGAGATCGAGCGGGACGGCTGGTCGGCCAGCGTGAGCCGCACGCGGGAGATGACCGTCACCGGCCTGGAAGGAGTCGAGACGACGCGCACGGTGAACGGCTCGGGATCTGAGTCCATCACCCGCAGCCGTCACTCGGATGAGGAAGGCCTGCGCGAGCGGGAGATGACGGGCAGCCGCACGATGGAGGACGTGGTTCATACGGTTCCATTCGCGGACAACCCGTATCCGCTTTCCGGCACGATCACCCGCGTGATGACCGTCACGGTCACCACCGAAGCCGGTACCCGGACGCACACCCGAACCGTCGTCATCACGTTCAACGGAACGCAGTACCCGGAGATGACGATCGACGGAGAGCCGTATGAGGTCGATCTCGAGGCGAGAGAGCGGGACAGGCCGTTCCTCGACGGGCGTCCGCACCAACCCGGCGAAGGTCCCGGCGATGGACACCTGGACAACATGTAGCCCAACTCATCCGACGGCGCCCACCGCTCGACGTAACCCTGGAGACCCCGTCATTCGCGGCGGGGTCTTCTGCATCTTCCTTATCTTCCTTGCCGGAATCCCGGATCTAGTCCACTATTCGGACTGTCGCATACGTGCGGCTCGACTCAGAGCATTCACTGCCACCCGGGGTTCATGGGAATTTTCGGCCAGATCAAGGAACGGCGCCTGCTGCCGCTCATGGGCGCGTACCTCGTCACGGGGTTCGTGGCGCTCGAGGGCGTGGATCAACTCGTTTCCTACGAGATCCTGCCCGTCATAGCCTACAAGATCGCGCTCGTCTTCTACGTGTTCGGGATCCCCGGCAGCCTGACGATCGCCTGGTTTCACGGAGCAAAGGGCCGACAGGATACTCCCAAGGCCGAAATCCTCATCCAGGCAGTGCTTTTCGTATTCGCGGTCATTATGAGTGTGATCGTATTTCGCAACGACAGGCAGGAGCAGGCAGTCGCGGCGGCGACTCTGGCCAGCGGCCTCCAGGCGGACCAGGTGGCCGTACTGTACTTCGAGGACTTCAGCTCGGGCGGTGATCTCGGATACGTGGCCGACGGCATTACCGAGGCCCTGATCGACGAGCTGTCACAGGTCCGAAGCCTGGACGTGGTGTCTCGCAATGGTGTGGAGCCGTTTCGAGGATCGGACATTTCCATCGACAGCATCGCGCAGGCGCTCGAAGTCGGGAGCGTGATTCGCGGCACGGTGGACGAGTCGAGGGACGGGCTGCGGGTGACGACCGTGCTGGTGGACGGATTCACGGGAGCGGACCTCGACCGCAGCGTGGTCACGATCCCCAGCGACGATTTTCTCTCCGCGCGCGACTCCGTTGCGGCCCAGGTGTCACTGCTGCTGCGGGAGCGGCTCGGAGAGGAGGTGCAACTGCGGGGTTTGAAAGCCGGCACGGAGAGCGTCGAGGCATGGTCGTTCGTGCAGCGATCCGAGCGGCTGATTTCCCAGGCGGAAAGCCTCCGAAACGACGACGACCTCGAGGGGGCGCTGGCGACATTCGAATCCACGGATTCGCTGCTGCACCTGGCCGAGACGGCGGATCCGTCCTGGGCACGGCCCCCGGCGATGAGAGCTCACGCTGCATTCCGGAGTGCCTTCTTCACCGCGACGGGAACCGGCGACCTGGAAGCGGCGTCGGCGATCATCGACGGCGGGATGGCATATGCCGACCGGGCGATCGAACTCGATCCGAGGAGTGCCTACGCCGTCGAGCAGCGGGGCGCCCTGCGGTACCTGCTGTACCTGCTGGATCTGTCCACGGATACGGACGACGCCGAGCGGTTGCTCACGGCGGCCCAGGAAGACCTCGAGACCGCGGCCGACCTCGATCCGACCCTGGCCACGGCGTACAGCATGCTCAGCCACCTGCAGTACAATCGGAACGACATGGTGGCGGTCGTGCTGAACGCGAGGCGGGCCTATGAGGAAGACGCGTATCTGCGAGACGCCAACCGGATCCTCGAGCGGCTGTTCTGGGCGCACTACGATCTGGAGCAGTTTCGCGACGCGCGAACCTGGTGTTCCGAAGGCGCCGAGCGCTTCCCGGACGACCACGTGTTCGAGGAATGTCAGCTGTGGCTGATGCTGTCATCCGGAGACGAGCCGGACGTCGACGCCGCCTGGGCGCACCGCGACCGATTCGTGAACCAGGCTCCCGCCTCGATCCGGCCGTACCAGGAGCGACTCGGCAACCTCCTGGTGGCGGGCGTGTTGCGGCAGGCCGGCTTGCAGGACAGTGCCGAGGCGATGTTCGAGCGGGGCGCCAGCGACGACGACATCGATCCCCTGGCCGACCTGTGGATGTACCAGGCCGCCATCCGCTCCACGACCGGCGATCTCGAAGGTGCGGTCGAGTACCTGAGCCGCTACCTGGCCGCGAATCCCACCGAGGATCTTGGTGACGAAGGACAGCTTCACTGGTGGTGGAAGAAGCTGCGCGATGAGCCCGGATTCGAGGATCTGAACCGGCGCTGACCGCCCGGATTGCCTCCCTTGACAGCCCCGCTAAAGTAACAGGTACGTGACGGGCCCTTCTCTATCCTTCCCCGTTTCGATTAGCTTTGAACCAATGGTGCCGTATCCGGGGAACGGTTCTCAATCATCTGGAGACAATCTTTATGCGCGCATTCAGGACGCGACTTCTGGTCGCATCCGTCGTTTCGGCAGCTTCATTCGCCTGTTCAGATGGACCGGAGGGCGCTCTCGGTCCGACCGAGACCGACCTTGAGCCGGTCACGGTATCCGAACCGGCCTTCTCGGTCACGGCGGGCGACGTTGAGAGTTGCCTGGACACCTGGGAGATAGACGGTACGGAACCGGGGACCGCGTCGCCTTGCGATGCTGCTCACGGGACAAACGGTTATCCGGGCGTCTACTTCATGTCGAATCTCGTGAGCAATCCGAACGTCTCCGGTGAGCTGCTGTCCGGACTCGCGAACGAGCTGATCTTCGAGGTCGTTCCGTTCGACTGCTCCGGCAAAGGCTGCGAGACGACGAGACTCCAGGTACGAGAAAAGGGCGGTGTGTACGCTGCCTCATGGTCCGTCAACAAGAAGGACTCGCACCTGGCCGAGACGAACTGGCGGGTGCGCGTGTCCCTCGATACGGGTAATGGCAACGACCCGGTTCCGCTGGCCTATCGGGACGTGTTCCTGACCAACTCCCCCTCCACCGACCAGCCGTCCGACGGACCGACGCTGGACATCCAATTCGGGTCCACGCAGGCGGTTAAGGTTTTCATCGAACAGAGCGCGTGCACGAATCTCGAACAGGGCACCACGGTAAGCTGCCTGATCGGCGATCAGGGGGGCTCGCTGGGACTCATCACGCCGACGGGTCAGCAGGTCGAAGTGGTCATCGGCTCAGGCAACGGAACGAGATCCTACACGCTCACCTCGAATCCCGGCGCGGTCGATGCGGACGTCCGGTTCATCGGTGATGCCGTCACGGTCACCGCCAACCCGCCGTTTGATGCTGCCGAGCGACTGAACGGCTCGGAGATCCGGTTTTGCGAGCCCTCGGATTTCAACACCTCGGGCAACAACGACGCGTTCGTGATCCAGCAGGACGAGCACGGCCAGTCCGTGCTTCCGGGGCTCGACGTCAGCTGCCCGCTGTTCTCGACTTCCATCGGATGGCTGGATGGGATCGAGCGATTCGTTCGGCTCATTCGCCGCGCTGTTCGCTCCGCAGCCCCTGATCGCCACGATGTTCAAGGCGGGCTCGGGCGGCGGTGGGACGCTGCAGCGGTTGAGCGATTTCCAGCTGGCAGAAATGTCGAGCGCATCCGTCGAGTCCGGCGGCGGTCCACAGACGATCACCGAGGGCGAAACGATCGACGCGAGCGTGCGAGTGAGGGTGGCTGACGGAGCCGCCGCGTCTGGGGCGACGATCAGCTTCTTCGCCGAGGACGGTGACGTGCTGGACTGCTCCGACGGTACGAGCGGCACGAGCTGCGTAGAGCTCACGGGCGCGGACGGACTGGCCTCGGTCGGTTGGACTCCCGTTGCGGGCAGCCGGAGCCTCTACGCGCTCGGCTGCGGCATCGCGGTGGCAGGTGATGACACTCCGCAGACTGCGACGGCCGGAATCCTGGGCGTATTGCAGGCTTCGAACGGGGGAATCTGCGACCGCGATCCGGCGGTGGTCGACGGGTACGACTCGTCCGTGGACGGCTACGCGAACGGCGCGATAGCAACCACCGTTGATCCGTTCGAGCCCTACAGCGATACGGAGATCGCCCTCAACGACCTTCCGCTCGTGTTCACCGCGAACGTCGAGAAGGCCTGCGACAACGTCGGTGAGACGACTGTCACGTGTGAGTTCACGGACGACAATGGTGGGACGCTGACGATCGACGACGGGACCACAGGGGTCCAGCTGAACATCGGGCCCGGCAACGGCGACCGCGTATACACACTCGCATTCACCGAAAACGCCGTCGACGTGGACGTGCGGACGTTCGGTGCGGCCGTGAGTGTTACGGCGGATCCGCCGCTGACGGAGGATCTGCTGGCGTCTACCGTCCTGTTCTGCAAGGACTACGATACATCAGGTGCAAACGGCGCCTACGTGATCCAGCAGGATGCGGACGGGCAGTCGGTTCTGCCGCTGCTCGAGGTCCAGTGTCCGCTGGTGGACCCGGAAGTCGCGGTCCTCGCCCGCATCGGCGAAGGACTGTTTGCAGCCGCCTCCTGGTTCACCCCGCGGCCGCTCGTGGCGACCGCCGCATTCGGGAAGGGCAGCGGCGGCGGTGGCACACTGCAGAGGCTGAGTGACTTCGACCTGGCCGAGATGTCGAGCGCCTCGATCGAGTCGGGTGACGGGCAGTCGATCACCGAGGGTGAGACGATCGACGCGAGCGTCAAGGTGGAAGTGGCCGACGGATCATCGGCAACCGGCGCGACGATCTACTTCTTCGCAGAAGATGGCGACGTGCTCGAATGCTCCGATGGCACTACTGGAACCAGCTGCGTCGAGACGTGACGGGCACGGAGGGCCTGGCCTCGGTCGGCTGGACCCCGGCGCTCGGCGACCACACGCTGTACGCGCTCGGCTGCGGCATCGCGGTGGCCGGCGAAGACACTCCGCAGACCCCGACGGACGGGATCCTGGGCGTGCTGCAGCCCTCGAACGGGGGTATCTGCGACCGGGATCCGTCGGTAGTGGACGGCTACGATTCGTCGGTGGATGGTTACGCGAACGGCGCGATTGCCGGTGCGGTGGATCCGTTCGAGCCGTTCAATGATACAGAGATCGCGCTCAACGACCTGCCGCTCGTGTTCACGGCCACCGTCGTGGAAGCCTGCGACAACGTGGGTGAGGCGACCGTTACCTGCCCGTTCACGGACGAGGACGGCGGATCGCTGACGATCGGCGACGGAACGACAGAGGTCCAGTTGAACATCGGACCGGGCAATGGCAACCGGGCGTACACGCTCGCGTTCAACGACAACGCGGTGGACGTGGATGTGCGCACGTATGGCCGCGCCGTGAGCGTGACGGCGGACCCGCCGTTTGCTGACTCCGATCGTCTCCTGGCGTCGCACATCCTGTTCTGCCGGAATTTCGATACATCGGGCGGGAACGACGCGCACGTGATCCAGCAGGATGCGAACGGACAGTCCGTGCTGCCGCTGCTGGCGGAGGGTACGGACCCGGACGACGACTTCACCTGCCCGCTCCTGCCGCCGGCAGTGAGCGTGCTCGATCAGATCGGGAAGGGCCTCTTTGCGGCCGCCTCGTGGCTGGTGCCGCAGCCGCTGATCGCGACCGCCGCAGTGGCGAGAGGATCGGGTGGCGGCGGGACGTTGCAGCGGCTCAGCGATTTCGACCTGGCGGAAATGTCGAGCGCTTCGATCGAGAGTGGCGCCTCGCAGACGATCACCGAGGGCGAGACGATCGATGCGAGCGTGAAGGTGGAGGTGTCCGACGGGTCCGCCGCGACCGGAGCGACGATCCGATTCTTCGCGGAAGCGGGCGACGAACTGACCTGCTCGAACGGGACGACGGGCACGAGCTGCGTCGAGGTGACCGGGACAGATGGGCTGGCCTCCGTCGGCTGGACGCCGGCGCTCGGCGATCACACGCTGTACGCGCTCGGCTGCGGCATCTCGGTGACGGGCGAGTCCACGCCGCAGACGGCGACGGACGGGATCCTGGGCGTACTCCAGTCCTCGAACGGAGGCATCTGCGATCGAAATCCGTCGGTGGTGGACGGCTACGACTCGTCGGTGGACGGGTACGCGAACGGGGCCGGAGCGGGTGTGGATCCGTTCGAGCCGTTCAATGATACCGAGATCGCGCTCAACGACCTGCCGCTCGTATTCACGGCCACGGTCGAAGCGCCTTATACGGTGATCGACGGCCGGAGCGACGCGACAGACGGGTTCGGCGTTCGATTCAGGTCGTTCGGGAACAGGGGCGACAGTGAGATCTATCTGGGGGTCAGCGATCTCGACTCCGGGGCCGATCGCGTCGAGGCGGACGTGGTCTGGCTCAAGGACGCCGTACAGGGCGACGGGATCCTGCTTAGTTACGATCCCGCTGGTGCGCCGGGCGGGCAGTTGCTGGCGCGGGTGATCGTGCCGGGCGGCGACTCCGTGACACTCACGTACGACAATGTGGCAGGAACCGCTCCGGCGGCCTGTCCTGCGTCAGACGTCGATGTCCTGGTGGTGGAGATCGTAGGGCGTCACAGGGGAACGATGATCGATCTTGAGAACACGACGGTGAACGGCATTCCGATCGAACCGGGGAGTTTCTCCGGGACGCGAGGTACCTTCAGCTGGACGATCGAAGGCTTCGATGTCACGAGCGCCTTCACGATAACCGGGGAACTGTTCCTGAGTGGAGATTTTCCGCCGAACGGAGACGCCCTGACGAAACTCCAGATTACGGCAGCCTGCCTGCCGTAAGCGGCTGAAAGCAGCGCCCCGGCGGAGATTACCGCCGGGGCGCGGTCTATCGGTTCGTGGTTCACCGCCGATACCGGCACGAACCGGGTCTACGGCCGCGGACAGCCGGTAGCAGCGAAGGCGGTCTCGACTTCACGAACTAGCCTGGTCAGCTCGCCATCACGCAGGTTGCGGTTGGGATCCAGCTCCCGGTTCGCGTCTGCCAGCTCTCCTGCCCGCTTCATGCTGTATTCCAGCCACGCCGCGTCGACGTCCACGAATGCGCTCTGGAGATCGGCACAGGTCCTCTGTCCCAGCCCGTGCTCCTCGGCAGTTATGCCGTAAACGTCCAGCGCGTTGTGCAGTACCGCCGCCAATGGGTCTGAGGCCGCCGCGTCGACTTGCAGGGGAGCGACTTCGACCTCTGTGAGATCCAGATTGGCGGTATCGAGCTCGATCGCCGGCGGCAGGACCGCCATGCTGTCCACGGCGGGGCCGGACGATGTCGACTCGGCCAGCCTCGAGTTCTGCGACGCATCTCTCGTATCCGCCGCTGTGGTCGTCTGCGAATCATCGCTCGACGAGCTTCCCGACCACCCCACGATCCTGTCGGCGCCGGCAGCGGCGATCGCGATGATCCCGATGCTCGCGGCAACGTTGCCCACGTTGCGGAGCCTGCGGGTCCACTCTTCCCTGAGCGCCTGCTTATCGGCTGCTTCGGCCTCCGCGATACGAGCTTTCTCCTCCGCTTCCAGCTTCGCGGCGGCCGCGGCCGCCCGCTGCGCGATCAGTTGCTCGGCTTCCTGTCTCGCCCGCAGCCCGGCCTCCTTGCGCGCCTCTTTCTCCGCCTTGCGCCGCGCCGCGACTTCATTCTCGTCGCGTGCCTGGGCCTTCTGGTGAGCTGCACGTTCGGCTGCTCGGCGCTCGGCCTCGATCTCCGCCAGTCGTTTGGCCGTGGTCTGCTCCAGCAACTTGCGCTCGACACGGGCCCGTGAAACTTCCTGTCGTGCTACCTCAGCGACCTGTCTGGCCTTGCTGGCCATCCTCGCCGCCTCTTCCACGGCCACCCGGCGTGCTTCTTCGAGCTCGGCGACCTTGCTGGCGGCCTTCTCTTCAGCTTGACGTCGACGTTCGGACTCGGCCCGTGTCGCCTCGCGGGCGGCTTCGGCCTCTGCGGCGAGCACTGAGGCTCTTTCCTCCGCGGCTTCCTTCGCCTCCAGGAGCTCGGCTTCCTTGCGGGCGATTTCGTCCTCGGTCGCCCGGAGCGTAGCCGCGTCCTGCGCGGTCGCGAGAGCGACGTGGCGCTGCACTTCCTGCTCGGCCGCCCGTTTCTCGGTCGCCATGCGCAGAGCTGAATCGGCGGCTTTCCTGGCTTCCTCGAGTTCCGCGGTGCGGCTGGCAGCCTCCTGTTCGGCGGCCACTCGCTTCTCCGCCTCCAGTCGAGCTGATTCGCGAGCCGCCTCTGCTTCTGCGGCCATGCGCTTTGCCGTGTCCTCGGCGGCCCGGCGCGCAGCCTCCAACTCTTCGGCTCGCTGCGACGCGACCTGCTCGGCGGCCTGGCGCGCCTCTTCTTCCAGCTTCCGTCTCTCGGCCTCCTGCCTGGCGGCTTCGAGCGCGCTCTCCGCCTCGACCGTCTTCTGAGAGGCGGATTCCTCGGCCGCATTGCGGAACCGGCGAAGTTCGGCCGCTCTCCTGGCCGCTTCTTCCTCGGCAGCCTTCCGGGCGGTGGCCTCGATCAGGCGGTGCTCGGCCTCCACCTCGGCTGCCCGCAGCGCTTCTTCCGCTTCCTCCGCCTTCCTCGCGGCCTCGGCCTCGGCGGCCTCGCGAGCGGCATCGAGCTCGGCCGCCCGACGTACCGCGGCGACCTCGGCCTCCCTTCGTGCCTCTTCCTCGACCTTTCGACGCTCGGCTTCTTCCTCGGCTACCTCGCGGGCAGCATCGGCATCCCGGGCCCGCCGCTCGGACTCCTCGGCGGCACGACGGGCAGCCTCGACTTCCGCGGCGCGCCTGTCAGCCTCTTCCTCCGCTGCCTTGCGAGCCTCCGCCGCCGCGGCGCGCGTGGCTTCGAGCTCTGCCGTTCGCTTTTCGGCCTCCTCTTCTGCCTCGCGCCGCGCGTTGTCGGCTTCTGCTGCCCAGCGTTCGGCCTTCTCTTCGGCTTCCCGGCGGGCATCCTCGAGTTCCGCCACGCGGCGGACGGCTTCATCGATTGCCGCACGGTGGGACTCGGCCTCCGCCGCCCTGCGTTCGGCCTCGAGCTCCGCGGCCTCTCGTGCGGCATCGGCTTCCGCTGCCCGGCGAGCGGCCTCAGCCTCGGCGGCCTGGATTGCGGCTTCAGCCTCCTTGGTGCGGCGGGCCGCCTCTTCCTCAGCTGCCTTGCGGGCAGCGTCGGCGGCATCGAGCGTCGCCTGCAGCTTTGCGGCCTGCAACTCCGCTTCCTGCTCCGCGGCGATTCGGGCCGCCTCCAGCTCGGCAGCCTTGCGTGCGGTCTCTTCTTCCGCTTGACGCCGTGCTCGCTCGACTTCGTCGAGCTCGGCCTGAAGCTGCGCAGACTGTTGCTGCAACTCGGCTTCTGCTTCCCGGCGTGCCTCCCCGGCGGCCGCCACGGTTGCCTTGAGCCGCTCCGTCGCCTGCCTGGCCTCCTCCTCAGCCGCCTGCCGAGCGGCTTCGATCTCGGCCTCTCGGCGGTCCGCTTCTTCCTCGGCAGCCTGGCGGGCCAGAGCAGCGGTTTCGAGCGTTGCCCGGAGTTCCTCTTCCTGCACTCGGGCGCGCTCTTCAGCAGCTTCCCGCGCCTCCTCGAGTTCCGCGGCCCGGTTGGCAGCCTGAAGCTCCGCCGTGCGCAGGGCCTTCTCGGATTCCTCGAGAGTATCCTGGAGCTTCGCTGCCTGCCGTTCGGCTTCCTGCTCTGCAGCCCGGCGTGCATTCTCGGCTTCCTGAAGAGTCTGCTGCAGTTCGGCAGCCTGCCTCTCGGCCTCTGCCTCTGCCGTTTCGCGAGCCGCCTGCAATTCAGCGCTTCTGCGTGCGGCTTCCTGTTCGGCGGCGGCGCGCGCCGCCTCGGTGGCCGCGAGCATTTCCTCGAGTTCCGCCGCCCGTCGAATGGCTTCTTCCTCGGCCGCTTCCCGGGCGCCTTCCGCCGACTGAAGCGTCGCCCTGAGCTGGGCGGCCCGTCGCTCGGCTTCCTGTTCTGCGGCTGCCCGAGCCTGCTCGGCGGACTCCACTGCGGCCCTGAGTTCTGCCGCCTGCTGCTCCGCTTCCTGTTCGGCGGCAAGGCGCGCCTGCTCCAGCTGGGCGGCCCGGCGCACGGCCTCCTGTTCGGCCGCCTGACGTGCCTGCTCTGCGGCCTCGATCGTCTGCCGCAGTTCCTCCGCGTGTCTCTCGGCATCGGCTTCCGCCGCAACTCGCGCGGACTCGAGTTCGGCCACCTTGCGGGCTGCCTCTTCTTCCGCCGCCATCCGCGCGGCTTCTTCCGTACGCCGGCGCTCTGTTTCCTCGGCGGCCGTCTTGCGTGCCGATTCCGCCTCGGCGGCCTGCCGGGCCGCCTCTTCTTCGGCGGCGAGTCGGGCAGCATTCTCCGCTGCGACCCTGCGAGCGGCGTCCTCCTCGGTCGCTCGAAGCGCGGCCTCGAGTTCGGCCGCTCGCTGCTCGGCCTTTTC
This sequence comes from uncultured Gemmatimonadota bacterium, assembly GCA_942490755.1. GTDB lineage: Bacteria > Gemmatimonadota > Gemmatimonadetes > Palauibacterales > Palauibacteraceae > Carthagonibacter. The sequence goes on from CALNYN010000029.1 coordinate 16,144, forward strand.
CGCAGCTTCCTGGGCGGCCTCGAGCTCGGCGCTTCTGAGCGCGGCTTCCTCGTCAGCCGCTCGTGCGGCTTCCTCGGCCTGGCGCGCGACGTCCTCTGCCTGCTTCTGCTCGGCGAGCACATCGGCGGCTTCCTGGGCCGCGGCGTCCTCGGTCGCTTTGCGGGCCAGCTCTTCAGCTGCCGTGCGCGCGGCCTCGAGTTCGGCGGTCCGGCGGGCAGCCTCTTCCTCTGCCTCGCGGGCAGCCTCGGCTGCCTTCTGACGACGCTGATCCAGGACTTCCGCTGTCTTCGAAGCGGCGGCGGCGATGGATCGCCGGGCGACTTCGGCCGAGAATGCGCCCGTCTGGGCCGTGGGACGGTTCCTGTCCGACTTGCGGTCAGGTGCGGACTCGGAGGCGGTCGCGCCAAGGCCCTCGGGAATCTCGCCTCGCTTCACCGTTTCCGTCGTCTCGACGTTGTCCCAGTCGACGTAAGTCAAGCGCTGACCGCCACCCATCGAGTCAGCCGCAACGACTTCGTGGAACGGCTGCGGTATCGAGCCCGAGAATCCAGCCTGTGTGCGTCGGAAGAACCCACCCGCCGGCTCGTTGCGGTCCGCCACCACGAGCGCCGCGCTATGCCAGGGCTCGTTGAAGTACTTGGCGTGCGTCGCGACCTCAGAATCCGTGAGGGTCAGTTGACCGGCTTCGTGCCTGAGATACCAGCCGACGAGGCTTCCCTTGCGTCCCTCTGCGTCGACGCGGAGTTCTTCCCATGCCGTGGCCGGAATCTGATCGCCGGGTTTACCAGTCAGGGGCACCCGGGAGCGACAGACTTCACGAATCAGGACGTAGCGGGACCCGCCATCCGGGTCTTCACACAAGTCCCCCGCGAGCAAGCCGAACGGACGCTCATCTGCCTCCGCGGAGCGAACGTGGTCCAGCAATGAGGCAAGAGCTGACTGCGTAATGAACACATCGTACAACGCGGCGTTCTCGGCCTCCGGGCCGCGGGGTGTCCACAGGATGCTCCTCAGCAACGGCCGCGATGCCCACATGTGAAAGCGTTCGACTCCCGGATCGGGAGTCGTTGTGGCGGCGGGGCCTTGCCCTCTGTCGTTCTCGTCTGCCATCTCGTCTCGCAGTCGGCTGGCTGTTCGCATTCCCGGGCGGTTCAGCGATCTGCGTCGAACCCGGATATCGCCAGACCGAATGGGCAAGGCCCGTTCCAAGCAGCCGGGCCGGAAATGCTTGCCGGATCCGGTGACAATCAGTTGATTTGCCGGGCCGTTTCGAGGCACGCCTCCGGAGGGTACCCACGGACGGTTCGTGCAGGGCGGGGGAAATCGGGTGAACCGGTTGCGAAATGCCGTGTTTGCCGCAGCCCTCGTCGGGCTGTCCGATCCTCCCCGCGAACCCGTACGATCAGGGTCCGAACGGCAGGTTGCACCGGGGTTCTCGGATCGCGGACGGAATGATTCTGTCGCCCGGAAGGTCCAATCGACAGAAACCAGCGGACATTTCCGCTCGTGCTCGAATCTGAAGGAGACACACCATGCAGCAACCTGCCCCGGGAATCCGCGCCGCGATCACGGTATTCGTCGCGCTTTTCGCTCTCGCCCTGGCCTCCACTCCCGCGTTGGCCCAACAGGGTCCGGGCGGGCGCCGCATGCTGAGTCCCGATGAACGGCTCGCCCAGTTCATCGAGCAGCTCGACCTGACGGACGAGCAGGCGACGCAGATGAAGCCGATCATCGATGAACAGTCGAAGAAGCAGCAGGAGTTGTTCGCTAATTCCAGTGGTGACCGTGAGACAATGCGTGCTGAAATGATGAAGCTCATGGAAGAAACGGACGAACAGTACGCGGAGGTCCTGACCGAGGAACAGATGAACAAGTACCGGGAAATGCGCCAGCAGCGGATGCGCCAGGGTCGGCCCCCGCCGCCGCAGGGCGGTCGTTGATTCTCGCTCCGGTCGCACTGACCGGACACACCACCTGAACCCGGGCATGCGTGAGCTCTGGGAGGGGCAGGCATGAAGAAGATTCTGGGGCTGGCAGGGATCGCCGCGGTCGTGATCGCGGCGATCGTCTGGCTGACGAGCAGAGGTGGGGCGGAGACGAGCAGCTGGCGATTCGTAGCCGTCGAGCGGGGATCCCTCGAGCAGGTGGTCGCGGCAACGGGGACTCTTACCCCGGTGAAGACCGTCGAAGTGGGTACCCAGGCGTCCGGCCAGATCGCGGAGCTGTACGTCGATTTCAACGACCAGGTCGCGAAGGGCCAGTTGCTGGCCCGGATCGACCCCACCCTGCAGCGCCAGGCAGTGCGTGAGTCCGAGGCAAATTTGGAACGTACGCGGGCGGATGTCGAGCAGAAGCAGCGGGAATTCGATCGGACGAAGGAACTGCACGCCCAGCAGGGAGCCACGGACTCCGAGTACGATGCTGCCGAGTATGCCCTGACGATCGCCCGGTCGAATCGGACTTCAGCCGAGGTGAGCCTCGAGCGAGCCCTGAACAACCTGGCGTATACCGAGATCTATTCGCCGATCGACGGGATCGTGATCCAGCGGAACGTCGATGTGGGACAGACCGTGGCCGCCAGCCTATCGGCGCCGCTGCTGTTCCTGATCGCGGCCGACCTCACGGCGATGGAGATCCTCGCTTCCGTGGATGAAAGCGATATCGGGACGATCGAAGTCGGGCAGGAGACCCGGTTCACCGTGCAGGCCTTTCCCGACCGTACGTTCGACGGAGCGGTGCGCCAGGTCCGCTTACAGTCCTCGGCCCAGGAGAACGTGGTCAACTACACGGTCGTGGTCGGCGTACAGAACCCGGAGGGCGAGCTGTTGCCCGGCATGACGGCGACCGTGGAGTTCATTACGGCGGGCGCCGAGGACGTGCTGAAAGTTCCGAACGCGGCGCTGCGCTTCCAGCCGCCCGAGGAGATGCTGGTAGCGTTCCGCGAACGGATGATGGAACAGATGCAGGCGCGGCGGTCGGCTATGGATTCGGTTGGCGGCGCTCCCGCGGGTCCGGCCGGCGAGCGCCCCGCCAGCGGAGCGAGGGCCGGTGGAGACGGGGCGGGAATGGTCCCGGGCGGTGCGGCAGCCCACGGCACGGCCGCGTCCGGCGGAGCCGGTGGGGCGAGCCGTGGCGACGGAAACCGCTTGTGGATGCTGGACGAGAACGGCGAATTGACCATGGTTCGGGTGCGACCGGGGATCACGGACGGACAGTACACCGAGATCTCGGGGCAGCGAGTAGAAGAAGGAATGCAGGCGATCGCGGGAATCGTGTCCGGCGCGGCAGCAGCGGCGACGAGCAATCCGTTCCAGCCATCGTCCGGGCAGCAGCCGCGACGCGGTCCGCCTGGTGGATTCTGAGCGCCCGATGAACGACGCGGCGATGGTGATCCGCACGCGTGGACTCACGAAGACCTACGTCACCGGGGCCACCGAGGTCCGGGCCCTGCGCGATGTGGACTTCGACGTCCGCCAGGGCGAGATGGTGTCGATCATGGGGGCGTCGGGGTCCGGAAAGTCCACTCTGATGAACATCCTCGGCTGCCTGGATCGACCGACCAGTGGCACCTACGAGCTGGATGGAATCCGGGTGGACGGCATGGACCGCAACGCCCGGGCCGACATCCGCAATCAGCGCATCGGATTCGTGTTCCAGGGCTTCAACCTCCTGCCTCGCACCTCGGCCCTGGAGCAGGTGGAACTACCGCTGTTGTACGACCGGACCGGGCGGAAGGAGAGCTCGCGCGACATGGCTGCCCGCGCGCTAGAACGGGTAGGCCTCGGGGACCGGATGGACCACGAACCTTCAGAGCTCTCCGGCGGGCAGCAGCAGCGCGTCGCGCTCGCCCGCGCACTGGTCACGGAGCCGGCGATCGTGCTGGCAGACGAACCGACGGGAAACCTGGATACGCGCACATCGATCGAGGTGCTGGCCGTGTTCCAGGAGCTGAACGCACAGGGGATCACGATCCTCGTGATCACGCACGAGCACGAGATCGCCCGCTATGCGAAACGCATCGTGCGGTTTCGGGACGGGCGCCTGATGCAGGACGAGCCGGTGCTGGACCGCCGTGACGCGGTGCACGACCTGGCGGAGTGGCACGACCCGGACGAGGATGACGCGGCTTCGGCTTTCGCTCCGATTCCGGTATCCGAAGGAGGCGCGGCATGAAGGCTTCCGTTCTGACGCGTGTCGCGGCCCAGAGCATCATGAAGAACAAGATGCGCAGCCTGCTGACCATGCTGGGGATCATCATCGGGGTCGGCGCGGTGATTCTTCTGGTGGCAATCGGGCAGGGCGCCCAGTCGCGGATTCAGCAGCAGATCGAGAATCTCGGCACCAACATGCTCGTAATCTCGCCCGGTTCTTCGAGCCAGGGCGGCGTGTCGCGTGGCATGGGTAGCTTCAACCGCCTGACGGTGGACGACGTCGAGAAGCTGCAGCGCGAATCATTCCTGCTTGCTGCCGTGTCGCCGGTGGTCGCTACCGGTGGTCAGATCGTGGGAGGGCAGGGGAACTGGCGCAGCAGGATCAATGGCGTGTCGGTCGAGTACCTGGCGATTCGGGACTGGGACGTCGAATTCGGCCGCAACTTCGATGCATCAGAGGTCCGGTCGATGAAGAAGGTCGTCCTGCTTGGCCGGACGGTCGCAGAGAACCTGTTTCCGGGACAGGATCCGGTCGGGCAGCAGGTTCGGATCCGCAACGTACCGTTCCAGATCATCGGGGTGCTGGCGGAGAAGGGGCAGACGCCTGAGGGCTCGGACATGGACGACGTGCTCCTCGCTCCTTACTCGACCGTACAGACGCGGCTCGCCGGTCATCAGTACATACCCCAGATCCTGGCGAGCACGTTTTCGCCCGGGGACATCCCGGCGGCCCAGGACGAGATCGCGGCAATCATGCGGGAGTCGCACGGCCTGGCGAGCTGGGAGGAGGACGACTTCACGGTTCGAAATCAGTCCGACCTGTCCGAAGCCGCGCAGGGCACGACCGAGGTGATGACGTTGCTTCTCGCTGCGATCGCCAGCATTTCGCTGCTCGTCGGGGGGATCGGGATCATGAACATCATGCTGGTCTCTGTCACCGAGCGGACCCGGGAGATCGGAATCCGCATGTCGATCGGGGCACGCGGCTCGGACGTGATGACCCAGTTCCTGGTCGAGAGCACCGTGTTGAGCGCGGCAGGAGGACTGCTCGGACTGCTGCTCGGACTTGGCGGAGCGCGGATCATCAGTTCCGCCACCGGGTGGACGACGACGATCTCTCCGCTCACCGTGGTGGTCGCACTGGCGTTTTCCGGCGCGATCGGGATCTTCTTCGGCTTCTATCCCGCCCGGCAGGCCGCCGAGCTGGATCCGATCGAGGCGCTGCGCTACGAGTGAACCGGAGTGAAAAGACCGGGAGCGCCGCGCTGCAACGTTCCCGGTCCCCACCTCCGGATGAATTTCTGATCCACCCGAAGAACTCGCGTCAGCAACCGTCTCACATGCAGCGCGAGAACGCCGCCTGGTGGTTCAATTCCGAAGCGGACTGCAAGGAAAGGAACACGGATTGCACATCCGCAGGTAGATCGAGCCCGATCAGCTGCGTGTACATCGCTACGTTCGCGAGTTCTTCCTGGTAGCCAAGGGCGCACGCTTCGGCGAGCTCGAGTTGACTGAAATCTGCGGGGACCGGGTGAGCTTCGGCGTCCCAGTCAGGTGCCTGCAGGCCCCGCTTCTCGAACAGACGGGCGACGGCCGCCACGTGACGTCCCTCCGCCGGCACGATCCGTGTGAACGGCCTGACGTCTCCGTACACATCGATCGCCGAGGCGTACGTCGCCTCCGCCTCGTACTCGTCCTGCAGGGCAGTGTCGAGCACTTCGTACAGCGGATCGTCGACGGTGATGGATTCGAGGTTTACCTCGACCGGATCGGAAACTCCTGTCAGGTTGGAGCTGTCTACGTCCGATCCCTGGCAGGCGGAAAAACTAGCCAGGGCGAACAGAAGGATGGGGACGAGGGCGAATCGAACGGCGTGGTCTGGAGCGCGCATGGCACGAACCTCCTGATGCCCGGAGACTCTGACTCTGTCGGATCGCCTCGGCTGCCTTCGCGGCCGCCGGGGGCCGACTGCTTTCCATGTCGCCCTTTGCCCTCGTCAGTTAGACGACGGGGCCCTGCCGGAGGTCACATTGCCGGATCTTCACCGCCGAGGATCAGATCCGGCTGCCAGGTTTCTGCCGGTGATGCCTCCGCGCCGCACGCGAACGGAACGGGACCAAACTCGAGCGGATCCGGCGCGGTCGAGAAGTAGTCGTACACGAGTCGTGACACCTCGGCGATAGTCCGCTCGCGCCTCCACTCGGTCCGGTAGAAGGTGTACACGAACACCGCGATCGCCACGTGCCCGGCCCCATCCGGCAGCGTAATGATGCCCACATCGTTGATCGCGCCGGCGATCGTCCCGGTCTTGTGCGCGACCGGTGTCCCGCGCGGCAGCAGCCCCTTGATACGCCGCGGCCCCGACCGGCTCGCGAGCATCGAGGCGAGCAGGTAGTCGCGCGATTCCGGACTCAATGCCTCTCCGGTGTGAATCAGGGAGAGCAGGTCGGCCATTCCGTTGGGAGTGGCCGTGTCCCGCGGATCGTCGCCGAACCGAAGCCGGGCCTGTTGACGGTGCTCAGCCGGAAGCGCGTCGCGCGTGCGGAAGTACCGGTACCGATACAACTGTGTCTCCGGCACGGAGTCGGGAATGCCCGACAGGTCCGCGAAGGTCCGCGCCTCGGAGCGGTCCACGTCGACCTCGTAGATTCCCAGCTCGCGCAGACGTCGCGTGACCTCACTCGGGCCTCCCGCCATGCGCAGGACCACGTCCGTCGCGGTGTTGTCCGAGACCTCGATCATCAGGCGGAACAGACTGTCCACCGTGGCCTGCTCGGCTTTCCCGCCCGACCAGCTGGCCAGTGGGCTATAGCCGGGCCGGAAATCGGTTACCGGAACCACGAGATCTTCGCGCAGGTCGACTTCGCCCTCGTCCACTCGCCTCAGAAACTCGACCGCCATCGGGACCTTGGACACGCTTGCCATCGGAAAGCGTCGGTCTCCGTTGTACGAGATGCGGGCACCCGTCTCCAGGTGAATCGCGGAGACACCGATTTCTCCGCCGACACGGCGCGTGATCCTTCGGAGCTGTTCTCCGATCGAGTCTGGTACCAGGCAAAGGTCCGGGCCGCCGGCAGAGGCCGCACGTAACTGCTGAGCGCGGGCGTCGGGTGGGCTGAATACGAGACAGCCTGCGAGGACGAGCAGCATGCTGACCGAAGGAAACCGACGGCATGGACTGCCGACGGATTCGCGATGTATTCCTGCGCCCCTCACCCTCATTCCGTATTCCCCGGGTAACGGTATGGCCGATTCCGTACCTGAGCGAGCAAGTATCGGGCCGACCGAGCCTGGCCGAAAGGCCAGGCCTCCGCGATCGAAGCCCGACTCAAGGGAAGATGCCGAGCTCCTGGTACGAGATCGCGATCTTCTTGATCGCCGTGACGAAGGAGGCCGTTCGCAGGTCCTTGATGCCCAGGCTCTTCTCGATGTCCCGGATCTGGTGATACGCGACGACCATCGTCTCTTCGAGTCCCGAGTGCACGAGGTCTTCTTCGTCCGCTCCGAGGTCGGGAATGTCGGTCGTGGAGACATCGACGCCGGTCACCCTGCTGATTTCGACCAGCAGGCTCCGGTGGGCCGCCTCGTCGAACCGCTTCTCCATCCTGCCGAACCGGACATGCGACAGGTTCTTCAGCCACTCGAAGTACGAAACCGTGACACCGCCGGCGTTCAAGTAGAGGTCCGGCAGCACCCGGACGCCTCGCTCGAGGAGGATCGCGTCCGCGTCCGCCGTGGTTGGTCCGTTCGCTGCTTCTCCAATCAACCTGGCCTTGATGCGTCCGGCGTTTTCCGGGGCTATCTGGTTCTCGAGCGCGGCCGGAATGAGAATGTCGCAATCGAGTTCGAGCGCCTCGACGGACCGCGGAATATCAGTCGCTCCCGGAAATCCCAAGATCGATCCGGTCTCCTTCCGATGCTCCACGACGGCATCCAGGTCCAGCCCACCGGGATTTGAGATCGCTCCTTCCCGCTCCGCGAGCCCCACCAGGATGGCTCCGCCATCGGCAAGGTGGTAAGCCGCGTGATAGCCGACATTTCCCAGTCCCTGCACGACGACTCGCTTTCCATCGAGTCCCGTCGGGAGCCCGAGGTCATTCATCTCCTCGGGGATGTTGCAGATCTCTCGAATTCCGTAGAACACGCCCCGTCCGGTAGCATCGAGCCGGCCCCGGATCCCCTCCTGCTCGATCGGCTTGCCGGTCACGCAGGCTTCCGGGTTCTGCTCACCGTTCGACATCGACTTGTAGGTGTCCACGATCCAGGCCATCTCGGTGGGGCCTGTTCCGTAGTCAGGGGCGGGGACATCGATTCCCGGGCCGATGAAACGCTTCTTGATCAATTCGTAGGTGTAACGGCGCGTGATCCGCTCGAGCTCGCCCGCAGAGTAGTGGCCGCGGTCGATCTTGATTCCACCCTTGGCGCCGCCGAACGGGACGTCCACGACGGAGCACTTGAAGGTCATCAGGGCGGCGAGGGCCATCACTTCATCCTCGGTAACTCCGCTGCTGAACCGGATCCCGCCCTTGGTCGGGAGCTTGTGCTGGCTGTGCTCGGCCCGCCACGCCTCGATTACTTCGATCGACCCATCGTCACGCTTCAACGGAAAGGTCAGCCGATAGACGCTGTTGCAGGTTCGAATCTGCGCCAGCAGTCCCTCGTCGAGGTCGGTCAGCGCCGCTGCCTGGTTGAACGCCCGGTTGACCTGGTCGAGAAATCCGAATTCCGTTGACATTCTCTAGTTCCTGGAAAGAGGAGGCGCGAAGTCCCGGCCGCTGGCACCGGCATGGCCGACATAAGAGCAAGGATACTACCGACTGGATTCCGGGGACCACTCCAGACGGGTGGATACGGATCGGCCGACCTGCCCGGCCGGTGGCGCGCGGGGCGCACGCGGGAGCATGTTTGCAACGTGCATTCCTGGTGAACTGATTCAGGACGGCCCTTCTCCGGGCCCTTCTCCGGGAGGATTTCATGTCGAAGACTCTCCGCCGTGTCCCGATGATCGCCGCTTTCGTTCCTCTCGTGCTGGCCATGCCGCTCTTAGCGCAGGATACCGGTGAGGCCGCAAACGCCCCGAGCGCCGAGGCGACCGTCCGTGACCTGTACAACATCATCAGCGCCGAAGCGGGCCGGGTCCCGGACTGGGAGCCGGTGCGGGCCCTGTTCATACCCGAGGCGCTGATCATTCTGCGCAGCTCCCGCGACGCCATGAGCGTGCTGACGCTGGATGGATTCATCGAGGACTTCGATGAGTTCTATGGAACGCCGCAAGTGACCGAGAAGGGGTTCAAGGAGACGATCCTCGATCTCAAGTCAACCGAGTTCGGCGACATGGCGCAGGTGTGGGTGCTGTACGAAGCAAGGATTCCGGGCGGCGGTGGCAACCAGGGCGTAGACAACTTTTCGCTCATTCGCCTGAACGGAGAATGGCGCGTGGCCGCGATCACCAACGAGGTCCCGTTTCCCGGCCGGCCCGTACCGGACGGACTGTTCGACTGAGTCGGTCGGGCCCTGCACGGCCCAGCCAGCCCGCGCGGAACGAAATCAGGGGACGAGAGGCGGCCGGTCCTCCATCTCGACGATCCACAGACCGGACGCGCTGTCCGAAGCGTAGATCTTCCCCTTGAACGGCTGCGCGCCCCAGGTGTCGGTCGCATTCGGCAAGCTGCCGGTTCCATCCTCGGTCATGTACCAGGCGATCTCCCGGCCCTGCCGGTACAGGTCGCCGCGCAGCTCGCCGGAGATGTCCACCACGCGCAGGCCTGCCTGGTAGTATCCGACGTAGAGCTTGTCATCCTCGGCCCACAGGTTGTGTGATCCTGCTTCCGGGACGCGGTACCACGCGACCTTCCGGGGATGGTCGATATCGCTGACGTCGATCACGTGGATGTAGCCTCGCGGACCGTTGACGCATTCCGCACAGCCGAAGATCTCGTCTCCCGTGAACACGTAGTCGCCGTAACGGATCGCATGATGCGTGTTCGCGTAGCTCTCGGAGCCCAGCCGATAACTATAGGCGTACTGCGAGACGAGCGCGGGTTCGGTGGGAGTGCCGCCGTGCGTTCCGGCGCCGATGTCGATGATCACCACGCCGTCGTTCCAGTACGACAGGTAGGCGTAGCCGTCGAGCACGGTCACGTCATGCAGGAACCGATCGGCGTTCGGCAGCTGCCAGCGCCCGACCTCCGCCGGTGCGGACGGATCCGACACATCGATGATGTGAACGGCGCGCGTACCGTAGTGGACCGCGTACACCAGGTCGTCCACGATCCAGGTGTTGTGGACGCCCCCTGTGAGGCCCTCCGTGTAATGGCTCAGTTTACGAGGATGCGAGGGGTCTGCGATGTCCAGGACCGTGATCCCGTTCCTCCGGTCCGACGCGTGTTCGCTGGTCACCACGGCCAGGGAGCGGGCGTCGTTGATCTTCACGTCGTTCACGCGTCTGCCATCGAACTCGACCGAGTCCACGATCACCGGAGCTGCCGGATCGCTGACGTCCCATGCGTACATCAGGTTTCCGTGGTAGGTGCCGGTGTACACGTAGTCCCGCCCGTCCTGCCCTTCGAACGCCCAGAGATCGGTGGTGGCCTGGCCCGTCGGGACGACGCCGTGCGCTACGAGGCTGATCTCGCGCCTCGGCGGCCGGGGCAGGGCGCGGACCAGGACATCCTGCCACACGCCGCCGATCTGTGCCGTGACCCGATACAGGCCCGGCTCGTTCGGAACGATCACTCCGGTGCGGCCATCATCCGCGTCGACCTGGAGCGCGTCGAACGGTTGGGCCTCCAGCGCTTCCCAGCTCCAGTGCACGGTTCCGCCGGCAACCGAGTGCTCGTCGTCGTCCAGCGGGCCGGCGGTCAGGCGCAGGACATCTCCGACCCGTACCGACGCCGAGGTGGGCTCGACGACCAGAGTGCGAATCGGATTGTCCACCACCCGGAACTCGGAAGTGCCGGACGCCCCATCGGCCGAAGCCGTGAGCAGGGCGGTGCCGGTTTGCCTGGCGTACACCAGTCCTGCAGGGCCGACGTCGAGCACTTCCGGGTCGGAGGATGACCAGCGGATAGAAGCGTCTTCCCTCACGGCGCCGGACGACGAGGCTCGGGCGGCGAGCCGCTCGCGTGTTCCGACGTAGATCTCCCCGGATCCGGCACCGATCTCGACCTGCTCGACCGGCGGATCGCGCACGACCACGTGCGTGTAGGCCTTCAGGTCTTCGTATCCGGTTCGACCCGGCGCCCAGTGCCGGATGCGCGCCTCGATCACCGTCTCGCCCGGCCGGACTCCGGTCACGATACCGGCGGCCTGGTCCACGGACGCCTCTGCTCCCTGCATCCAAACCATCATGTCTGGATTCGCGACCGGATTCCCGGACGCATCCAGCGCCGTCACTTGGATCGGCACCCGTTCCCCGACGGCGACCACCAGCGAGTCCGGCTCCATGACGATCTTCTCGACCCGCGGCGCCGCAGCGTCCTGAGCTGCCAGCGGACCTGCCCCGACCGCAGTCGTGATGGCTGCCAGCAGCAGGACGCAGGGACGGGGAAACGGTCCGTACGGGAACGGGAGAAACCTCATCGTGTCGCTTTCGTCGGAGAATGGGCTCGGAGACGCTGGCCCAGAGTATACAGGGTCAATGCAGGTGGGAAGTCATCCCTCGAAAATCTCGCGCGCCGTCTCGCCTTCGCCCAGCCGTCGGAACGCCTCGCTCCGCAGCCCGTTTCCGCCTCCCGCCGCGGTAAGCCGATCGGATCCGGCCCCGATGTGGAACATCACGGCCAGTAGTACCCGGGCGATCTCCTCCCGTGCGTCCTCGTCGGACAGGCCTCGCTCGCACATCAGGTCGAATGCCGTGCGCGCCTCTTCGTTCCGCTCCAGGATCGGACCGACGGCCCCCTTGAGCAGGGGATACGCCTCGGCGGGCGATCGCGGGGTCAGCGAATCGTGGTCATCCATACGTGGAACGATCCCTGTCGAGGTCCGAGTCCGCAAGCCGGGTTGCGGTCCGGTACGACTCCGGGCCTCTTGGCTGACATGCCATTCGAACGATACCGGGGGATCATCCCGGACTGGAATCGGTTCCTGGATGCCGCCTCCCGGCCCGAGCCGACGACGATCCGGGTTCGGACGGGCCGCATCGCGCCCGACACGCTTCGGGCCCGGCTCGAACGGTATGGGTACAGCCTCGCTCCCCTTGATGGACAGCCGGACTTCTTCCGGGTGGATGCCGGTCCGCGCTCGATCGCTCACACACTCGAGCACTGGCTGGGACTGTGTTACGTGCAGCGTGCCTCGACGGGGCTCGCAGCGCCGATCCTCGCACCGAGGCCAGGTGAACGGGTGCTCGACCTGTGCGCCGCCCCGGGAGGCAAGACCACGCACCTGGCCGACCTGATGGAGGACCGGGGACCGCTGGTCGCCGTGGAACCGCACGAAGGTCGAATCCGGGCCCTGGCCGGGAACGTGTATCGCACGGCGCACGTGAACGTTCTGACCGTGGCCGCGGATGGGCGGTTTTTTCCGGGCGGCGCGATGTTCGATCGGGTGCTGGTGGACGCTCCCTGCTCGGCGGAGGGAACGGTTCGGGCCGGGAAGGGAAAAGTCCGTTCGAAGTCGGAGGCGTTCCACGAGTATATCGTTCGGTTGCAGGAGCAGCTGCTTCGCCGGGCGATCGACCTGACCCGGCCGGGGGGGACGGTGCTGTACTCGACCTGCACCTTCGCACCCGAGGAGAACGAGGCGGTGGTGGACGCAGTACTGCGCGACGCCCCGGTGGAGATCGAGCCGATCGAACTCGCCGTCCCCTCAGCTTCCGGTCTCAGCTCGTTTGGCGACCTGCAATTCGATCCGCGTCTCGAACAGGCCGTGCGGATCTACCCCCATCATCTCGACTCTGGAGGCCTGTTCCTGGCGAAACTGCGCCGGACGGATTCCGAGGTCGGGACGAGCGCGACCGAATCGGATTCTGGCTGGACTCGGATTCCCCCTGTGTTCACCGATGATGCGTCTGACAGGGATGGCTCAGCGCGGGAGACCTCCAGGCTCGCGGCGGTGCAAGCCGCGCTGGGAGACGTGTGGCAGGTCGAGTCTCGTGCCCTGAAAGGAATCGACTGGCTATTGCGGGGCGATCACGCCTGGGTGCACGGGTGCGGGGAGTGGCCGTTCGAAGCCTGGTCCGCGCACCGGGGCTGGAAGTCCGTGTCGGTCGGGCTGCGCGGGTTCGGATTCGACACCGGTAACCTGCCGCGTCCGACCAACGACTTGCTCCGCTGGCTCGGGAAATCCCTGGCAGGCCGCGGAGTTGACCTGCCAGCCGAACGCTGGCCGGACCTGCTCCGCCGAGAGCCGGTCCGTGTCGATGGGATATCCGACGGCTACGTGGTCCTTCGGCTGTCAGGTCTCCCGGTCGGTCGTGGCTTTATCCGGACCGGACAGGTGCGCCACGAAATCCCCGGCGTTCATGCGCGATTGCTGACACGGATACTCGAGATTGACACCAACGCCGGAGGTCAGTCGGGAGCCTGAAGCGCCTCGAGCGCCTGCTCCAGCTCCGGGTCCCGTCCGTTCCTGATTTCAGCCGCCGTAGGCAATACGACCAGGTCCGGCGCGATCCCGACCCCTTCGAACCTGGATCCGTCGGGAAAGAACTCGCGCTTCGTGCCAACGGCGATCCGCATGCCATCACCGAGGTCCTCGTAGTAGGGCTGGCCGGAGCTTCCTGCGGTCGGTTCGCCGACGAGGACGGCCCGACCATTGTCCTTGAACGGCATGGCGAAGTCCTCACATGCCGAATGGCAGCCAGCGTCGACCAGGATCGCCATGCGACCCGTGAACAGCGAATCTGCTTCCTCGACGCTGGCAGGCCAGGACATCATCGGACGTCGAAAGTCGGAGAAACCGGGACGCCCCCGCTCGGCCGCGTTGGAAAACACCGCGATCCGCAACGGAGAAGCCTCCGCGTACCAGCGCCACGGTCGATCCATCAACGCGGAAATGAAGGCCACCGGAGTCGAGCCACCACCATTGCCTCGCACGTCGACGACGAGGGTCTCGGCGGACACGAACTCGTCGAGGAATTCCATCGCGCGTTCTCTGTACTCCGATTCGTTCCAGGATCCGACCCTGATGTAGGCGACTCGTCCCGGCTCGAGCCACCGGCCTTCGACGACGGGCCTGCGATTGGTGGAATTCGGGATCGGTCCCTCGATCCGGACTGAGCGGCCGTCCGACAGCCCGAGTGTGTAATTCTCGGGCCACAGGTGTCTCTGGTTCCAGAAGAACAGTCGTCGGCGCGCATAGCGCTCCGTAGATGTATTCAGGAAGGGTCGATTCCGCTCATAGAATGCGTCGATCGACTCGCCGTCTACCGTGAAGATCACATCACCGGCCGACAATTCCGGGCGACGGCTTTGCGTGACAACCCAATCGCCGTCGAGGTATCGCACGTCGAATCCGTGCGACGGACCGGCGTTCTCGTACAGAGTGCGATCCGAATAGTATGTGTGGCTGTTTCCCAGGCCGGCAACGAATTCCTGAGTAGCCATTGAGAATCCCCGCCTGTCGCCGGCGTTCATCGCCCGATCCAGATAGTCCCGGTACTCTGCGGAGAGGTCGTATCCGGGGACGTCGTCCCAGTGGCCGAAGTTGAGCTCCACGGCCCGGTAGACTCGGGACGCGACCCACGCCCGATCCGCTGCGTCGAGCTGGCCCTCTGGTGCATCCCCGGGCTCCTGGGCGATCACAGAGTGAACTGCGGATACGGAATACAAGCATGCGGCGAACAGAACGGCGGTACGGAGTCTCATCTGGCCTCCATGGACTGGGGAGCGCTCCGAATCGGGTGCCATCCGTAACACGGTCGATCCAGCGTCGAGGTTGGAGCGGGAGGTGACCGCGATCGGTCACCTCCACGTGACTCCGGGGAGCGAAAGCTCAGGCGATGAGGTTACACAGGTATGCCGTAGCCACTCCCAGGTAGTTGCCGAGTGCGTAGCCGATCAGCGCCAGCATGATCGACACCGGTACGAGCTCCTCGCGGTGGTAACCGGCAGCGACCGGAGCTGATGCGGCCCCGCCCACGCACGCGACGCTGGACACCGCCGCCATGCTCACATCCAGCCGCAGGAGCTTCGCGCCGAATACGACGAATACCAGGTGAATGGCGATGGCCACGAAACCGGCGACCAGGAACCAGTGCGCGTCTCCGAGCTGCCTGAGGTCGGCGGACGCGCCGATCATCGTCATG
>CALNYN010000030.1:0-2544 GCA_942490755.1 uncultured Gemmatimonadota bacterium
TTCAGCGGATCTATCCGTTCGTCCTTCATTCGGATTCCTCTCTGGTTGTGCTCGGTTTATGTCCCGGCTCGCTGACGAACCGTTTCAGCCGCCACCCACGAACTGAACGATCTCGAACCGATCTCCGTCCTCGACCTGGACCCGGTCCAGATCATCCCGCCGCACGATCTCCCTGTTCCGTTCCACGACGACCAGACGAGGATCGATCTCGAGTTCCACGAGAAGCGCGAGCACGGACCCGCCGGCCACGAATTCACGGATCTTCCCGTTGATCTCGACCTGCATCAAACCCTCGCTTCGCCCTCAGCGGGCGGGTCGACCGTTTCCGTATACTCTTCCAGCGCGACGATCAGGCGCCGGACTGCCGCCGCCGGATCGTCCCGCTCCAGCACCGCCCGGATCACTGCCACCCCGTGCGCGCCGGCTGAAATGACCGGACCGACCGACTGCACGTCGATCCCGCCGATCGCGATCACCGGAGCTCCCGCACCGGCGCACGAGGAAATCAGCTCCACTCCCGACCCGGGCATCCCGGGGTGGCTGGGAGTCGAGAAGATCGTACCCAACAGGAGAAAGTCTGCTCCGAGTGCACAGGCTTCACGGCTCTCCTCCAGCCCATGAACCGAGACACCGACCACGCAGCCAGGGTCCAGCACTCGCCGCACCGCATCGATCGGAAGCGAACCGCGGCCGAGTTGCACCCCGTGCGCCCCGGCGACGCGGGCGATGTCAGTCCGCCCGTTCACCACGATCCAGCCGCCCGTGGCATCGGCGCGGGGTACAAGCTCTTCCGCCAGTTCCAGGCACCGAACCGCTGGCACGCTGCGCGGACGGAGGTGCACCGCCAGGGAGCTGCCTCCGGCATCGAGCAGCGAGGCGACCCGATCGAGGACACCGACACGCTCGAGTTCGCCATCCGGACAGATGACGTGAAGTCGGGGGACGATTACTGGAATCGGTCGCCCTCCTTTGCTCCCCGCCCGGCGACCCATGCTCCCGACGTCATGCGGGAACGACCCGCCGGCTTCACCTCTCCGATCCACAGCGTCCCGTCGCCGGTAGCGACGCGGATTCCCACACGCGAATCCGCTTCCAGCACGGTTCCAGGCGGCTGCACGGACGCGGATCCGCCGGTGCGCGAAGCGAAAATCTGGACCGGGACTCCGTCCAGCTCCGACCAGGCCGCCGGCCACGGGTCGCAGCCCCGGATCCACCGATCCAGGCTTACCGCGTCGAGCGACCAGTCAACCCTCGCGTCCGCGCGCCCCAGTTTCGGCGCAAACGTGGCCCGGTCGTGAGCCTGTTCCGCCTCCTGTATCGCGTCCGCCTCCATCTGGGCGAGGGCCTCGATTGGGCCGATAGCGCCCATCTCGCTGAGCATTTCATGCAACTCGCCCGCCGTAATGTCCTCGGGAAGCGGCGTCGCCACCCGATACAGGATCGGCCCGGCATCGAGTTCACCTACCATGCGCATGATCGTTCACGCCGCTGTGCGTATGGCCGCGAATGATCGCCCAGTTGACCGGTGCCGCCCCCCGCAGTTCGGGCAGCAGCGAAGCGTGCACGTTAATCGAACCCAGACGCGGCACGGTGAGCACCTCGTCCGTGAGGATGTGCCCGTAGGCAGCGACGACCGACAGGTCGGGCTCCAGCTCCCGGATTTCGGAGATGAACGTCTCACCCCGCGGTCGCTCCGGCTGCAGAACGGGTATCCCCTCTCGCTCAGCTTCCTGCTTCACGGGGCTGGGGCGCAGGGACTGGCCGCGACCGGCCGGCCGATCCGGTTGTGTCACCACCGCGAGTACGGCGTGTCCTTCTTCCTGCAGCGCGCGAAGCGACGGAACCGCGAATTCAGGGGTCCCCCAGAAAAGGATCCGCATAAGTCCCTCCAGGAATTTCGGGCGGGGCAAAGCGGAGGAGCGCCGCGTCGAACGCGGGCCGGAACTGCCGGACGATCAGAATGCGCCGGCAGGCCGTTTCTCCGATTCGTCCATCTTCGCCCACTTGTTCAGCAGCAGTTTTCGCTTCAACGGGCTCAGACGGTCGATGAACAAGATGCCGTCCAGGTGATCGTTCTCGTGCTGCAGGCACCGGCTGAGCAGGTCCGTCGCTTCGATCCGAACTTCGCGGCCCTCTCGATCGAGGCCTTCGACCACCACTTCCGCGTAACGTTCCACCGTCTCGTTCAGCCCCGGGATGCTCAGACAACCCTCCGTGTCGCGGACCGTGCCTCCAGCCTCCACGAGTCGCGGGTTGATCAATACGCCGGGCTCGACCTCCGGCTCCCGAACGTCGTAGACGAACACTCGCAGCGGAATCCCTACCTGTGGAGCGGCGAGACCGATCCCGTCGGCCGCGTACATCGTATCCATCAGGTCGTCCACGAGTTGACGCACCTCGTCATCGACCGACTCGACCTCGCTGCAGCGCACCCGGAGCACCGAGTCTCCGAGAATCCGAATGTCCCGCACCGCCATCGTCAGCTTCCGGTGCTGTCGGACGAGACCTTGTGACCGATCTTCGAGCGCTCGATCTCGAGTCGGG
>CALNYN010000031.1:0-19503 GCA_942490755.1 uncultured Gemmatimonadota bacterium
GAGCGACGCCGAGGCGAAGATCAGCGCGCTGATGGTGCAGCTGGCCGAGTTAAAATCTGCCACGGAGCCTGACGACCTGACCCGGATCGAGGGCATCGGTCCGAAGATCCAGGAGCTGATCTTTGCGGCTCGAATCTTCACATTCGTCGCCCTGTCCAAGACGTCCGTCGAGCGATTGAAAGAGATCCTGGACGGTGGCGGGGAGCGCTTCCAGATGCACGATCCGAAGACCTGGCCGGAGCAGGCACAGCTTGCCGCGGATGGTCAGTGGGAGAAGCTGGATGAACTCCAGGACCTGCTTCGGGGCGGCCGCGAAGACTGACCCTGAGAGGAGTCGCCGGCCGTCAGGGCAGGCCGACCGCACCCCCGTCCCGGCTTCAGCCAGGGCGGGGGTGTCGCACATCCAGGAGCCGGCGGCGGCCCATTTGCCGGTTACCTTCAGTCGCCGTGAGCTTCCTCGTGCAGCAGCACCCCCGTCACGATGTCATAGATCCGGGTCCAGCGCAGGATGGAGCCTGAGCCATATTCGCGGACCACCACTTCTTTCCGGTCGGTTCCGGGACGCCAGACGAGCCAGCCTCCCGGGGGTACCTGGGAAGCGACCCAGGAGCAGTCTCCCTGCGCGTTCTTCTTCTGCTTGCCCGGTGATTCGCCCGGTATCCACACCCGGCACTCGCCCGGATCCGGGAGGTGCCCGGGAGGAATTCCCAGGCGCGCCGCCGTGCTGGCGTTCGGATTGGACGTCGACGCCTTCGCTCCGGTTGGCACGTCGGTAGTCGACGAAGCCCGTCCGGTGTCATAGACAGCGGGGTCCGGCTCGATCGTAATCTGGTGGCTCCCGCAGCCCGACAGGGCCAGAGCTGCAATCCAGGGTCCAATTCGGCGCAAGCGCATTTCGAACCTCCATTCGTTGATCTGCACCGACAGGTACGCGCAAACCATGCCGCTCGTGATCGGGCGGACTTCCGGGCCGAATCAGGCAGGCGGACCGCCTGCCCGGTCTGTTTTCCTTCATCATGTGCATGATGTTCACGCCGATTGCCCAAATTTCACCCAGACCCGGCAGGCGATGGTGGCTTCCGACTTGCACCCCGGTTGAGCGCTGAGAGGTAAGCTTGAGTGGAGCGACGGACGCGGCGACCTGCGCTTCCGGGATTTGGACCCAAAAGCCGGGCCGTATCCAGTGGTCAGGTAGAGAACTCTCGGGATACTCAGCCATCTCCCGAGAGATGAGGCGGTGGCAAAACGCGACGTCTACGGGACGAACTGCAACCCGGAGAGCATTCGAACGTGCCCAAGCAGAACGGTCAACTCGAGCTGACGGCCTTGATCGATTCGATCGCGGCCATTCCGAGCAACGCGAATTCGATCGCGGCAGCTCTGGAGCAGGCCCTCGAGACCCTGTGTGAGACTTCGCCGGTGGTGTTCGGACGTGCCCAGATCCATGCCGGGACACCGGACAAGAACGCCCGCGACTCGTCCGAGTTCTGGCGTTCTTCGCTCCCCGACCGACGCTCAGATCCTGTGCGCCGGGCGATCGAGTCTGAGCCGCCGCTGTCCGCGGACCGGGCTGGCGACACAGGGTGTCGACACATGCGGCTCGCCGGCGCGACCGTCGACCCGGTAGAGGGCGCGGCCCGGAAGGCGGGCATGTCATCCGTCGTCTATCTCGACATCCGGGCCGAGGGCAAACCGGCGGCATCGTTCCAGCTGTTCACCGACCGGGTGCTGACTGAGTCCGCGGGCCTTCTCCAGGTATTCGGAGTCCTGGTCAGCCAGCTCGAGCAGGTCGCCGGCCGGGACAGGATGCGGCAGGCGGTCAGGGCCGCAGCGCAGCACACGCGCCGTCAGACCGCCGAACTCGAGATGCTGGCGGTCCAGCTCGAGTCCCGGGAGTCGAAGATCGAGAAGCTCGAAATCGAGCTTTCCGAGCTCCAGGCCGAGTCTCAGATCCAGTCGTATCGCTCCCGTTCTCCCGGCGATCTTCGGGTGGTGCGTGCGCTTCCGGATGAAGCGCTGGAGACCGAGCCGGCCGACGAGACATCCGCTGCAGCACAGCCGGAGCCGGCGGCCGGCGAGCGATTAACGGTCGGCCTGTACGATTCCCGCACCGACTTGCCGCGCCGGGAGATCCTGGAGGACAGGATCGACCAGGCGATTCGTCGCCGTCAGCGATCACCGAAGAATCTGTTTGCCGTGCTCGCGGTCTCGGCGGAGGGACTCGATCGAGTCGTGGTCGAATCGGGCGAGGATGGACTGGACGTCGTAACGACTGCGCTGTCCAGGCGGTTGCTCGCCCAGGTGCGGAACGCCGACACCGTAGCACATCTGGACGCCGCGACGTTCGTCGTGGTGCTCGAGGAAATCCGCGTCCTGGACGAGGCAGTCCGGATTTCCGAGCGCATCGTGAAGGAATTACAGCGACCGATCTGGTCCGGCTCCAACGAGACGCAGCTCGGAGTTCGGGTCGGAATCGTTTTCGGCGGACCGGCATACGATCGGGCGAGATCCGCGATTCGAGACGCGGTATCGGCGCTGACGAGATCCAGGATCAGCCAGACCCCGGTCGCCGTATTCGATGATGCGGCTCAGCACGAAGAAGAAATCCGCCGAAGAATCGAGGTCGAACTGGGCCAGGCAATCGCGGAAGATCAGCTGTACCTGGAGTACCAGCCGATCGTCTCGCTGCAGGACGGACGCATTGACGGAATCGAGGCGTTCCTGCGGTGGCGGCATCCGGAACATGGCCTGATCCCGCCGGACCAGTTCATTCCGATCGCGGCGCAGTCAGCGTTGATTCACGATCTCGGCGTGTGGCTCCTGGAACGAACCTGTGAGCAGGTCAAAGCCTGGCAGAAGTCGCTTTCCCGCGCCATTCCGACGATCGACCTGAACGTCACCGCCCGACAGTTGTTCCACGAGCGGACCGCGGGCCGCGTAAAGGACATCGTCGCACGCCACGGTCTGCGCTGCGACCAATTCCGGTTCGATATCCCTGAGTCCGAGTTGATGCAGAATCCGGCTGCCGCGACCATAGCCCTGGAGGCGATTCGAAAGATGGGATTCCGAGTCGCGATCGACGACTTCGGTACCGGCTTTTCGTCGCTCCGCCTGCTCCACGGCATGCCGATCGACGCCATCAAGATCGACCGTTCGTTCGTCAGCGGCGGCAAGGGCAGCGACCCCCTGGCTGTGGCTCGGACGATCGTCCAGCTCGCCCGGTCGCTGGAGGCGGAAGTGATCGCCGAGGGAGTCGAGACGCGGGACCAGTTCCGGTTCCTCAAGAGCATCGGGTGCGGTAACGCGCAGGGGTACCTGTTCTCCGCTCCCGTCAACCCGAGCCGTATCGTCGAACTGATCCGCGAGGGATATCCATTGGAGCAGGGTCAAACGTAATAATCAGGCGCGTTTCCCGGTGCCCACTTAATGTTACATCCGAGACTGGCCACCTGCGCCTCGGGCACGGCCTCGCCGGCAAGCACGGCGTCCAGCGAGGCCCGCAGATCCCGCCCGGTGACCGGCTTCCCGCTTCCCGGGCGGCTGTCGTCCAGCTGCCCTCGATAGACCAGCCTCTGGTCTGCGTCGAACACGTAGAAGTCCGGCGTGCACGCGGCCCGGAACTCCCTGGCGACCTGCTGAGTGGCGTCCAGTAGATAGGGGAACTCCCAGCCCTCCCGCTCGGCCAGTGCTTTCATGTGCTCGGGGCCGTCCTGCGGATAGTTGCGGACGTCGTTCGAGTTGATCGCAACGATCCCCACGCCCCGCTGGACGTAATCGCGACCCAACCGGCCGAGTTCATCCACCACGTGCTTCACGAACGGGCAATGATTGCAGATGAACATCACCACCAGGGCTGCGTGATCCTCGAAGTCCTGGTCGGATACTTCACGTCCGGAAACGGCGTCGCCAAGCGAGAAGCGCGGCAGAGAGGTACCGAGCGGAAGCATCGTCGAAGGTGTTTCGGCCATGTGAATATCCAGTTCCGGTTCGTTGCGCGAGTCGGTCAGCCAGCCACCACTTTCGCTCGCCTCCACCGGCTCCACCTGCTCGTGGCCCAGTACAGCATCCAGGCCACGAGAAGGACTGCGGCTACCGGGACGAGGATCGACAGGACCGTCATGGAAACGGAAGCAACGAGTTCTCCCAGTGCGAGCGCCGGATTAGCCACACCGCCGGTGGTCGCCGTGGAGACGGCTCGCGCCCCGGAGGTCCCCGCGTGGACCACGCCTGCCGTGCCCCCGCCTGCCACGATCGCCACGGCCCAGGTGAGGAACGGAGACGATTCGCCGAGCACCGACACTGCGGCGATCGTTCCGGCTGCGACGGCCGCCGGAGCCGCGATCGTGTCCATCAGGTTGTCCAGCCAGGGGACGAAGTAGGTGCCCACCTCGAGTACCGTGGCGATCGCCAGGGCGCCCATCGCGACCGGGCTCGACAGCCACTCGAAGTTCGAGGACAGCGGCAGGACCCCGAGGCTTCCTGCCACGCTCACGCCGAGCAGCGGCACGAACACCCGGAAGCCGGTAGCGGCAGCGAGCCCCACCCCGGCGAATAGCGACAGAATCCACTCCAAGATCTCCCCCTCCTGCTGCTGACACATGGACGTCTTGACCGACAGGCACCCGACCCGCTCTCTTGCCTGAGGGTTCAGAAAGCTACGAACCGGATGCCCGGCCCGCATCTCTGGCACCAACAACTTCCCCTGCTGAGAGGAACCGAGAATGAAACGTCAGTTGTTTGTTCTGATCGCCGCCCTGGCGCTCGTCGCAATTCCGCAGACGGCTTCCGCGCAGTTCAGGATCGGTGCCCGCGGCAAGCTCATGTTTCCGACGGGTGAATTCGCCGACAGTGTCGGTACGGGATGGGGTCTGGCGGCGACGGGCGACTTCACGCTCATTCCGCTCATCAAGCTCCGTGGAGAAGTCGGATATAACAGCTTCCCCGGAGATGATCGAAGCAGCGGCACGCCGTACCCCGACCTGGATATCTGGAGCTTCCTGATCGGCGCCCGGCTGCAGCTCCCGATCATCTATTTCAGCCTGGACGGGGGGTACTACACGAAGATCGACGAGTTCTCGCTCCTGCCCGGGCTCGGGTTCAGGTTCCTGTTCCTCGATGTCGGTGGGCGCTACAAGTGGACAGGTGCGAACTGGTTCGAGGTCTTTGGCGGCGTCTCGTTCTGAGCCCGAACCGCCTGTAGTCGCAACGAGGGGCGCCAGACACCGACGCCCCTCGTCCACTTTCTGGTCTCCCCGACAGACCCGTGCCAGGGATTTCCGATTTGCGACTTCAGCCGAAGCTGACCCCCTGGGCCAGGGGAAGTTCGTCACTCCAGTTCACGGTGTTCGTCTGACGTCGCATGTAGGCCTTCCAGGCGTCGGACCCTGACTCCCTGCCGCCGCCGGTTTCCTTCTCGCCGCCGAACGCGCCCCCGATCTCCGCGCCGCTCGTGCCAATATTCACGTTCGCGATCCCGCAATCACTGCCGCGGTTGGACAGGAAATACTCGGCCTCGCGCACGCTGTCGGTGAAAATCGCCGACGACAGACCCTGCGGGACCCCATTGTGGATCCGCATCGCGTCTTCCATCTCGGCCACGGCTTCCTTTGGGCTGGAGCCCTTCTTGCCGTATCCGATGATGTAGAGAATCGGAGCGAAAGTCTCTTCCTGCACGATCGAGAAGCTGTTCTCGGCCGCCGCGACGCAGGGCGAGACGTAGTGTCCGCCGGGATAGTCGTCGCCTCCCAGGTGCTTTCCACCCGTGAGGATCTCCCCTCCCTCGGCCTTCACGCGGTCCAGCGCATTCATCATGTCCTCGACGGCGTTCTTCGTCACCAGGGGGCCCATCAGCGTGTCCGGGTCCAACGGGTCGCCGATCCGGATTCCGTCGTACGCCCCCGTGAGGCGGGTCACGAGCTCTTCCTTAATCGACTCATGCACGATGATCCGCCGCGTGCTGGTGCACCGCTGCCCTGCGGTTCCGACGGCACCGAACAGAATCGCTGGCAGGACGAGATCCATGTCGGCGCTCGGCGTCACGACGATCGCGTTATTGCCGCCCAGTTCGAGAATCGTGCGGCCCAGGCGCTTACCGACCACCTCTGCCACGCGTGTACCCATGTTCGTGCTTCCCGTGAATGACACGAGCGGGATGCGCCTGTCCTGCAGCAGCTTCTCACCCACGGTCGAGCCCTTGCCGACAGCGAGCGAGAAGATCGCCGGATCGACATCGTTCGCGCGGCACACCTTCTCGGCGATCTTCGTGACCGCGACTCCGCACAGGGGCACGTTGCTCGACGGCTTCCACAACGTGGAATCGCCGCACACCGCGGCCAGCGCCGAATTCCAGCTCCACACCGCGACCGGGAAGTTGAACGCGGTGATCACGCCCACGACACCCAGTGGATGCCACTGTTCGAACATCCGGTGGTCAGGACGCTCCGACTGCATCGTGTTCCCGTAGAGCTGGCGGGACAGACCGACCGCGAAATCGCAGATGTCGATCATCTCCTGCACCTCGCCCTCGCCCTCGGCCTGGATTTTCCCCATTTCGAGGCTGACCAGCTTGCCCAGATCCGCCTTCGCTTCACGCAGTGCGAGGCCCAGCTGCCGGACGACCTCTCCCCGGCGAGGCGCCGGGACTTTCCGCCATTCCAGAAAGGCCTCGTGAGCCCGGGCGACGATCTTGTCGAATTCCTCTTCGCTCACCTGCCGTACGTACCCGATTACGGAGCCATCCGTCGGTGAGGTGACCTCGAGCTCGGGGCCCGATCCAATCCAGTTCCCGGCGAATCCACCGGGGTTCATGTCTTCGATCCCGAGGCGCTCCAAAAAGTCTTGCATGATGTCTATATCCCGTTGGAATGACTTGTGTTAACGGATTTTGTCGAGCGATCCAGACCGCTGCTGCCCGCGCACGGATGTTAGTGTATTGCCCGTCGGTCGGCCACCGGACATGGCGGCATTCCCCCGGTCGAGGTCGGCCGGTACTCAGTCCATCCGCGGGTATGTGTTGCTGTGATAGCGCAGGCCCGTGACCCTGCCGTTCCCAGCCTCTACGAATACGTACGTCTCCCCCGGCTCTCCGTCATCCCGGATGCGCCTGAACGTGTTTCCGTCGACGTGCTCCAGCCGCGTCAGATCGTCGAGCGGATTCATCGTCGGCAGCCACAGGATCGCCAGGCCGTCCTTCCACGGGACAACGGCGGACTCGCCACCCCAGGGATCTTCGTCGTAGGACCCGACGAATCGACGAAACTCCGGCGGGAACTCCCCGGTCGGTCGACCGTCTTCCGTGGCACCACTCCCCGCCTCATCCTGCTCCTTGATGGCCTGGACAACCGCGGGCTTGATCAGTCGAAGCATCTCGATCGCCAGGGCGGACGGACTCAGACCGATGGCGTTCGTCATCACCACCGCCGCGAGGCGGTCCGGGGGATACAGCTGTATCGAGGACTCGAAGCCCGGACACAGGCCGCTGTGTCCGACGTAGGTGAGGCCCCGGTCGCGGTACACCCCGAAGCCGAGCCCTCGCGTCGTTTTCCAGTCGGGGTCCATCCAGTGGACGCGCTGCATTTCGCGCAGCGTGTTTCCCCCGAGTACTTCGTCCCCTCCCGACTCCACCGCATCGAATTGCCACGCCGCGAACCGGGCCATGTCCTCGACCGTGGAGGCGAATCCCGCGGCCGGGGCGATTCCCTCCGCCGCGAACGGCGGCATCCGGCTCCGGGAACCGTCCCGCCGCGTAGAACCGTAGCCGACTGCGAGACGGTCCGGGAATGGGTACTCGCCGATGTCCGGCCACGTACTGCTCATCCCGAGCGGATCCGGGATGTGGGACCGCATGTACTCGGAGAATGGCGCGCCGGAGACCTCGGCCACGACCTCCCCGGCCAGCGTGAGACCGAGATTGGAATACTGGTAATATCGATCCGACGGATAGAGCATCTCCTGCGCGTCCAGGCGCTGCACGATTTCGTCTCGCGTCGGGAAATCGAACGGCTCGATCCAGTAGGAATGCTCCGACTCCCGCGGCAAACCTGACGAATGCGTCAGGAGTCCCTGTACGGTCACCGGCGGTGAATTCTCGTATGTGTCCCGGATGTCGAACCACGGCAGGAGATCGGACACCTGGTCGTCGAGCCTGAGCTCACCGGCGTCCCGGAGCTGCATCACTCCGATTGCCGTAAACAGCTTCGAGATCGAGCAGATGCTGTAGGCAGTGCCTGCCGTCGCCGGTGTCCCGGACTCGGGATCCGCATAGCCGGTCGCCCCGGTCCAGACCACCTCCTGATCGTGCACTACGGCGGCCGAGATCCCCGGTATGCCCTCGTAGGCCCGTTGAGCATCGAGCCACACCTCGATCAGGCCGGTCGCCTCACGAACTCGCGGGTGATCGGCCACGCTCTGCGCCTCGAGCGTCGGTGCGCAGGCCAGGAATACGGAAAGCACAAGCCCGATACGTCGCATGCCGGGTCGCCTCGCAACGAAGGGGAAAACGGCCGGTGAATTCGTTGACGGCGCCAAGATGCCGCTGCCGCTACTGGCGGGCAATATTCTCGACCTGGCGGCTTCGACGGCGGGCTGAGGATGAGCTATCATGCACGGGTGGCGGTCGATATCGCGTCGAGTTGCTGAGCTAGCGAGAGTGCGGATGGAGCGCGACCCCCTGCCGTTCTGGGAGCGACCTGAAATCGTCGAGAAGTTCGCCGGCCGTGAACCCGACCGGCGGCTCGCCGAATGGCTCTCCGTCCGGGAGGACGTGGAAGGACTGCGGGTACTCGATGTCGGCTGCGCCGGCGGTCGGAATTCGGTGTACCTGGCCCGATCGGGTTGTGATCTGTACGCGATTGATTCCTCGCTGCCGATGGTCCGCCGCACCCGGTTTCGGATCGCCAACGTGCTCGGCGAGCGAGAGGCGGCCCGCCGGGTCCGGGTCGGCCACATGGAGCTGCTGGGCGGCTTCCGCGACCGGAGCTTCGACCTCGTCGTCGCGCTCGGCGTGTTTCACAGCGCCCCTGATCGAGCCACCTACGAACTGGCGCTCGCCGAGTCCGCCCGCGTGCTGGATGATGAAGGGCACCTCCTGCTTGCGAACTTCGCGCCGGGTACCGAGCTCGAAGGCACGGTAATGGAACCTGTGCCGGGCGAGCCGGACGTCTACATCGGACACGAGTCCGGACGTCACGTGCTGCTCGGCGCCGAGGCACTGGACGAAGCGCTCGACCGCCATGGACTGTCTCCCGTCGTTCCGACGGAAACCGTCGAAGCGACCGGAGAAGCGTTCCGCCGGATCACCGTCAACGGACTGTACCGGAAGGGCGTACCATGAAGCTCCCGCCGTGTAGCGTCACGGCCAACCGAATCGCATTCCGATCGGGCCTTCTGGGGTCCGCAGGACTCGCGCTCGTATTCCTCACGGCACCGACGCTGGCGCCGCCCGCCCGCGGCCAGGCAGTGGACCGTCCGCCCCCCGATGCGACCCCGAGCGAGATCGTCGACTACGTGGACCGCATGATGCGTGGCGAGTCATCCAGGGGCGAGGTCTTGATGGAGGTGCTGACTGAGAACTGGGGCCGCGAAATGCGCATGACAGTCTCGTCACTCGGGACCGAGTATGCCCTGGTCCGAATCCTCGAGCCGAAGAAGGATGCAGGAACGGCGACGCTGAAGTCAGGCACCGAGATCTGGAATTACCTCCCGAAGGTCGACCGGACGATCAAGATTCCGGCGTCCCTGATGAGCGCCTCGTGGATGGGCTCGCACTTCACCAACGATGATCTGGTGAAGGAGAGCCGACTCGTGGAGGACTACGACATTTCGATCGAGTATGATGGATCCCGGGACGGAGTAGATGTCTGGGAATTCGTTCTCATTCCACGTCCGGAGGCTCCCGTCGTGTGGGGCAGTATCCGCTACCAGGTACGCAAGGACGACCTGATGCCGGTCTGGGCCCGGTATCACGACGAAGACGGCTCGCTGATGCGTACGTTGACGTTCGGAGACTTCACGACGTTTGGCGACCGCCTGGTGCCGGCCACCATGCGAATGGTGCCCGAGGACGATCCGGGAGAGTACACGGAGGTCCGCTACGAGAACCTGGAGTTCGACGTGGATCTTGCCCCCGACGACTTCTCGCTCCGCCAGCTTCGCGCGAGGAACTGAAGCCTGATGGACGAAAAGCCCGGCTGGAGGATCGGCTGGCGAAACCTGGGGCGTAACCGGCGCCGCACCTGGATTACGGCGAGCGGCCTGGCACTGGGCTATGTCGCCGTGGTCGTGATGAGTGGCCTCGCCGGGGGTCTCGTAGCCGAAATGGTGGATAACGGTACCGGTATCCTCACCGGTCAGCTCCAGGTTCACTCCGCCGAGTATCTGCCGGACCGCAGTCTGTACGCCACTGTCGGGGGTCGCGACGGCGTCGACGTCGAGACTCTGGTGCGTGCGGTGGCATCCGTCCCGGAGGTGGCTGCTGCCACGCCGCGGGTGTTCGGTGCCGGGCTCGTGAGTACTGGATCGGCCACCGCGGCCGGTGTGTTGATGGGCGTGGACGTCGAGTTGGAGCCGGCCGTGTCGCGAATCCTCACCACGCTGCGGGATGGCGAACTCCCACGTGCCGGCCGCAACGAGATCCTGATCGGCTCGGAGATGGCGAACCAGGTAGCCGCGGGCCCGGGCGACACGGTGGTACTGGTCGCCCCGGCCGGCGACGGATCGCTGGGAAACGATCTGTTCGTGGTGTCCGGCGTGTTCGAGACATCGTTGACCGACCTCGACCTCGCGTGGGCAATCGCTCCGATCGACGCTCTCCAGACGCTGCTCGCGCTCCCAGCAGGCCGGATTCACGAAGTGGCGGCTCGGGTCGAAGATCCGTGGGCCGCTCCGGAAGCCGCCAGGGCCGTCAATGCCGCGCTGACCGAGGTGCTTGGCGACAACGTCGATGCGGAAGCACGAGCCTGGACGGAATTCCGGCCGGAAATGGTCGACTATGCGCGCCTCACTGAGAGCATGCAGTGGGTTCTCCTCGTCATCATCTTCGGAATGGCGATCTTCGGAGTCGCGAACACACTTCTCATGTCCAGCTTCGAGCGGCGCAAAGAATTTGCCCTGCTGCTCGCGCTCGGAGCCCGACCGAGCATGATCGCGGGCTCCGTGCTGGCCGAGGCCGTCTCGCTCGCGGCACTCAGCCTGCTGGCGGGAGTGGCGCTTGCCGTGCCCATCCTCGTTTGGTGGCACACGGCTCCGCCGGACGTGAGCTGGCTGTACGGTGGCTTCACGATGTCCGGTGGGTTGATGCGGCCGATCCTCAGGGTTGAGTATCCCTGGTCGATGTTGGGGCTTACCGGAGTGTCCCTCTTTCTCACCGCCACCGTGGCTGCGGTCCTCCCCGCGATCCGCAGCGCTCGCATTCCTCCTGCCGACACGCTGTCCGGGAGATGAAGCGATGAGCTCGAATCTCAGGCTCCAGATGCGCCTCGCGGTGCGCAACCTGATCCGACAGCGGCGACGGACCCTGCTGAGCGGCGCCGCCATGGTGGTGGGCATGGCTCTGCTGGTCTTCTCACGGGCCCTGGCGGAGGGCGGTCACGAGGACTGGATCGACGCTGGCGTCAGGCTCGGAAGCGGCCACGTGTCCGTCCAGGCGCCGGAGTATCGACGGCAGCGTACGCTCGAGTACCGGATGTCGAGCGAGGACCGCCTGGCGGTCGCAGCCGCCCTCGCCGAACCAAATGTGGCACAGCGCCTGGTCGCCGAGGCTCCACGACTGGCCGTGCAGGGACTCGCCAGCTCGGCTTCATCAGCCCTGCCGGTGGGGGTGACGGGTGTCGATCCCACTGCCGAACAGGGCTTCTCGTTGCTTCCCGAGCGGCTGGAGGCGGGAAGATACCTGGCGCCCGACGATCGGCTGCATGCCTACGTCGGGGCGCGTCTGGCTGAGCGACTCGACCTCGAGCCCGGCGATCGGTTCGTCCTCACGGCACAGGATGCATCGGGAGAGATCGTGGGCCAGATGGCACGGGTGGTCGGGACGTTCCGCACGGGAATCCCTGAGGCTGATGAGGCGTTGATCCAGATTCCCCTGCCCACCGCGCAGGAATGGCTCGGAGTCCCAGGGGCCGTCACATCGATTGACCTGCTGCTCGAATCCAGTCGCGCCGTCCGTCCGGTACTCGCGTCGCTCGAGACGGCGCTTGGAGAGAGGTCGAGCGCGATCGTTCCACTCGACTGGCGCGAGGCACAGCCGGAGCTCGATGCCGCCGTTCGCATGGACGACTGGGCCGACTACGTGTTCCACGCGATCCTGTTCGGAATCGCGGCGCTGGCGATCATCAACACGATCCTGATGTCGGTAATGCAGCGGACTCGTGAATTCGGCGTGCTGCGGGCGCTCGGTCTGAAGCGAGCCGAGGTGGGCCGATTGGTGTTTGCCGAAGGGATGTTGCTCACGATCGTCAGCGGCCTCGCGGGAATGGCACTCGGGCTGGCCGTCGTGTGGCTGTTCTTCCGCGACGGACTCGACTTCTCGTCGCTGATGAGGGAGGAGATGACAGCCGCGGGTGTCGTGATCGATCCCGTCATCGTACCGCGCTTCCACCCGACTCAGATCGCCCAGAGCCTGTTCTTTATCCTGTCGATCGGCATCCTCGCATCCATCTACCCCGCCTGGCGGGCCACTCGAATCGACGTGGCCGAGGCGATGAAATTTGCGGAATGAACGAATCCACTGCAGACCCAGGTCGATCGAGCAGCCCGGCAGCCGTGCGAACCGAAAACCTGTGGAAGGTGTTCGAGCACGGCGACATCCGGGTAGAAGCCGTGCGCGGGGTGACATTCCGGATCGATCCCGGTGAGTTCGTCGTTCTCGCGGGTCCGTCCGGATCGGGCAAGACGACATTGCTCAATCTGATCGGCGGGCTTACCCGGCCGACGGACGGACAGGTCTGGGTAGACGGACGGGAGATCGGCAGCCTCCCGGATCGGGAGCTCGCGGAGATCCGTCTCGAACGCGTGGGCTTCGTGTTTCAGGCCTACAATCTCCTGCCGGTGCTCACGGCGCTCGAGAACGCGGAGTTCACACTGCTGTTGCGGGGTGTACCGTCCGCGGAGCGGCGGATCCGGGTGGAGAAGTTATTCGAGCGGATCGGAATCGCCGGACTCGAAGACCGGCTTCCTGGAAAGCTGTCGGGCGGACAGCAGCAGCGCGTGGCCGTTGCAAGGGCGGTGGTCGGTGAACCCGCGCTGGTTCTCGCCGACGAGCCGACTGCGAATCTCGATACCGCTACCAGTGCTTCGCTGATCGACCTGATGTCCGAACTCAACCGTGAACTCGGCACGACGTTCGTGTTCGCGACCCATGATCCTCTGCTGATGGAGCGAGCCCGACGCAACGTGCAGCTCGTCGACGGAGCGATCGTGGCGGACGAGCGTAGGGACTGACGCTCGGGTGCGTGCGCCATGGGCGGTGGGCGCCGCTGTAACCGTTGCGCTGTGCCTGCTGCCGGCGCTGTCGGTCGCGCAGGTTACAGGCCTCGATCTCCGGGGCTACTACCTCAACGTCGCCACCGGTTCACTCGAGGGACCGTTCACGCCAGCCGGAGTGACGGACTTCCAGCGACTGCGCCTGAGCACATCTCCTGAGTTCGGCGCAGTCGGACTGGATGTCGCCTATGAGCAGGGCCTTCAACTCTACACCGATTCCGAGCTCGGAGGATTGCCGTTTGCCTCGCTGGGAGCCACCGAATCCCTGACCCATTGGCTGCCGCTGCAGGGCACGATCGCCGAAGGCGACCACGCGAGGTGGACGAACCGGGTGGATCGTCTGTCCGTGAACATTCCGGTCGGCGACCAGATCGAGGTCTCGGCCGGGCGCGAGGCCGTGTCGTGGGCTACCACCCTGTTCCTCACGCCTGCCGATCCGTTTGCGCCGTTTGACCCGGCCGATCCGTTCCGGGACTATCGCGCGGGCGTGGATGTCGCTCGAGTACAGGTATACGCGGGGACGTTCACCCAATTCGACGCGGTCGTGAATCCGACGAAGTTGGGAGACGAAACCAGCCTGACCGCACTCGTCCGAGGCACCACGCTGGTGGGTCACTGGGAGCTGGGAGGATGGGGCGGGATGATTTACGATCGGCCCGGGGCCGCAGTCTCGGCGACCGTGACCATATGGGAGATGGCGTTTCGCGGCGAATCGTCCGTGCGAAACGAGCCCGGCGAGACCGTGTGGCGGGCTGCCGTGGGCGCCGACCGGAACTTCGTCCTGGCGGGACGGGACATCTACGTGGCTGTCGAATACCAGTATGACGGATTCGGCGCCGCATCGGGATCGGACCTTCTGCCGACAGTCCTCTCAGTGCCCTACATTCGGGGTGAACTCCAGGTCCTGGGGCAGCACGAGGCAGCGCTCCAGGCGATGTGGCAGGCTTCTCCCCTCCTGGCGCTCGAGTGGCTCACGTTATGGAGTCTGTCGGACGGAAGCGTTCTGCTGTCACCTGCCGCCTCGTTGTCTCTGTCCAACGAGCTCACCGGTCGGGCCGGCATGTACCTCGGATTCGGTTCCGAAACCACATCGACCCCGTCGATACCCGGTGCACCAGTGACAGAGCTTCCTGCTTCGGAATACGGAATCGTACCCGCCAGTCTGTATCTGTCCGTCACAGCCTACTTCTGACAATCCTGCCTGCACTTACCAGCCAGGCACCCGGGCTGCCGATTCAGGTCCTCGTGCGCTGGCTCTCCTGTGTCGGGCCGGTGTCGACAGGTGGGCGGAAGCTCCCGGCGGGGACGTCCTGCAGCAGTTCGACCGAATCGAGCCGGGTCTCGCCCGTCCGCCGCCCCTGGGCATAGTTGACTTCGTGGAACGGGACCAGGACTCCATCGACATCGCGGAAGTCCGAATACTCGGTAGCAAAAGTCAGGGCTGGACGCCCGTCCCGTCCCGAGATCGTGCCGGCGGAGCGCACGATCCGGCCGGATTCCGGATCGATCTCTGCGGTGACCGAAAGCCCCTGGTGAAACTCCAGGCCAACGGCCCGCAGCCGGACTCCGCCCCGCTCGATCTCTCCCAGGTCCTGGAGGCTCGCCTGGAAGTCCAGCAAGATCGCCGGGAGTCCCAGTCGGGCGGCCTGGAGAAGCATCGCCTGGTACATCGGACCGCTAGCGGGTACGCCGTTTCGCCACCCGCGGCCACCGTCGAGAATCCTCACCTCCGACTCGTCTCCGGGATACTCGATTCCGACGCGCAATCTGATCGGGCGCTCGTACAGGCGAACGATCTTCCCGGTAGCGCCGGACCGCATGATGGAGCTGACCGTGCCGGTCTGAATCATCCGGCTCGCACCCGCGAGGGCGACCTCCCCTCCGTAAGCGTCGACCGAGAGGACGATCAGCGACTCGACGGGAGTCGACACGGTTTCCGCGCCCGGCTGGCCGGCATCCTGGCCGGCGACCGTCAGCGGCAGGCACAGAACAGCCAGCGCCACAAGTGTCGGGCTGCGAAGTCGAATGTGTGCCATGCCGGGCCTCCTGGCCGAGCGCGGTTTCTGCCCGACAGAACGACACTGACGGCACATCGCCCGGGCGGCTCCCAAAATGAGCCGGCGGCGATCCGGAAACCAGCCCGCCGCGCGGCGTTGCGCTCGGGGAGCTGCTCTCGAACTGGCTCCGAATTCTGCGTATCGGCTCTTGACGGCCGGCGGCGTGCAAGCGAGTGTTGTCGAGCGGTAATCGCCGGTATCGAATCGCCGGCAGGACCGTACGGCAGGCCAGCGGGATGCTATTGCTCCCGGGGCCAGAAAATCGAGTCGGGGTCGGCCTGCCCCGGAACCCTGCGCGGGGGTTGAGTCCGCGCGAGCGTCAAGCGGTCGGATGCTGCGGGATCGTCCGAACTCCGAACGTTGACCGAACACAGGAGCAGGGCGATGCGCATGCGTGGAACCGTGAAGTGGTTCAGTGACGAGAAGGGCTTCGGCTTCATCACGCCCGACGAGGGTGGCAAGGACTACTTCGTGCACCACTCCGCTATCCAGGCGGAAGGCTTCAAGAGTCTGAACGAGGGCGACATCGTGGAGTTCGATGTGGTCCAGGGCCAGAAGGGTCCGGCGGCGGCTAACGTCATCAAGGTCTGAACCAACCCGGGCGGAATGCCCGAATCGAATGAAGGGCCGTACCGGGTGATCGGTACGGCCCTTTTTTCCTTTGTCAGCCGTCAGTCACCGCCGGTCAGGCCCCGACGTTCCAGCAGCGGCTCGATCGATGGATCCCGTCCACGAAACGCTCCGTACAGTTCCATGCCGGGCCGGGTCCCACCCTGAGACAGCACCTCCTGCCGGAACCGGGTGGCGGTCTCCTGGTCAAACAGACTCGTCTCCTTGAACGCCTGGAATGCATCGGCGTCCAGGACTTCAGCCCAGATATAGGCGTAGTATCCCGCCGAGTAGCCACCGGAAAATATGTGCGCGAAGTAGGTATTCCTGTACCTCGGGATGATCTCCTCGATCAGACCGACACGCTCCATCGCCTCTTGCTCGAACTCTTGCGGCTCGATCCCGACCGGCGCCTCGAGCGTGTGCCAGGCCAAGTCGAGATAGGATGCAGCAAGGTACTCGACCGTGGCAAATCCCTGGTCGAACTTCGCCGCGTTGTCCAGCTTCTCGACCAACTCCTCCGGTATCGGTTCGCCAGTCGCGAAGTGCTCGGCATACAGCCTCAACACCTCCGGCTCACCCATCCAGTTTTCCATTATCTGTGATCCGAGCTCCACGAAGTCCCGGTCGACCGATGTCCCCGACAGGGACCGGTAGGTAACGTCCGAGAACAGCCCGTGCAGGGCGTGACCCATCTCGTGCGCCAGCGTTTCCACGTCGCCGAACGACAGCAGCGACGGCGTATCGCCGGAGGGCGGAGGGAAATTGAAGTTCGTGGTCACGATCGGCGTGACCTCGCCGTCGAATCGGGACTGGGAGCGCAGACTGTTCATCCACGCCCCGCCCCGCTTGCTCTCCCGCATGAAGAAGTCCATGTACAGGATTCCGACATGCGTCCCGTCCGCCTCTCGCACCTCGAACACCTCCTGATCGGGATGCCAGCGCGGCAGATCCGGAAGTTCGGTGAACGTGACACCGTAGAGTCGGTTTGCCACCTCAAACACGCCGTCGCGCGCGGAGCTGACCTCGAAGTAGGGTCGCAACGTCTCTTCATCGAGGTCATAGCGGGCCTTCCGCACCTTCTCGGCATAGTACCGCCAGTCCCAGGCGGCGAGGTCGTCTTCGATCCCGTCCGCTTCCATCATCGCCTGGAGTGCATCACGATCCTGTTTCGCCACTTCGAGCGCGGGCGCCCAGAGTTCATCCAGCAGCCCGTAGACCCGCTCGGGCGTCTCGGCCATGTTGTCCGACAGGACGTACGCGGCGTACGACGGATACCCGAGCAACCGGGCCTTCTCGAGCCTCAGGTCGGCGGTTCGCGCGAGGATCGCGTTGTTGTCGGCTTCGTTGCCGTTGTTGCCGCGCATTGCGTAGCCCAGGAAGATCTGCTTCCGAAGCTCGCGATTCGGCGAGTACTGGAGAAACGGATTAATGCTGGGGCGTTGCAGGGTGAACGAAAGTCCGGTCTCGTGACCCCGCCTCCTCGCCTCCTCTTGTGCGGACACGAGCAAGTTGCCCGGGATGTGCCCGGCGTCGGCCCGGTCCTCCACGTACAATTCGAACTCGTTTGTTTCCTTCAGCAGATTCTGGCTGAACTTCTCGGACAGCTCGGCCAGCTCCGCGTTGATCTCGCGCAGGCTGGACTTCGATGCTTCGTCCAGGGCTGCTCCGCTTCGCACGAAGCCCTTGTGCGTGTCCTCCAGCAGCGTCGCCTGCTCAGGCTCCAGATCGAGCGACTCACGGCCGTTCCAGACTTCCGACACCCGGCTGTACAGCTCCGGGTTGAACAGGATGTCGTCCACGATGGCCAGCAGGCTCTGGCAGATGTTGCTGGCTACCTCGCGGGTGTGTCGTTGAGTTGTGCGCCCTCCACGGCGTAGAACACGCTGACGCATGGCGGGGTAGGTCAGCACCGGCGCATTCCATCGCCACGATCGTGTTCTCGAAAGTCGGCGGTTCGTCGTTCGAAACGATCGCCTCGATCTCTGCAGCGTGGCTCTCCATGGCCGCATGAAAGGCCGGGAGGTAGTCGTCGTTCCGGATCTGGTCGAACGGGGGGACTCCGAACGGGGTGTCCCATTCCGCGAGCAGTGGATTTGCACGACTCTCCATGTCCCCCCTTTCCGGTGCACAGTCTCCCAACACCAGGGCTCCTCCGAGGGTCAACAGAAATATCGGAATGAACGAGCGAGTGAACTGCATGCAGACCTCCAGTCGCGGTGCGCAGACGAATCCCGGTTTATAGGCAAGTTGGGGACCAAATGGAGCGTCTCAATGTCGCGGGTGCCTCAGCGACTCCGAACACGCTCTTCGCCGCTATAGAGCATGCTGACATTTGATCTTACACGTGGAGCCGGCTCCTGGAGTCGGGCCGGCTGAGGTCGGGCGCCCGATGACGACAGGGCGACCGTGACCCCTTGTGGGCAGGATTGTCAACGGCGGCCGCGGAACATCGCCATCACGAATCCGGACCCGATTGCCGCCGCGCCACGAGGATGGTGATCGCTCGAACCAGGGAGCAATCGGTCCCCGAGGTGCCGACCATCCAAAGGCTGATACTCGAGGCTCCCCAGATCATCGCGATCGTGGTGAGTCGGGCGCGCAGCGGCATGACCCGATCTCCGTCCAGGTACTGCAGGTACGGTTTGAAGATCGGGGCCCGGACAAGGGCGTTCCTCGACGCCAGGGCAACTTCGCGTGAAGAAGTACGAAGCGAGTATCAGGAAGACCATGGTCGGGTGCCCCGGAACGAATACGCCGACGAACCCGACTCCGACCGACAGGAGGCCGAGCAGCAGCAGACCCCAGCGCCGAATCGACCGACCGGGCAGGATTCCGGCAGTCGGGCGCGCCGGGCAGCTGCCGGGCTCCGAATGCTCATGTGGACTTCCGTGCGGACTACCCGACAAACCGACTCCTCGTTGAATATTTCGACAATAACAACCGAGGGGATCGCGATTCACTCCGCAACCCCCTCGCCCGTGCCGGCAGTGGTTAGACGACCGGGAATATCGCGATTTCGCGCATCAGTTTCCACGCGGCGCAACCAACCAATTTTCTTTCCGTCGTCAGGGTTGATACGAGGGCCCGACAGCCGTTGAGTTCCAGACCACTTCACTGTCCGCTTCCCTGTCCCGTCGCACGGTCAGGACGGCGGCTTCACCAGCCCGAATCGTACCGTCGGTGCCTGGCTCTGCATGAAGAAACATCCCCGTAACGTCGAGCGTGTCCACCGCCGCGACGTCTTCGAGGTTTCCGATCTCTCCGTAACGCGGTCCCGTCCGGTCTTTGGCGTCCTCGTAGCGAATCGCCACGTCGGCGCGGATCGGGTTCCCGCCCCCGAGGATCAATTAGCAAT